>CP059430.1:955370-1273826 GCA_013874835.1 Carnobacteriaceae bacterium zg-84 | reverse complement strand
GTATTTTATCTGGTTCAATTTTTATTGAGAACATTTTCTCATTCCCTGGGATGGGTAAATTATTTATCGATTCAATCAATGGACGTGACTACTCACTAATGACAGCACTGATTTTAATGTATGGATTAGCCGGTTTATTTGGTTCCTTACTATCGGATGTGGCACTTGCATTAGTTGATCCACGCATTCGCATTCAGTAGAAAGGAGACTAAAAGTGGCTAAAAAAGATAAATTAAAACAAGAAAAAGATAACAAAAAAGCCGTTGTTGGTTTTGGTGTTATTGTTCGTGAATTTAAACGTGATAAAGTTGCGATGACAGCTTTTATTATCTTTGCGACATTGATTTTAGGTATTTTTATTACATCAATGTTTTTAGATAGTAAAAAAGCAATGGAAGTATTTATTACAAATCGTTTTGCCAAACCAGGTACAAAAGGTTACATTATGGGTGCCGATGAAGGTGGTCGTGAGATTTTATTCCAGTTGATTATTGGTGCAAGAAATTCATTGACAATTGCTTTTAGCGTAACTGTTTTAACAACTCTTGCCGGGTTGTTTATTGGAACGATTTCAGGATACTATGGTGGATGGGTTGATGCTGTTGTGATGCGTATTGTTGATTTCATCAGTATTTTACCAAGATTATTGCTAATCATTGCATTTTTACAAGTTGTACCAAACTATTCAATGCTTGCGTTCATTTTTATCATGAGTGTTTTCTCATGGGTAGGGAATGCAAGATTATATCGTGGGAAAGCTTTAGCAGAATCTTCAATGGAGTATATAAAAGCTGCTAAAACATTAGGTGAAAGTGATTTGCGTATTATGACACGTGAATTATTACCGAATATGAGTTCTATTATTATTGTAAATACAACATTATCCTTAGCAGGAAATATTGGTTTAGAAACAGGTTTGAGTTATTTAGGATTTGGTTTACCAAGTTCTACGCCAAGTTTAGGGACATTGATTGGATATGCAACCAACTCAGATATTATTAAAAACAAAGTGTGGGTGTGGCTACCCGCATCATTACTTGTTTTGGTGTTAATGCTTTGTGTTAACTATATTGGTGAAGCGTTGAAACGTTCATCAGATGCAAAACAACGTTTAGGTTAGTTTATTAAACTACTTTATAAAAAGTAGATAGTAAAAATATTTATTAAGGGAGTAATTACAATGGCAAAAAAAGCAAAATGGTTTTTAGGTTTAGCATCAGTTGCTGTATTAGCAGCTTGTGGCAATAACACAGATACTGCAAAAAAAGAAGAAACAAAGTCAGCAGACAGTAATGTTGCAGAAACATTAGCAAAATTTCCGTCTAAAATAGAGCATGAAGGTACACCAATTAAAGGTGGCGTATTAAAATATGCATTGATCAGTGATAGTCCTATTCCAGGTGTATTCAGTGGTCTTTACCAAAAAGAAGCATCTGATTCAGAAGTAACAGCATTTACAGAAGAAGGCTTATTTGTAGCTAATAGTGACTACAAAATTGTCGAAGGTGGTTTAGGAACTTTAGCAATTGACAAAGATGCAAAAACGATCACAATCAAAGTTAAAGAAAACGTAAAATGGTCAGATGGCGAACCATTTACAATTGATGATTATATCTATGCATTTGAAGTGATTGGACATAAAGATTACACAGGTGAAAGATATAACGATACATTTAAAAATATCGTTGGTATGGATGAGTATCATGAAGGAAAATCTGAAACAATTTCAGGTATCAAGAAAAATGATGATCATTCTGTAACATTCCAATTAAAAGAAGTATCTCCATCATTGAATCATGTTGGCGGATTTTGGTCTACACCATTCCCTAAACATCAGTTGAAAGATATTGCAATTAAAGATCAATCAGCATCTGATGCAGTTCGTAAAAATCCAGCTGGTTTAGGTGCATTTAAATTCAAAAAAATCGTAACAGGTGAATCTGTTGAATTAGAAGCAAACCCATACTACTGGAAAGGTCAACCAAACTTAGATGGTGTTATCATTGAAGTTGTTAACTCAACAAACTCTCCAGATGAATTTAAAGCAGGTAAATATGACATTATGTCAGTATCAACATTAACAGCTATTTACGATTCATTTAAAGAATTAAACAATGCAACTTTAGCTGGTAAATGGCGTCATGCTTACCAATACATCGGATTTAAATTCGGTAAATGGGATGCAGAAAAAGAAACAAGTGTTATTACAAACGAAAAAATCAACGATAAAGCATTACGTCAAGCAATGGGGTATGCATTAAACTTAGAAGAAATTGGTCAAACATTCTACAACGGTTTACGTGTTCGTGCAAACTCAATGTTAGCACCAACATTTGGCTCATTACATGACAGCACATTACCTGGTTTCCCACATGATCCAGAAAAAGCTAAAAAAATCTTAGATGAAGCAGGCTATAAAGATAAAGACGGTGATGGATTACGTGAAAATCCAAAAGGTGAAAAATTAACGATTAATTTAGCGATGTCTGCTGGTGGCGATAATGAACCGATTTCTCAAGCATACATCAAATACTGGAAAGAAGTTGGTTTAGACGTTCAATTAGTAGGCGGACGCTTAATCGAAGGTAACTCATTCTTTGATCGTTTAGAAAACGATGATCCAGAAGTAGACTTATTCGTTGCTGGTTGGTCATTATCTGGTGACCCAAATCAATCACATACATGGGGTAATACTCAATTAAATATGACACGTTATGTATCTGAGAAAAATGATGAATTATTAGCTAAAATGGGTTCAGCAGAAGCATTTGATTCTAAAAAACAAAAAGAAATTTTTGATGCATGGCAAAAATATGCTAATGAAGAAGCATTTGGTTTACCATTGTTCAATATCTTATCATTAACAGCTGTTAATACACGTGTGAAAAACTTAGATGTTAAAGATTATGAAGGTAACTGGGGTTACAACTTACATAAAATCCAGTTAACAGCAGATGCTCCAGCAGCTTCAAAATAATTAAATAAAATACTAGTTGTCTGTCAAATAGGGCTGATAGCTATGAAAGATAGTGATTTAATACAAGTTAAGTCACTATCTTTTTGTTTTATGTTAGGGACAAAAAATTAAGAGTTTTAGGCTCTAAAATCGTGTTGGTGGAGCAATCCACCAACACGATTTTTAAATAAAGAGGTATTTCTCATAAATTGTTCTATAAGAAAATTAGATTCTTTGTTAAGTTGTAGCTTTTAATAAATGAAGCGGTGAACGGACATTTTACAATGTTCGCTCACCGCTTTTTGATAGTAGTGTGAGTTTTGCACTATTTTCTAGTTTTGTGCGTCATTCAATAAAATTCATATTAAATTCAAGTTTTTTAATATCTTATTCTATGTTTTTATGAGAGATAGTTTAGTATAGTATACATGTAAACAAGGAAAGGAGTTGAGCGTATGGTTCAACAATTAGATGCCGTTTTTCTTTGGACGACATTTTTAGCCGGTATTTTATCGTTTTTTTCACCGTGTATTTTACCGTTATTACCTGTATATACGGGGATTTTAATGGAGGAAACAGGTGATAAAGCTATTAAAATAGGGCGATTTAAAATTTATACAAAACCTGTTTATACCACATTGGCTTTTGTGTTTGGTATTTCAACGGTTTTCATTACATTAGGTTTTGGAGCAAGTTTTTTAGGAAAACTTATTGCAAGCCCGTATACACCAATTATTATGGGGATTATTGTTATTATTCTTGGGTTACACCATGCTGAATATATTCATATTCCATTTTTAGAAAGACAAAAATCGACAACGATGTCTAGTAATAAAAATCATTTACTAAATGCTTATTTATTAGGATTTACATTTAGTTTTGGATGGACACCTTGTATTGGTCCAGTTTTGAGTGCGATTTTTGCATTATCCTCATCTGGAGGAAGCAATAGTCTTTTAGGAGTTATGTTAATGGCTGTCTATGCATTAGGTTTAGCATTACCATTTATGTGTATTTCATTAGCATCTACACTATTTTTAAAACATATTGCCAAAGTTAAAAAATATATGTTACGCATTAAAAAAGTTGGTGGTTGGTTGATTATTTTAATGGGCGTATTATTGATATTTGGACAAGCTAACTTTTTATCAACACTTTTTCATTAAACAATAAATAATAAATAAGGAGAGAAAATAAAATGAAAAAATATATGAAACAATTAGGAACAGTAGCAACAGCATGTGTATTATTAGCAGGTTGCGGACAAGCTGCAATGAAAGATGATAAAATGATGGAAAGCTCATCCATGATGAAAGACGGTAAAATGGACGATAAAAAAATGGACGACAAAAAAATGGATGATAAAAATATGAGTGACAACAAAATGAAAGATGATAAAATGATGGAAAGTTCGTCTATGTCTGATAAATCAAATATGAAAGATGATATGATGAAAAATAAAGGTGAGATGGCACCAAGTTTTAAATTGATGGATGTTAATGGCAAAGTACATACACTGGAAGAATATAAAGGTAAAAAAGTATTTATCAAAGCATGGGCTTCATGGTGTTCAATTTGTTTGTCCACACTACAAGAAACTCAAGAATTAGCTAAAAATGAAAAAGACTTTGTTGTCTTGACGATTGTTGCACCAAATTATCGTAATGAAAAATCAAAAGAAGATTTCTTGAAATGGTTTAATGGCACATCTTATACAGATTTACCAGTACTATTCGATGAAAATGGTGAGTATTTCCAAAAATTAGGTGTCGTAGGCTATCCATCAGAATTGTTCATAGGATCAGATGGTACACTTGTTAAACAACAAACAGGTTATATGTCAGCAATGGATATTAAAGAATTTATGAAAACAGTGAACTAATGAGGTGAACTATGAAGAAAGGCGTCATTATAGGAGCGGTAATTGTTGCTGTGTTAGGTGTACTGTTCTTACAACGCTATGTAAGTGCAAAAAATGCAAGTACACAATCTATTGAAAATAGAGTTAAAGAACAAGTAACTTCAGAAAGTAAATCAATGCAAAAAGGAGGAGAAACTGTGGATAAAAGTATGTTAAAAGATCTTTACTTAGCAGGAGGCTGTTTTTGGGGATTAGAAGAATATTTTTCTAGAATCAATGGTGTAATTGATGTGACATCTGGATACGCTAATGGAAAAAGTGATGTTACAAATTATCATTTGATTTCTCAAACAGATCATGCAGAAACGGTACATATTCAATATGATGCCTCTAAAGTAAGTTTAAGAGAATTACTCTTGTATTATTTCCGTGTGATTGATCCAACAAGTGTTGATAAACAAGGTAATGATAGAGGTAGACAATACCGTACAGGTATTTACTATCAAAATGACGATGATAAAAAAGTGATTGATGAAGCTATTGCTGAAAAAGAAAAAGAACTTGGACAAAAAACTGCGATTGAAATCGAACCATTGAGACACTATATTTTAGCAGAAGAGTACCATCAAGATTACTTGAAAAAAAATCCGGGTGGATATTGTCATATAGATGTATCAGAAGCGAACGTGCCTCTTGTTGATGTGACAAAATACCCAAAACCATCTCAAGAAGAATTAAAACAAACATTAACAAAAGACCAATATCAAGTCACTCAAGAAAATAAAACAGAACAAGCATTTTCAAATCAATATTGGGACTTTTTTGAAGAAGGTATTTATGTTGATGTTGCAACTGGAGAACCGCTATTCTTCTCAAAAGATAAGTTTCAATCAGGTTGTGGATGGCCTAGTTTTACAAAACCAATTAACACAGAAGTGGTAACATATCATAAAGATACAAGTTATAATATGACACGTATTGAAGTGAGAAGTCGTGCAGGTAATTCGCATTTAGGACATGTATTTGATGACGGTCCAAAAGATAAAGGTGGTTTACGTTTTTGTATCAACAGTTTATCTATTAAATTTATTTCAAAAATGGAAATGGCAGAAAAAGGATATGACTATCTATTACCGTATATGGAATAAAAAAGTAGACTACACCCATTGATTATTGTGGTGTAGTCTATTTTTGATTTTATAGTAAATAATATTGGTGATAAAATTTTTTAATAGTACAGAATCATAGCAGTTATCTAATATTGATTGATAAAAGGATCATTCAATTTGTGATATAATAAGAACAAAGAAGGTGAACAGATGTACACGATTTTAATTGTAGAAGATGAATCATTTATTCGAAAAGGATTAACGCAACTCGTAGATTATCAGTCATTAGGTATTACAACGATTCTTGAAGCGAGTTCAGGAGAAAAAGCATTAAATATTTTAGAAGAAAACCATGTAGATATTTTATTAACAGATATCAATATGCCCAATATGGATGGCATTACATTGGCAACAAAAACAAAAGAATATTATCCAGAAATACATATTGTTTTTTTAACAGGATACGACTATTTTGATTATGCTTTGGCTGCTTTGAAATTAGGGGCTGATGATTATATTTTAAAACCAGTATCTAAAAAAGATGTTGAAACTATTTTAAAAAAGGTTATTTTAAATATTCAAAAAGAGCAAAAAGATAAAATTCTTTTAGAAGTTGTGGATACACAAATAAATGATTCTAAACAAAATCAAATGCAACAAATCATTAATGAGCATTTTACAGAACCTGACTTTTCATTAGTGAAATTAGCAAATTGGTTGGGGTTTGCATCGACGTATACAAGCACACTCATCAAAAAGCAATTCGGTATGTCTTTTCAAGATTATGTAACAGAAAAACGTATTGCGTATGCCAAAATTTTATTGTTATCAAGTGAATTAAAAATTTATGAAGTGGCTCAAAAAGTCGGGTATGATGATGTGAATTATTTTTCTATTCGATTTAAACAAATTGTTGGTATGTCACCTAAGAAATTTCAAAAAGGAGATAGTGAGTGATGAAACGAAAATCTTTAGCTTACAAAGTTTCTTTGTATGTCTTTACGATAATGGTTATATTTCTTGTTGGAATAGGTGGTTTTTATTATGCCATGGCATCTCAAATTATTGTGGATATGACAGAAAAAAATACGAAACAAGTATTGGATAGAGTCAATCATGATTTATCTTCTTATTTAGAGAGATTACGGCAAAGTACGTATGCTTTATCAAATAATGAATCCATTCGGTCTTATATGTTGCATGAAACAACAGAAAATAAAAACATATCACTAGAAATTATTCATACTTTTTTAAAAACAGATAGTCAATTTTTATCCATTGTACTCATTACAAAAGACGGACGCGTTTTATCAAATTTAGATAGTATGGATATGTCTTTATCTAAAAATATGATGGAAGAAGAATGGTATACAGAAGCCATTAAACAAAAAGGCGTTGCGGTATTAACGTCTATGAAAAGAAAGCAAGATAATAAAGAGATACAAGTGATTTCCATGACACAAGATATTCACGATGAAAAAGGAGAAAACATAGGTGTCTTACGAATGGATGTTTCATCAGATAGTATTGATGATTATTTGCAACAATTAAATTTACAAGATAATGGTGAATTATTTATTGTAGACCAAACCAATCGTATTTTGTATCAATCCGCTAATCAAACAGAAGAAGTCCGTCATAATTTATCTGAAATCATGCGTATTAAAGAAACAGAAATGGGGTATATGAATGGGCAGTATACTTATGTGCAATCAAATAAACTAGGTAAATCCACATGGGAATTGGTTGCTGTTGTACCACTTTCTGAATTAAAAGATGTTCAATTACATTTGCTTGTTGCCTTTAGTTTGTCGGGGATTTTTATTTTTGTTGTAACGGGTGGTGTTCTGCTTATTCTGATTAGAAAGTGGACAAGACCATTAAAAGAATTACAACAAACAATGCATCAAATTGAACATGGGGATTATTCAGCAAGAGCGGTCATTCAAGGAAGTGAAGAAGTACAAGATTTATCCTTATATTTTAACCGTATGCTTGATGAAATCAATCGTTTACTAGAAGGAATTAAAGAAAAAGAAAGAGATATTCGTTATTTTGAATTACAGGCACTAACAAGTCAAATTAACCCACATTTTCTTTATAATACATTGGATACGATTATTTGGATGGCAGAATTTAATGATAGTCAAAAAGTGGTGAGTATGACAAAAGCGCTGGCACAATTTTTTAGATTATCTTTAAATGCAGGAAATGAATTGATGACTTTAGAAAATGAGTTTGACCACATTCGTCAATATTTATTTATTCAAAAACAACGTTATGAAGAACAATTAGAATATGAGATTACACTTTTAGAAAAATGTAAAGACATCAAAGTACCACGTCTTATTTTACAACCAATCGTTGAAAATGCGATTTATCATGGTATTAAAGGTTTAGATAGAAAAGGGATGATTCGTGTTTTTATGACAGAAACAGATACACATTATGGTATTAATATTGAGGATAATGGGCGTGGTATAAAACAAACCACAAAGGATATGACATCTCACAAACGATTAGGTGGTGTGGGATTGCAAAACGTTGATGAACGTTTAAGATTATATTATGGTCAGCCTTATAAAATGGATATAGTATCACAAGAAAATACATATACAGCAATCACATTATGGTTGCCAAAAAACCAAAACCTATAGAAATTGTGGGAGCAATTTCTATAGGTTTTTGGAATTAGGATGAGAGATAATTAGAAAAAGGAGATTGATTTTAAAGTCTTATAAACATTCTGCTATAAGATTGTGGTTTTAAGGTAATGCTACATACAGAAAAGTGAATAAAAATACATAGAAATGTTTATGTGATGAATGGATTAGTGGACTTTTTGATGATTCATCATTTTTTATTTACTCGTCTATAAGTCTTTTAAAATCAATCTTATTTTATATTATACGCTTTTTTTTTATGACTTTCAATAGGGTTAAAAATATCAGGAAAATGAAAAGTATAAAAATGATTTTAATTATATAAAAAAGTTTTAAAATGTATAAAATATCATTTTAGGAGATATGTACGCTTGTTTTTGTATACAAAAAATTTTTCTGTAAAAGAGGAAGAAACCTAGATAATGAAAAAATGAGTAAAAAGTGATATACTGTCTAAGAAATGAGGTAAGAAAATGAACGGGATATTACCATTGTGGAAAGAACGTGGCATGACCAGTCATGACTGCGTTTTTAAATTAAGAAAAATATTGAAAACAAAAAAAGTAGGACATACAGGGACATTGGATCCTAATGTTGATGGTGTATTACCAATTTGCATTGGTAGTGCAACGAAAATGGTAGAATTTATGTTGAATGCTGAAAAGCAATACGAGGGAGAAATCACATTAGGAATAGCAACAAGTACAGAAGATAGTGACGGCGATATTGTGGCTGTTAAAAATATTGATAAAATACCAACAACAGACGAGATTGATGCAATAATGGCATCAATGTTAGGTCGTATACAACAAATCCCGCCTATGTACTCAGCCGTAAAAGTAAATGGCAAAAAATTATATGAATATGCACGAAATCATGAAACGGTTGAACGACCAGTTCGTCAAGTCGTGATATATGACTTTAAGCGTATATCTGATGTAAGTGTACATGATAATCATACAGTGTCGTGGCGATTTTCTGTGACATGTAGTAAAGGGACGTATGTACGTACACTGGCTGTTGATTTAGGTGCGAAAATGGGATACCCTGCATTTATGAGTGATTTGACACGTACACAAAGTGCAGGATTTAAACAGGAACAATGTTTTACATTACATCAGCTTGAAGTATTGAGTGATGCTTCAATGGCACTTATTCCTGTTGAACAAGCTTTCTTAGATTATCCGCGATGTGAGATTGATGATGAGGTATATGCACGTGTACAAAATGGTGCTATTTTACAAGAAATGCCCCATGTTCAGTATCCTGTTTTTTTCGTTTATCGTGACAAAATTATAGCGTTATACGACAAACACCCTGAAAGAGCGGGGTATATCAAACCTAAAAAAATGTTATTAAGTAATGGAGAATCAACATGATGAATATTATAAAATTAACCTATCCATTTCAGCCTGTTGAGGTTGAAAAAGAAGGTATTGTTTTAGTACTTGGTTTTTTTGATGGTGTACATTTAGGGCATCAAAAAGTCATTGAAACAGGAAGAGATATTGCTAGGGAAAAAGGATATAAATTGGCTGTGTTAAGTTTTAATCAGCATCCGTCCGTTATATTTACAAAGCAAAAAGAAGTGTATTTAACAAGTGTGGAAGAAAAAGCTGTTTTATTGCAACAAATGGGTGTTGATATTTTCTATCTTGTTTCATTTACAGAGGCATTTGCATCGATTGAACCTCATCAATTTATTCAAGATTATGTTATCAATCTTAATACAAAATATGTTGTGGCAGGATTTGATTATCGTTATGGAAAAGGTGCAAATGGAACTATTGAAACATTAGCCGAACATAGTCAAGGAACATTTGACGTCATTATTGTGGAACAACAAACACAAGATTATGAGAAAGTAAGTTCTACAGCTATTCGTCAAGCGCTATCAACTGGAACTATTGAAAAAGCAAATGCATTATTAGGTAGAGTGTATGCGACTAGTGGTTATGTCATTCATGGTGATGCACGAGGACGACAAATAGGATTTCCAACGGTGAATATTAAAGTAGATGAAAAACAATACAGACTTGCTGAAGGGGTTTATATTGTGCGTATAAAAGTCAAAGACGTATGGTATAAAGGAATGGCGTCTATCGGACGTAATATAACGTTTGAACAAAATCGTGTCGTAAGTGTAGAAGTACATGTACTTGATTTTAGTGAAGATATTTATGACGAAGAAGTTACAATTGAATGGTTAAAATATGTACGAGAAGAAATTAAATTCCATAGCGTGAAGAGCTTAATCGCTCAATTACGAATGGATGAAATTTCAGCAAGAGAGTATTTTGAAAGTAGAGGACAAATATGACGTCAGTCTATATCCATATTCCGTTTTGTGAACATATTTGTTATTATTGTGATTTTAATAAAGTTTATATTGAAGGACAACCAGTTGATGAATATGTTCAGTTATTGATTGATGAGATAGCGTTAACGATGCAACAATATCCTAAAACAGAAATAAAAACGGTGTATATTGGTGGAGGCACACCTACAAGTTTAACAGCTAAACAACTGGATACACTATTAACAGGTATGCATAAATATTTATCTATTCATCCACAAGCAGAATTTAGTGTAGAAGCTAATCCAGGTGATGTTAATTTAGAAAAAATGGCTGTATTAAAAATGCATGGTGCTAATCGTTTGAGTATGGGTGTTCAATCTTTTGATAATCGTATTTTAGAAAAAATAGGACGTAGTCATCGTGTTGATGATGTGTATCAATCTGTATCAAATGCACGTAAAGCAGGGTTTGATAATATTAGTATTGATTTGATTTTTAGACTACCATATCAGACATTGTCTATTTTTAAAAATAGTTTAGAACAAGCACTAGCATTGGATTTACCACATTATGCAGTCTATTCTTTGATTTTAGAAAATAAAACGATTTTTTATCAGTTGATGAGAAAAGGAAAACTTCCTTTACCAAGCGAAGATGATGATGCAGACATGTATGAACTGGCTATGGAAATGTTAGACAAAGCAGGAAGAAAGCAATATGAAATTAGTAATTTTGCTTTGGACGGCTATCAATCCATCCATAATAAAACATATTGGAATAACGGACATTATTTTGGATTTGGAGCAGGAGCACATGGCTATATTCATCAAATACGTTATAAAAATAATGGACCCATTCAGCACTATTTAGAACCTTTACGACAAAAGCAACTTCCTATTTTTTCAAAAGAAACATTAACAAAAGAACAGATTATGGAAGAAGAATTGTTTTTAGGATTGCGAAAAATAGAAGGTGTTAACCGACAGCAGTTTCAAAAAAAATATGGTATTTCATTAGAAAGTGTCTATGGAAAGACAATCCAATATTTAATGAGTGTTGGATTATTGGAAATGAAACATGATTTTATTCGATTAACAAAAAGAGGTATTTTTTTAGGAGATACCGTATTTCAATCATTTTTAAAATAAGGAGAAGTATACGTATGAATGATTATATAGAAACAACCTTACAATCAAAAAATGTGTATCATGGTGCTATTTTTGATGTAGAAAGTCATGATGTTCGCTTACCAAATGGAAATATATCCAAAAGAGATATTATTAAACACCATGGTGCTGTATGTATTCTTGCTACAAAAGACAATAAAGTATTGCTTGTTAGACAATATAGAAAAGCGATTGAGCAATCACTTTTTGAAGTGCCTGCTGGAAAATTAGATTCTCCAAAAGAAGAACCATTAAGTGCAGCTAAACGAGAATTAGAAGAAGAAACAAACTATCAAGCAAGACACTGGAAAGAAGTTTACACTTTTGTTGTTTCTCCAGGATATTGTACAGAAAAAATTACGTTATTTGAAGCAACAGAATTAATAGAAGTTGAAAATCCACTTTCATTAGATGAAGATGAGTTTTTAGATATTGTATGGATAGAGATATCTAAAGCTTTAGAAATGGTTGAAGACGGTACGATTATTGATGCAAAAACAATTATGGCCTTACAATATTTAGCGTTACAATAGGAGGAAGAACATGGATGAGCCTAAATGGGTAAGTTATTTTGATAAAATTTGGTTTCTCGTGTTTTTACTACTTACATTTTATACAGTTTTTCAAGACTATCGTGGCATGAATTTTTTAGTAGTTGGGCTTATTTTAAATAATATTTTTGATGCGTATATGGGTGTTGTTTTTTCAAATGGATTAAAGCGTCATTATTATATTGTGACAATTATAGGATGTTTTGTGACTGCTTTTGTGAAATTTCAATATGATTTAGTAGGTGGCGTAATCAGTGCCTTAATTGGAGCTGTGTATGCGATTATTGGCTACATTGAATTTGAAGACACCATTACGTACACCGATAAACATGATTTAAAACCATTGATTTACAATGCTATTGGAGGATGTATTTTATTCTTTGTTTTATATACATATATTGTAGAAGACAAACAAAACATCGTGTTAATTATTGGTAATTTTTTAGTTTTTATACTAGGAATGTTGGCACGTTTTTTGTTAATTAGAGGAAAATCTGCATCGTATATTTTCTTTATTATTGTTGATATTGTTACGATTCTAGTAGAAATACAGACATATCTGATAAAACAAAATAATGATGTTATTGTTATTTTAATTAATACATTTATGCTATTAGTGATTGACTCAAAAGCATGTTATATATGGCAAAAAAAAGCATTTGAACATAAACAGCAACAACAATGAATGTAATCTATATGAAGGCTCTTCGCCAACCTCAGTTGGCGAAGAGCCTTATTTTTAAAGTACAACAATATGCTCTTGTCTAGATGTTTTCATAGATGATATTTTTTACCGTTTATGGTATACTAAAGTTTACGAAATTAAGCGTTATCATAAAGGAGGATATATAGATGACAACGCAAGATATTGCGATTCGATTAGTTTTAGCTATTATTTTTGCAGGTGTTATAGGCTATGACAGACAACGAAAAAGTAGACCGGCAGGACTTAGAACACATATTTTAGTATGTGTAGGTGCAACGACAGTTGCTCTTATTCAAAGTGCAGTTTTTTATGAGAAATTAAGTATTCATCCAGAAATAGATGTTGACCAAGTACGTTTATTAGCCCCTATTGTAAGTGGGATAGGTTTTTTAGGTGCGGGCACAATTGTTGTGACGAAACAAAGAGTAGCGGGGTTAACAACGGCGGCTTCTTTATGGACATCGGCAGGCATTGGTATTGCTTTAGGTATGGGATATTATAAAATTGCTTGTTTAAGTTTTCTAGCAGTTGTTTTTTCTTTAACAATCATCCGTTTTATTGTACATGTTCCGAATGTGAAAAGATTAGAAGTTCAATTTGTGCATAGACTAGAAACAAAAGCCTTTTTAAATGAATATTTTTCAAAATATTCTATTGAATTGAATGATGTTTTATTCGATGTACAAAATGTGGACGGTAGAAATGTGTATCGTAATATTTTTACAATTCATTTGCCAAAAGATATTTCTTTAGTCAATATTGTTGAGGATTTATCCTTACATAAAGATATTATGAAAATCAGGCTAGTGTCTATTGTTGAGTAAAAGAGTAGTTACTACTGTAATGGTCAAAAGTATGGTATGATAAAATTACAATTTAGTTGAGTGAGGAGGATACGATGAGCAATGGTATATCAAATAAAATGATAGATGAAGCAAAGCAATTAGTACAAGAAAATAGGGTCTTGAGTATTGTGAAGTATCCGACCTCAACGGTATGGTTCTCAGAAATTTTAGACCACAATCAATTATTTTCTGTTTACTTAGATGCAACAAGTACAGGAAAGGATATTTGTGATTGTCAATACTCTAAAGAACATGGCTATTGTAAACATATTTTAGCTGCTGAATTATATTTAAATATGCAAGGATATGAAAGAAGTGTATCTCATCAATTAAAGCATCAAGTTGTTGACACAGCAGCTCGATTAAATCGTTTAAGTAAGTCGTTATATACACAAACTAAAAAAATGGAAATTGATACGTCTTTTATCAAAGTAGAAGTAACATTGAATATGACAACACAATGGCGAGATAGACGATTATTGATTTCTTTAAAAATTGGGAAACAGAAATTATATGTCGTAAAAAGTATACCAGAGTTAATATATACGTATTTTGAGCGTAGGACGTATACATTAGGTAGTAAAGATGCGATTGATTGGCAAGATTATGCAGTCGATCAACAGACACATCACTTATTTGTTTTTTTGAAAAAAGTATTTTCGTATTCTGAACCTGATGTGTATGTACCTAGTTTAAAATATCTTCAAATTCATCCATTGGTAGTAGCAGAATGTTTGGAAATTACCTCTCATTTAAAAAATGTAATATTTGTATTAAATGACCATGTTGTTGAAACTTATCATTATTCTGAAGAAAAAGCGCCTCTTCATTTTTATGTGAATAAACATCGTTTAGGGTTAGAATGTTCTTTAGAACATCCTCATTTATTGGATATATTAGATGATTTTATGTTACTTAGAATAGAAACTCATTTCTATAAAATAGATAAAGATTTATTGCCGATTTATGAGTTATTATTAGATATTTTTGATAGTCGTAAAATAAAACCTATTCTGATAAAAACAGAAAATATTTCTGATTTTATAAATTATACAATACCTTTATTGGAACAAATTACACATATCCATTATGATGGTAGTTATATTGTGAAAAAACAAACATATAGGCCAGATCTTTATGTGACGAAAGAAGACGATACATTATGGATTGATATACAAACAAATACAGATGTATTCGATCAGTATAATGTAGAAGATGCTATTCGATTGGAAAATAAATTGTTAACATTAGGTTTTTCTAAAAAAGGAGAGCGATTTGAAAAGTATTTACATTCTACAGATACATTCTATGATTTTCTATCACGTGAAAAAACACAGTTGAATGATTTTAGTCATGTTATTTTGTCTGAAGATTTACAAGATAAAGCCTTTCAAGTTGATATACCAATGATACGATTTGATACACAAGGTTCTTTACTCGATATATCTTTTAATATTGATGGTATTTCTGATAAAGATATTTCTAAGATTTTACAGCATATTCAAGAAAATGATCACTATTATCAGTTGGATAATGGGCAATTTATTGATTTAAGAGATGATGTTTTTCAAGATGTTCATCATATTTTAAATCAGTTACGCTCAAAAGATGTGTTAAAAGACGGCCATATTCAATTACATCAAACACAAGCACTACACTTAGTATCTGATTTACACAAAAATATTAATATGGATGATTATTTTTCTAATTTAGTCTATGACTTAACGCATCCAGAGTTATTTCGTGCATCTATACCAAAGAGTTTAAAAACAACATTAAAAGATTATCAAGTTTATGGATTTAAATGGTTAAAAATGTTATCTGCACATCAATTTGGCGGTATTTTAGCAGATGACATGGGACTAGGTAAAACAATCCAAACGATAGCTTATTTATTAAGTGAGATAGAAGAACAGAAAACGAATAATCGGCCGAACTTAATTGTGTGTCCAGCTTCGTTAGTTTATAATTGGAAGCACGAATTTGATACATTTGCACCTAATCTATCAGTAGAAATTGTAAATGGGTTAAAACAAGATAGATTAGATAACTTGAAAAAAGATGTGCAAATATATATCACATCTTATCAAAGTTTTAGACAAGATGAACGTTCATATAAAGAAAAACAGTGGCATGCCATTGTATTAGATGAATCACAAATGGTTAAAAATTACACGACAAAACTACATCGTAGTTTACGCCATTTATCTGCGCATGTTATTTTTGCATTGAGTGGTACACCTATTGAAAATAGAAAAGAAGACTTTTGGTCTATTTTTTCACTTATTCTACCAGGTTTATTTCCACATGTTCGAGATTATAAAAAATTAGATACAAAAACAATCGCAAAAATGGCAAAACCATTTTTATTACGCCGATTAAAATCAGATGTATTAACAGAATTACCCGAAAAAATTGAAACAGTTTTGTATAATGAACTGAGTAAAGAACAAAAAGCATTATATTTAGGGTATTTGCAAAATATTCAAACAAGAGTAGCGCATTATTCTAGTGAAGAATTTACAAAAAATAAATTAGAAATTTTATCTGGATTAACACGCTTACGCCAAATTTGTTGTCATCCAAAATTGATTATGGATGATTATGTCGGTGATGTTGGTAAATTAGAACAATTTTTAACACTTGTTGAAACGGCTATTGCTGGAGGGCATCGTTTATTAGTTTTTTCTCAATTTACAAGTATGCTTGCTATCTTACAAGATGCTTTAAAAAACATGGGACACGATAGTTTTATGTTAACGGGGCAAACAAATACAAAACAACGAATGGATATGGTTAAAGCATTTAATGCTGGAAAACACGATGTCTTTTTTATCTCATTACGAGCTGGAGGAACAGGATTAAACTTAACGAGTGCCGATACCATTATTTTGTATGATTTATGGTGGAATCCTGCTGTTGAAGAACAGGCAATGGGACGCTCGCATCGTATTGGTCAGAAAAAAACGGTACAAGTATACCGATTGATTTCTCAAGGAACTATTGAAGATAAGATGAATGATATGCAACAACAAAAGAAAGCTATTTTTGATGAAGTTGTCAATGATGTGATGATGCGTCATGAGTTAACAAATGATGATATTAAAGATATTTTAGGTATTGAATAAAATAGACTTTTCATCAAATTGTATTGTATAAAGAAATAGTGAAAAAGGCAGTGAATGGCATTAGCCACTCGCTGCCTTTTTTACTATTGAGAATAATTAAAATACTGAAACTTAGTATTTTATTGCATGGTAACTAAACTTACACAATTTATTGTAGATAAAAGAGGTGAATTGACGTTTTTCAGCATCAATTTACCTCTTTTGTATTATAGAGTAAATCTATTTATTTTCAATTTTTATTTCTAAAAATAAATCATTAAACTGATTATTTTTTTCTCTGGATAATCCTTTATAGGCTTCTAATCGACTAATCAAATCATCATCTGGATAAAATGATTTGTTAGATGTGATTTCAGGATCTATCAGTTCTTTTGCATCTTTATTTGGTGTGGCATAACCAATGTATTCTGCATTACGTGCCGCAATATCTGGACGTAATAAGAAGTTGATGAGTGCGTAAGCACCGTCCAAGTTATCTGCTGTTTTTGGAATAACAATATTATCAAACCAAATATTTGATCCTTCTTTTGGAATAGTATAGGCTAAATCTTCATTTTCATCTAGAGCAGTAGATGCTTCTCCTGAAAAAGTAACCGCAATGGCTGCTTCATTTTTTGCCATATACATTTTAATTTCATCAGCAACGATTGCACGAATATTTGGCATAAGTTGCTTCATTTTTTGTGTAGCTTGTAATAAAGCATCTGTATTTGTTTCATTTAAGGAATATCCTTGAGATTGCAGACCTATACCTAACGTTTCTCTAGCACCATCATACATTAAAATATTATTTTTAAATTTTGGAGCCCACAAGTCATTCCATGTTTGAAGTTCTTCTTCATCAACAAATTTTGTATTATACAAAATTCCTAAAGTTCCCCAAAAATAAGGAATAGAGTAACGATTGTTTGGATCAAATGGCATGTTTAGAAATCGTTCATCAATATGACGTATATTATCTAATTTTGAGTAATCCAAGGTGTTTAACATGTTTTCATGAATCATTGTTTGAATCATATATTCACTTGGCACAGCAACATCATAAGATGTCCCACCTTGTTTAATTTTTGCCAGCATTGCTTCATTAGAATCAAAAGTTTCATAAACGACTTTATAGCCTGTTTCTTCTTCAAATTCCCCAATGAGTTCAGGGTTAATGTAATCTCCCCAGTTAAAAAAATGAATGACTTTATCTCCGGTTAATCCTTGTGTATGTTCTACTTGATATTTAATACCAAATAGTCCGATGCATATCACAAGAATAAGCAAAACACTCTGATATAATTTTTTCATATTGTACCCCGTTTCTATGTTATATTATCGTTTTTTTCGTCTTTGTTCTGTTGTTTGAATAATGTAATATCCAATAACTAGTACAAAGGATAATAAAAACATTAACGTACTTAAAGCGTTGATTTCTAAACTAATACCATGTCTAGCACGAGAATAAATTTCAACAGAAAGGGTACTGAATCCATTCCCTGTGACGAAGAATGTCACAGCGAAATCATCTAATGAGTAAGTAAATGCCATGAAAAATCCGGCAAAAATACCACTTGAAATACTTGGTAAAATAACGCGTCCCATGATTTGACGAGCGTTTGCCCCTAAATCTTGAGCGGCAGTAATCATTGTGTCATTCATATCGTATAATCTTGGTAGAACCATTAACACAACAATTGGAATATTGAAGGCAACATGGGCTATCAATACACTAAAGAATCCTAATTTTATAGGAAGCAAAAATGTAAATAGCATCAGTAAACTTGCCCCAATCATAACATCAGGTGTTACCATTAAAATATTATTTAAATTTAAAAAAGTTTGTCTTGTTGTATTCTTTTTAAAGTAATAAATCATAATTGCACCGAAGGTCCCAATTACAGTTGCAATCAATGCAGATAATAAAGCTAAAATAAACGTATTGATAATAAAAATCATCAAGCGGCTATCTTCAAAGACTTTTGTATAATGTTCTAATGTAAATTCGGTAAAACGGTTCATATCATTACCGGCATTAAATGAATAAAAAATCAAGTAGAAGATAGGTAAATAAAGTACAGCAAACATAAACCATAAATATATATTTTGCCATTTAAATTTATTCATCTCTTAGTCCTCCTGCTTCATTTTTATCACGTGTCAAGAACATAACAATAATCATGAGTACCATTAAAACAACGCCAATAGCAGATCCCATTCCCCAGTTTTGTGTGACAAGGAAATGTTGTTCAACGGCTGTTCCTAATGTAATGACACGATTTCCCCCAATTAAACGTGTTAACATGAATAAAGATAATGAGGGAATGAATACAGCTTGAATACCACTTCGAACGCCTGGTAAAGATAAAGGAAAAATAACCCGACGTAATGTTGTTAATCGAGAAGCTCCTAAATCTTCACTAGCTTCAATCATTGAATAAGGAATATCGTTAATAGAATTGAAAATAGGCATAATCATAAATGGCAATTCAATATACGCTGCAACAATTAAAAATGCAGCATCTGTAAATAATAATTGTTGAGGTCCAACACCAATAAATGTTAAAAATTCATTGATCGTACCTGTTTGACTAAATAAACCAATAAAGGCGTATGCTTTTAATAATAAATTGATCCATGTTGGTAAAATAATGAGTAGAATCCATAACTGTTTATGTTTTGTTCTACTTAATAAATAAGCCATAGGATAACTGAAAGCCAAGGTCACTAGTGTAACAAGAGATGCATACAAAAAAGAATTGATCGTCATTTTGACATAATTAGCCGAGGTAAAATAGTGAATATAATTATTTAAAGTAAATTGTCCATTGCTATCAAAAAAAGATTGATAAAGAACTAATACAAGTGGGGCAATGACAAATAACACAATCCATAATAAATAAGGAATAGCATAATTATAGTGTTTCTTTTTCAATTTTCAGCCTCCTCAGTCTTCGTATTGTTCAAGACGAGCATCAAAGTCTTCTTCAGATTCATTGAATCTCATAACATGAATATCGTCAGGTTCAAAATTTAATCCTACTTTCGCACCAGGTTTTACTTTATCGGTTGTGTGAATCATCCACTCATTGCCGTCTTCGTCATAAGCGATAATTTCATTAAATACACCTCTAAATAACATGGTATCTACAGTTGCAACTAATTTTCCTTTTTCTGGTGTTGTAATATCAATATCTTCAGGACGAATAACGATTTCAACGGCTTCTCCACTTGGAATACCAGCATCTTCACAATCGAAAATTTTACCAACAAATTCTACTTTGTAATCTTCAATCATCTTTGCATCAATAATATTACTCTCACCAATAAAATCAGCTACATAGCGATTGATTGGTTCGTCATAAATATCTACTGGAGTTCCTGATTGGACAATTTCTCCATTGTTCATGACAAAAATCCAATCAGACATTGCCAATGCTTCTTCTTGATCATGTGTGACAAAAACGAATGTGATACCTAAGCGACGTTGCAATTCACGTAATTCGTATTGCATATCTGTACGGAGCTTTAAGTCAAGCGCTGATAAGGGTTCGTCTAGTAATAGTACCTCTGGCTCATTCACAAGGGCACGAGCGATGGCAACACGTTGACGTTGTCCACCTGACATTTCTGATATTTTGCGTGTTTCATAACCACTTAGACGTACCATTTTTAAAGCGGTTGTTACTTTTTCTTTAATGGTTTCTTTATCTATTTTTTTAACAGATAGACCAAATGCAATATTATCAAAAACGTTCATATGTGGGAATAATGCATAATCTTGGAAAACGGTATTTACTTTTCGTTGATGAGCAGGAATTTTATTGACTTGTTCTCCGTCTAAATAAATTTCTCCACTCGTTGCAGAACTAAAACCAGCAATTAGCCTCAAAATTGTTGTTTTACCACAACCAGATGGACCTAGCAAGGTATAAAATTTACCTTTTTCTAATTCCATATCAATGGATTTTAATATATCTTGGTTATCATAAGATTTTGTAACGTGCTTTAAAACAACACTGTATTTTTCTGCCACTATACATTTCTCCTTTACAAATAAATTTGCCATTTCATTATGACAAGAACGATTATAACATATATAAATTGAAAAGCATTAAATAATATAGAAATGTTACTTTTTTTTTCATTTTTTATAAAAAATGAAAATTTTACCATAAAAAATGTTGACTTTTTTCATTTTAAGGTGTTTAATTTAATTTACCAGTAATCAAAATAACATTTTTGTTATTTATTTTTAATAAAGGAGTGGGAATGTTGAAATTTTCTAAAAAATTGACGGTAAGTATGATGACGTTGACTTTAGGGTTTGGCATTGTTCAACCATTGGTGTTACCAACAACGCAATACATTGCCTACGCACAAGAGGAATTGTCGAATATTACTGCTGGTGAAAAACCTTATCAAGATAATGATACTGTACAAGTTATCGTTAAATTAAAAGAAGCAGCAGTTGATCCAAATAGTTTAAAAACACCTGAAGGTCGTGCTAATCGTGAAGCGCAAACTAAACCAGCACGTGAAGCATTTTTGAAAACATTACAAGCAAAAGGAATTGAGTATAAAAAATTATTTGAATACGATCTATTATTTAATGGAGTTTCATTAGAAACAACTTATAAACAAGCAAAAGAAATTAAAGCCTTGAATGATGTTGAATCAGTAGATGTATCTGTTGATTACGAAGTGCCGACATTAAATGCAGATTCGAATGAATCTAATACGCCGGTCAACTATGGAAAAGCAATTGACAGTAATCAACTGATCAATGTTCAAGCACTATGGGATAAAAATATAAAAGGGCAAGGACAATTAGTATCTATTATAGACTCTGGTATTGATCCAGAACATGATGTCTTGCATCTTACAGATACATCAACGGCAAAATATAAATCTAAACAAGAATTAGAAGATGCAAAGCAAAAAGCCGGTATTACTTATGGAAAATGGTATAGTGATAAATTGGTTTATGCGTTTAACTATAATGATTGGAACGATGATATAAAAGAAGAAAAAGAAGACTCACACGGTATGCACGTAACGGGGACAGCCGTTGGGAATCCAACAAAACCAGCACCAAATGGCGATTACGTAGCAGGAGTTGCTCCTGAATCGCAACTGATGTTTATGCGTGTGTTCTCAGATAAAAGAGGGAAAGGAACAAGCTCCTTTATTTATGTGAAAGCCATTGAAGATTCAGTAAAATTAGGTGCTGACTCAATTAACATGAGTTTAGGGTCATCAGCAGGATCTACTTTAGAAATAGGACAAGCGGTATCTGGTGCTATTGATTTAGCTAGAAAAGCCGGTATCACTGTTGTTATTGCAGCAGGGAATAGTAATACATTTGGGTTTGGATATAGAGCACCTCTAGCAAGTAATCCAGATTATGGTTTAGTAGGGGATCCATCTATTGCGTATGATTCTATCTCTGTTGCAGCGATGAACAATTCAGTTTTAAATTCATCTGTTGTTAGTGTGCCACAATTAGCAAATGATGCAACAAAACATAATGGTATAGCACCGATCCGTACATATCAAAAATTATTCGATCCAACAAAAGAATATGAATATGTTTATGTAAATTTGGGTAAAGAAGAAGATTTTGAACAATTTGGCGAAAATGATTTAAAAGATAAAGTTGCACTAATTCAACGTGGAGAAATTCCATTTACTGAAAAAGTTATACGTGCAATGTTAAGAGAAGTTGCAGGAGTTGTTATCTTTAACCACGAAGTAGGTGGAGAAGACACAATGGGAATGATTTTAAATGATTTAGATAAAGAAATTCCAATTGTTTCTTTAGGGCATTCTTTTGGGAAAGAATTGTCAGAACATTCAGGTGATTATAAACTAGTCTTTAAAAAAGAATTAGCTAAAATTCCAAATGACAAAGCAAATACACTAACAGATTTCACAAGTTGGGGAATGTCATCTGATGGAGAGTTAAAACCAGACGTAACAGCACCAGGTGGTTCTATCTATTCTTCATTTAACAATGGTACATACGGAACAGAAAGTGGAACAAGTATGGCTTCTCCACACGTTGCCGGTGCCGTAGCATTAGTCAAACAAGTATTAAAACAACGTTTTTCAGAATTATCACCTGAGTCATTGCAAGCTTTATTGAAGCATTTAGTGATGAGTACCGCAAATCCTCATGTGAATACGGAAAAAGGAACATATACATCACCAAGACAACAAGGTGCAGGTATTATTGATGTAGATAAAGCTGCTTATGGCGATTTATATGTAACAGGTACAAATGATTATGGTAGTGTTGTTTTAGGAAATATTGATAATCAATTTGTGTTGAATTTAGTTGTACACAATGTATCTAATCAAGATAAAACATTACATTATAAAACGACTGTTAATACAGATGATGTTGAAAATGGGCTTGTGACGCTAAAACCAAGTTTATTGAAAACAGTTGAAGGACAAACAATTGTTGTTCCAGCAAATGGTACAGCGAGTGTTCAAATTCCTGTCGATATTTCTGAATTTAATGAAAAATTAAGCCAAACATTTGAAAATGGTACATATATCGAAGGCTTTGTTGTGTTCTCTGATCCACAAGCACAAGACCACGTGATTAGCTTACCTTATGTTGGGTTTAAAGGTCATTTTGAAAACTTACCAGTTTTAGAAAAACCAATCTATGCATTTAAAGAATCAGAAAAACCTTTCTACTTCTATGCAGATCCTAATGCTTCAGAAGAAGAAAAACAAAGAGATCCAGAAAATCATTTTACAGCCTTAGTAAGTAAATATGGTAAAAATGAAGTGGTTTTAGGAGAAACAGACACTGAACCTGAATTTGATGATTCAAAAATTGCCTTTTCTCCAAATGGCGATGGAAAACAAGATGCAGTAGCACTAAAAGCTGTGGTGCTTAGAAACTATGAAAACATGCACTTAGCAGTTTATAAAAAAGACGATGTGAAACGTGAACATCCTGTTTTTGAAACAGGAAATGGACAAGGTGCAAAAACATATTATGACGGTGGTCAAAATGTAAAATCAACTATTCTAAGTGAAACAGAATGGAACGGTAAAGACAATGATGATCGTGTTTTACCAGACGGCGATTATCAATATGTTGTAACATATCGTGCAGATGTTTCTGGCTCTGAAATGCAAGAAACAAGTTTTAATGTAAAAATTGATACAAAAGCACCAATGTATGATGGTGTCGGTGGAACATACGATAAAGAAACAAGAACATTTAAACCTTCTCGCATTACAGAAGACGGTAGTGGCATTAGTTATGAAGGATTAACTTATAAAAATGATAAAAATGAAGAAATAGAAGTTGAACCAAATGATGACGGTTCATACACATTACCAGAAAATGTTGATCCATCTAAATTCACATTTGAGATTATAGACTATGCAGGCAACACAACATCATTTAAATTATCAGATAAATTCCCTTCAGAAGAAAAAGGAACAATCGGATTATCATTTATATTAGACGGAGAAGCATTTGATTTACACGGTGTGATTTCACGTCATGTGATTAAAAATGATAAAGGCGAAATTGTGACAGATACATTTACAAGAAATGGTAAATCTGTTTATGCATTACCTTATGGCACATATACAGTGGAATTGGTTCTATTAACAGACGATGTGAAACTTGTTGGTAATAAAGTTGTGATAGTTCAGTTAACAAAAGAAAATCCAGACCAAGTCGCAACATTTGAAATGCAAGAAATCTTCCGTAATAAATTTGGTGTATTATTTGATAAGCCACTTCCAGAAGGTGCACGTGTTTTTGCAATAGATGCGAATGGTGAAAAAACAGAATTACCACAAAGTAAATATAATCCGTTCATTTTTGAAAGAAAATTACCAGTAGGGGATTATACAGTTCACATTGAATTACCAGAAGATTATGCAGCATCAGAAAATGATTTTACATTCACAGTAGAACATAAATCAAATCGTAAAGATGTATCATTGATTGTGCCAGAATATGTAAATATTGTTGGTACAAATGCGGATGATAAAGTAGCCGGTACTGTGACGTTAACAAATCCTGTTGTGAATACTGTAAAACTTGTTGTTGAAGAACAAACAGAAGACACTGTTGTAACCGACTTAACTACACAGTTTAATCAACAAGTAAATCCAAAAAATCAAACTGTAACATTCTATGATATTTACTTAACAAAAAATGGTAATAAAATAAAAGTAGATGGTAATCGTACAGTGACGTTATCAGGTACTTATCCAGAAGGAACAAAAGTGTATCACCAAAAAGAAGATGGTACATTTGAACAATTATTTACTAAAATTGAAGGTGGACAATTAAGTTTTGAAACATCAGGATTTAGTATTTTTGCGATTACTCAGCCAGAAAATAAACCAGTTGTTGATAAATCCGTTTTACAAGAAACGTATGATCAATATGATAAAGTGACAACAAGCGATGCTTATAAATATGATACAAAAGAAAAACAAGAAGCTTATAATCAAGCAGTAGCAAAAGCACAATCTGTATTGAAAAATGAATTAGCAACGCAAGAAGAAGTTAATGAAGCCTTAAATCAATTAAAAGCAGCACAAACAGCTTTAAATGGTGTTGCACCTAACCCAAAAAATGATGAACAAGCATCAGAGGGAGCAGCAGGAGAAACATCAACAGAAACATCAACAGAAAAAGTTGGTTTGCCTGTTGTTAGTCAACCAGTTACAATTGCTCGTGAGGTAACAACACAATATCATACTGGTAAAGGTTTATCACGTTATCATGTATCAAACAACACAGTAAGTACATCAGAAAATGCACAAGAAACACAACAAAAACAAGTAGAAAATAAAAATAGTTTACCAAAAACAGGTGAAACAAATATCACAACTGTTGGATTTATAGCCGTATTTATGAGTGGTTTGATTTATGTCAGAAAAAACCGTAAAAATCAAGAAAAGTAAATCTTTTTCATTCACATTTAATAAAGAGTATGTTAAAATTTACTTACGTTGATTAAGAGGAGTAGTTTTTGGATATGTTTTAGAGAGGACAGTCTTGGTGAAATCTGTCTACATAAAAAAAATGAAGGTAGCTTATGAGTTAACAAACTGAATATGAGTAAGTTTGTTCGGAGAGATACTTCGTTACTAATAAAAAGTATAACATTTAGGTGGTACCACGTTTTGCGTCCTAAACAGATAAACTATCTGTTTAGGACGTTTTTTTATAATCAACTTAGAGGAATAGGATAAAGGAGAATACATTTGAAAAAAGTACATATTGAAACAAATAAATTATTTTACGGGTCACCAGTCGTGTTGATTGGATATAAAGATGAATTGTATGGTTATAATGTGACAACAATTAACGCTGCTTATACAGTATCTAATACAGTAGCGATTGCATTATATAATGGTAATCATTCTTTTGAAGAAATCAAAAAAACAGGTCAGTTTACCTTAAATGTACCTGATAAAAATCAAATGGAATTGATTGAATTATTCGGATTTAATCGCGGAAAAGATAAATTAAACCAAGCGAACACACATTTTACGATAGGCGAAAAAGTAGATGCTCCAATTTTAACAGAGTGTTTTTATAATGTTGAATGCCAAGTTGTGAGCATGACAGAAGTTGGTGTGTATACGCATATTCTTGCGACGATTGAAGAGAGATGGATTGATGAAGAGTGTGTTGACGAAAATGGGCATTTAATACATGGAAAAGTCAATCCGGTTGAGTTTGTTGGAGATTCTAAAAAACGTGCCTATCGTTATTTGACATCGGATGTTCAAGAAGTAGGAGCATTTAAACGTTATTTAGATAAGTAGGAAAAGAGTATGAACATTATTGGAGAATATGACGGCTACCATTTACCTAAACTGGAAACGGATCGTTTAATATTAAGAACACGAACGTTCGATGATGTTGAGGATATGTTTTTGTATGCGAGTATTGAAGATGTTGCTGATAATTGTGGGTTTCCAGTTATAAAAACATTAGATGATGAAATAGAATTTATGAAAAATCTTCCAAAAAGTCATCAAGAGCACGATATTCCTGACGGATATGGTATTACGATTAAGGGAAGTGACCGAGTGATAGGTTCAGTTGATTTTAATCGCAGACATGGTGCCAATAGAGATATTTTAGAGATTGGCTATGTGTTACATCCAGATTTTTGGGGACGTGGCTATGTGCCAGAAGCAGCTAAAGCATTGATAGATATAGGCTTTACTTTGTTAAATGTTTCTAAAATGGAAATTGCGTGTCATTCATTGAATGAACGAAGTCAAAAAGTTGCAGAAAAATTAGGATTTACATTAGAAGCTCGCCTGCGTTTGCGTGATAAGTATGCCAATCAAATATGTGATGAATTACGCTATGGATTATTAAAATCAGAATGGCAAGAACAAAATACGAAAAACGAAGAAAAATATGATCAATAAAATTTTCATCTTTTTCTTAGGATATAAAGGTGACACAACGGGCATTGGTTTATTTAATGGTAATAAGAGTACAAAACAAATGAGTTTACATAAAGAATTTACGGGAATTTATCGAAGAAAGACATGATGCAGAAATTGAACGGGATAGATTTGACTTAATATCAAAAATCGAAAGCGATTGATGCTCTTGCTTGATATATCCATTGAATGTAAAGTTGTAGACATTGTAGAATGTGGTAATTATGTGAATTTTATTGCCTTAATTACAAAACATTTAGTATCGAATATGCTAATGGAAAACAATGTATTTTTAGGGGGAGTCTTTGAAACGATTTCTTATACGGGACGGTAAAAACGTTACTATCATTATCAATCAGATGCAGTAAAAACATGAAAAAATGTTTAAAAGAAGAAAGAGAATGGATTAAAAAATAACGTTTATTATAAAGTGGATAAAGTACGACATATAAAATGATAACTGTTTATTTAAGTGCTTTATAGAAAAAGTAATTTATAAAAGACAAAAGGAGAAACTAATGACAAAGGACTTATCAACAAAATATAATCCAAAAGAAGTAGAAGAAGGAAAATATACGACATGGGTAGAAAGTGGCGTTTTTAAACCAAATGCCAATCCTGATGCAAAACCCTACTCCATCGTTATTCCACCACCAAATGTGACAGGTAAATTGCATTTAGGGCATGCGTGGGATGTGACATTGCAAGATGCGATTATTCGTCAAAAACGTATGCAAGGATATGACACATTATGGTTACCGGGGATGGATCACGCCGGCATCGCGACACAAGCGAAGGTAGAAGAAAAATTACGTGGAGAAGGTGTTTCTCGATACGATTTAGGTCGTGAAAAATTCCTTGAAAAAACATGGGAATGGAAAGAGGAGTATGCTCAAACTATTCGTTCACAATGGGCAAAAATGGGGGTGTCTGTTGACTACGATCGTGAACGTTTTACATTAGATAGTGGTCTTTCAGAAGCTGTTCGTAAAGTATTCGTGGATTTGTATCATAAAGGTATTATTTATCGTGGTGAATATATTATTAACTGGGATCCAGCTGCAAAAACAGCTCTATCGGATATTGAAGTGATTCATAAAGATGTTGAAGGAGCTTTCTATCATATTCGTTATGATTTAGCAGACGGAAGTGGTTCAGTAGAATTGGCAACGACACGACCAGAAACAATGTTGGGAGATACAGCTGTTGTGGTACATCCAGAAGATGAACGTTATAAAGATTTCATCGGAAAAACAGTTATTTTACCACTTGTTAATAAAGAAATTCCGGTTATTGCAGATGACTATGTTGATAAAGAATTTGGTACGGGCGTTATGAAAGTAACACCTGCACATGATCCAAATGACTTTGAGCTAGGATTACGCCATCAATTACCAATGATTAACATCATGCACGATGATGCAACGATGAATGAATTGGCAGGTGAACGTTATCAAGGATTAACGAATGTTGAAGCACGTAAACGTGTAGTTGCAGATTTACAAGAACAAGGTTATCTTGTAAAAATCGAAAAAATGATACATAGTGTTGGACATTCAGAACGTACGGGAGTTGTTGTAGAGCCGAGATTATCTACACAATGGTTTGTGAGAATGAAAGACTTGGCTAAGCAGGCAATAAAAGCACAAGAAACAGCAGATAGAGTAGATTTTTATCCGCCACGTTTTGAACAGACGTATTTAACATGGATGGAAAATGTTCATGACTGGGTTATTTCTCGTCAATTATGGTGGGGGCATCAAATTCCAGCGTGGTATCACAAAGAAACAGGTGAATTATATGTAGGTATGCAAGCACCAGAAGATAGTCAACATTGGGTACAAGATGAAGATGTTTTAGATACATGGTTTAGTTCTGCTTTATGGCCATTTTCAACAATGGGCTGGCCTGATATACAAGCATCAGATTACCAACGTTATTTCCCAACAAATACATTAGTAACAGGTTATGATATTATTTTCTTCTGGGTAAGTCGTATGATTTTCCAAAGTTTAGAATTTACTGGACAAAAACCATTCCAAAATGTGTTGATTCACGGACTGATTCGTGATAAAGACGGTCGTAAAATGAGTAAATCACTTGGAAATGGAATTGATCCAATGGATGTGATTGAACAACATGGTGTTGACTCATTACGTTGGTTCTTATTAAATGGTTCTGCTCCAGGTCAAGATGTTCGCTATATGGAAGAGAAAGTCGAAGCTGCTTGGAACTTCATCAATAAAATTTGGAATGCAAGTCGTTACACATTGATGAACTTAGGAGGCTTAAAACCAGAAAATATTGACTTATCTGGTGAAAAAACATTAGCAGATCGCTGGATTTTAACACGATTTAATCAAATAGTAGAACGTGTGACAGATTTATTTGATAAATTTGAATTTGGTGAGGCGGGACGTCAACTATATAACTTTGTTTGGGATGATTTTTGTGATTGGTACATTGAAATGTCGAAAGAAACATTAAATGGTACCAATGAACAAGCAAAACATACAACACGCAGTATTTTACTCTATGTTTTAGACAATACATTACGTTTGTTGCACCCAATGATGCCATTTGTAACAGAAGAAATTTGGCAACAATTATATCCTGAGCAATCCATTGTTATTGCAAGCTATCCAGTTGTAAATGAAGCGCAAATAGACGCTGTGTCATTAGATAGTATGGAACGCTTAATCGAGTTAATTCGTACGGTACGCAATATTCGTAACGAAGTAAATACGCCATTGTCCAAAGCAGTACCAATATACATTAAAGCAAATACAAAAGAAATCAGTGATTTACTCATCGACAATAAAGATTACATCACACGTTTCTGCAATCCGTCTACACTAACGATTGATACAGAGATTTCCTTAGATGAGGAAGTGATGACAGCTGTTATCAGTGGTGCAGAAGTATTATTACCACTGGCTGGCTTAATCAATATTGAAGATGAAATCAAACGTCTTGAAAAAGAAAAAGAAAAATTAGAAAAAGAAGTGGCGCGTGTCGAAAATAAACTAGCAAATGAAGGTTTTGTAGCGAAAGCACCCGCACATGTCATTGAATCCGAAAAACAAAAAGGCGATGATTACAAACAACAATTAGAAACTGTAATCAAACGTATTTCTGATTTGAAACAAATGTAGTCTGCCATACTTTAAAAATCAAAAACGCTTGACGTCCTTTTTTGACGTCAAGCGTTTTTGTGTTCTATAATAAATTGTGGTGGTATTTTGAGTTAATCTCATTTGATTTATAGTGTTATATGTCCATTTTCGTTATTCTTAGTGTCAGTCTTTATTTTTTTAAATGTTCCCATAATTTGATCGTTTGTGATGTTAAGGATTGCTGCACATCAATAATACGTTGGTTTCTGCTACCTCTAAATTGTAATGTTAAATCTAATTGTGACAGTACAAAGCGACCGTCTACTAAAATATCAAGATAAGATAGTAATTCTTGTTTATCTGTAGTTTCTTCTTGTAGTTCCTCCCATGTATAGCCACTCCAAAGCCAAATATCTTTTGAATGACCGTATAATGATCGTATGTCACGACATAAATCAGTTAAAACTGACGTATGTAAAAATGGTTCACCACCTAGTAAAGATAAGCCTTGACAATAACTTTGTCCAATGTCTTGTAAAATTTGTGATTTTAAAGTATCAGAATAATCGGTCCCATATTGAAAGTCTTGTGCACATTTATTGTAGCATCCTTTGCAATTAAATAAGCAACCACTCACATATAAACTACAACGAACACCTTCGCCGTCTACAAAATTAAATGGTTTATAATCAGCAATCTTTGTTTTCATAAATATGTATCTCCAAATGCTTTTGTCGTGCCACAATTTCTTTGTGTCGACCGGCAATCATTGGACGAGCTTGAGGATTTCCTAAATACCCACATGTTCGTTTGACAACATCACATGTCTCGGGATTTCTATTTCTACAGCTTGGGCATTCAAATCCATGTTCTGTCGGTTTGAAATCTCCAGTAAATGCGCACTCATAACATTTATCAATAGGTGTATTCGTCCCTAAATAGCCCACTTTATCGTATGCAAAATCCCATACGGCTTCTAAAGCTTTCGGATTTTGTATCATATTAGGGTATTCACAATAATGAATAAAACCACCAGGTGAATATTTAGGATACTCACTTTCAAATAAAATTTTCTCAAACGGAGTTGGCTTTTTACGCACATCATAATGGAAACTGTTCATGTAGTATCCCTTGTCTGTAATATTAGGAACATCTCCAAACATCTCTTTATCCAATCGACAAAAACGATCCGTTAAACTTTCGCTAGGAGTTGCATACACGCTAAAATGATATCCGTATTGTTTACTCCATTCTTTTGTTTTTGTATCAAGTGCTTTTAAAATATCAATGGTGAACGCTTTAGCAGAAGTGTTAGATTCCCAGTTTTCACCAAAAAATTTTGTTGCCACTTCATATAAACCAATATAACCTAAAGAAATAGTTGCTCTATCTTGATTGAAAAGTGTATCAACTTTATCGTTTTGATTTAGCTTTACACCAAATGCACCATGTTGATATAAAATAGGTGCATTTGTTGGACGGGCTTGCTTTACACGTTCGATACGATAAACAAGTGCATCGTGACAAATGGTTAATTTATCCATTAAAAGTGTCCAAAATTCCTCTAAAGACTTACTTTCTAAAGCAATACGAGGTAAATTTAAAGTCACAACACCTAAATTCATACGACCCGAATTGATAGAAATACCGTCTTTATTTTGCCAGCCATGTAAAAAAGAGCGACAACCCATTGGTGCTTTAAAACTACCAGTAATATCAATAATTTTGTCGTACATTAAGACATCAGGGTACATACGATGTGTCGCACATTCAATAGCTAATTGTTTTAAATCATAGTTAGGGTCTTTTGGTTTTAAGTTTGTTCCGTCTTTTAATGTGAAAACTAATTTAGGGAAAATAGCCGTCCGTTTTTCTTTTCCTAAACCAATTAAACGTACCGTTAAAATTGCTTTTTGGATAGCACGTTCTATCCAGTTTGTACCAAGTCCGAATCCTAATGTTGTGAAAGGTGTTTGACCTTGGGATGTATAGAGTGTATTGATTTCATATTCTAAACTTTGCATTGCATCATAAATATCTTTTTCTGTTTTTTCACGTGCATAAGCATGATGTTTAGATGTATCATCAATCCATTTTTCAGCTGTTTTTAAATGCTTATTGTAATTTAATTGTGCGTAGGGAGCCAACACTTCATCAATTCGATTAGCACTACAACCTCCATATTGACTAGAGGCAACATTGGCAATGATTTGTGCCATTTGAGCAGTCGCTGTTTGAATAGATTTTGGAGAATCAACTTGTGCATTCCCAATTTGAAATCCTTGTGCAAACATTGTTTTAAAATCAATTAAGCAACAATTTGTCATTGGTTGATAGGGATGATAGTCTAAATCGTGGTAATGAATATCTCCATTTAAATGGGCATGAGCAACATGTTTTGGTAACATTTTTAACCCCAATGTTTTTCCGACAATGCCCGCCGTTAAATCTCTTTCAGTATTATAAACTCTACTGTCTTTATTTGCGTTTTCATTCACGATTGTCACATCATTATTTCGTAATTTATCAATAGCCTGTTCAATATTAGTTGCTCTTTCTAGTAAATCAGTCATTGCTTTCACCTCATCTATCATTTTAAACAAAAAAATAAAAAAATCAACTAAAAACACAATATATAGTATCTTGTCTAAAGTTATGTACGTATATATAGATTGTGAAAAAAGAGAAGAATATTGTCAGAAAATGAATAAAACCGTCTTTTATCTTGTGAAAAAGTATTGACTTTTTTTAAAATAAAGCGTATTATTTAAACATAAGTTTTTAAAACTGAACATTTGTTTGAAGAGAGGAGGCGGGAATATGAAAGAAAATGAGAAAATTATCTTTCGTTTAATTGAACAAAATCCCTATATTTCTCAACAAGAAATTGCAGACATCGTAGGCTTATCTAGACCGGCTGTTGCCAATATTATTTCATCTTTAGTAAAGAAAAAATATTTATTAGGGAAAGCCTATATTGTCAATGAACGCAATGGTATTGTTTGTATCGGAGCAGCCAATGTCGATAAGAAGATTAAAACTACAGAAAAACTCATTAGCTATACGTCTAATCCCGTAACATCCATGGCATCAGTAGGTGGTGTTGCTAGAAATGTCGCAGAAAATTTAGGAAGATTAGGTAATGAAGTGTCGTTATTATCTGTTTCTGGGAATGATGCAGAATGGGCACGTATTCGTGAAATGTCTAGTCCGTTCATGAATACGAATAGTGTTGTCACGATTGAAGGGCAGTCTACTGGAACGTATACCGCTTTATTAGATGCAGACGGAGAAATGTATTTAGGTTTGGCAGATATGTCGATTTATGATTATTTAACGCCTGAATTATTGATGAAACAAACAGCGATTTTACAACACGCTAGTTGTATTATTATGGATTTAAATTGTCCTAAAGAATCTATTGAGTTTATATGTTCTTTTTCTGCAAAAAATAATATAAAACTCGTATTAATAACCGTATCTGAGCCAAAAATGGAAAGATTACCACAAAATTTGCAAGCTGTTGATTGTTTAATTGTGAATAAAGGTGAAACACAAGCCTTTTTTAATGAACAATACAACACAAAACAGGACTTAGAAAAAGCGGGAGAGAAGTGGTTATCTCTTGGTGTCAAAAGAGTTGTTTTAACACAAGGTTCAAATGATTTACTTGTGATGTCACCAAACCCTAAATGGTATCCTATTAAAGCATTAAATGCAGAAAATATCATTGATGTGACTGGTGCAGGAGATTCATTTACTGCGGCGTATATTGATGCATGGCTCTTAGATGAAGATGATGATACGTGTGCATTGGCGGGAAGAACAAATTCTTATCACACGATTCAATCTATTCAAACTGTTAGACCACAATTAACAAAAAATCGTTTATTAAAAGAAATGAAGGAGTATTAATATGGAAAAATATTTAGTGTTTTCAAAAGAAGTACAAGAAGGGATGCAAAAAGGTTTACCAATTGTTGCATTAGAATCAACAATTATTTCACATGGTATGCCATATCCACAAAACGTTGCAATGGCTCGTGAAGTAGAACAAATCGTTCGTGATAATGGGGGTGTTCCAGCAACGATTGCGATTGTAGATGGTAAAATTAAAATCGGCTTATCCGATGAAGAATTAGAAATGTTTGGTAGTAGTAAAGGCATTGCTAAAGTATCAAGACGTGATTTAGCAGATGTTGTGGCAAGCAAACGTTTAGGTGCAACAACTGTTGCTTCAACAATGATTTGTGCAGCTTTAGCAGGTATCAAATTCTTCGTTACAGGAGGATTAGGTGGTGTGCATCGTGGCTGGGAAACAACATTGGATATTTCAGCTGATATGGACGAATTAGCACAAACAAGCGTTACTGTTATTTGTGCAGGTGCTAAATCTATTTTAGATTTACCAGCAACATTAGAATATTTAGAAACAAAAGGTGTACCAGTTGTAGGGTATGGTGTGAAAAACTTACCGGCATTCTTTACACGTGATAGTGGATTACCATTAGCTTTATCACATGATAAATTAGAAAATATTGCTGATATGATTCGCACAAAATGGGCATTAGGTTTAGAAGGTGGCGTTGTCGTAGCAAATCCAATTCGTGAAGAAGATGCAATGGATCCAGAATACATCAATGGTATTATCGCATCTGCTGTAAAAGAAGCAGAAGAAAAAGGTATTGTTGGAAAAGATATTACACCATTCTTATTAGGAAAAATCGTTGAATTAACAGACGGAAAAAGCTTAGAAGCAAATATTAAATTAGTGAAAAACAATGCGAAAATCGGTACACAATTAGCGGTACATTATTTTAATCATTAAAAACTAACTTTATAGAAAATTGTGTTGTGAATAAATTTTGAATAGTGTCCCCAAAAAGTTAGATAGAAAATCTAACTTTTTGGGGACACTAATAAAACACCGGACAGTCGTAAAAACGACTGTCCGGTGTTTTGAGTTTTATTTTTTACTTTCAGTTGTTGTTCCTTGTTGTGATACAGATTGTTCATTAGCTGTTGGTTTTTGTAAAAGTGAGCTTAATGCTTCATTTAAAAAGACATCAGAGATTTTAATATCAGCATCTTTTAACAATTCTTCAATGACATTTTGTTGTGTTGTTTTATCAGATGCTTGGTCATCAATATATTCTGTTTTAAATTTTTCTTTATCAGCATCAAATGTTGTTTTAGCTGGTTTTGATTCCATTTTAATAATGTGGTAACCAAATGTTGTTTTAACAGGTGTAGAAGATGTTTCGCCTTCTTTCATATCTCTCACAGCTGTTGCAAATTCAGCAACCATAGCGCTCGGTTTAAATGAACCTAAAGAACCACCTTTTTCACTATTGCTTTTATCGGTTGAGTATTGTTTCGCTAAAGCGTTCCAATCGCCACCATTGTTTAATTCTTCAAGTACTTTTTTAGCTGTTTCTTCATCTTTTACTAAAATATGAGATGCTGTTACTTTTGGTTCCCATGATTCATATGCTTTTTCTAATTCTTCATCTGTTGGTGTAACATGTTCTTTTACAACTTGTAAAACAGCGTAGTTTGCATAGATAGTTTGTTTAAATGCTTCTTCTGAATCATAGCCATTTTGTAATAATACTTTTTTAAATGCTGCATCCCCACCAGCAGTTTGTTTACGAGTAGCGATAAGCTCATCTGTTTGTTTTGTGACAGCGGCTTTATCTTTTACTGAATTAACAGCGATTTTTTGAACAAGCAAACTATATAGTGCTTGTTTACCAGCTGTTGTACGCATTGAATCGTATAATTCATTTTTTGTAATATTACCTGCTTTTGTTGTTGCAATATTCTCGTTTGAACATGCAGATAATGTAACAACTGCTGCGGCAGTTGTTAAAACTAACCATTTTTTCTTCATATAAGACTCCTATTCTAAAAATTGTTATTGCCCTTTAGATATTATATCACATGTTGTCAAGGTTTATCCATTATCAATAGATTTAAAATAATGATAAAGATTATTCGCTACATTTTTTGATATACCAAGATGTTTGAAATCTTCAAGAGAAGCTTCTTTTAACTCTTTTAATGTTCTAAAATGCACTAGTAATTTTTTCTTTGTTTTTGGTCCAACTCCCTCAATATTGTCTAATTGTGATGAAAGAGAGTGTTTACTTCGTAATTGTCTATGGAATGTAATGGCAAAACGATGGACTTCTTCTTGTATACGTTGGATTAGTCTAAATGCTGGGCTTTGAATAGGTAAATCAACGACGTGTAAATCATCTCCAAAAATTAAAGATGCTGTCTGATGTTTATCGTTTTTTACCATTCCAGCAATAGCAATCTGTAAGCCTAATTCGTCTTCTAAAACTTCTTTAGCGGCATTTACTTGAATAGCACCACCGTCCATTAAAATTAAATCAGGCATAGGTTTATTTTCTTTTAGTAAACGAGAGTATCGTCTTCTAATGACTTCTTGTGTTGTGGCAAATTCATGACTTCCTACTACGGTTTTAATTTTAAACTTACGATAAGCTTTTTTGTCAGGGATACCATTTTTATAAACGACCATGGCTGATACAGGATTTGTTCCTTGAGTATTAGAATGGTCAAATGATTCAATCGTATTTGCACTTTGGATACCTAAATAATGCGCTAGTTCATCTACGGCTTTAATACTTCTAGTGTCTTTCAATGTTTCTAAATGAATGCGTTCATTAACAGCAATTTCACTATTTTTAATCGTTAAATCGAGTAAACTACGTTTTTTATTTCGTTTTGGTGTGATGACTTTGACACCGAGTGTATCAGCTAATAAGTCTTTATCAAGAGTGTCTGGAACAATAATTTCTTTTGGTAAAATATGTCCTTTATCGAGATAAAATTGTAAGATATAAGATAATACCTCGTCTTCTGGGTTACCATAGCACTCAAAAATGGTAGCTTCACGTTTAATAATACTTGATTGTCTTAATAAAAAGACTTGAATTGATAAAAGACCATTTTTGATGAAATACCCAAAAACATCATGGTTTGAATAGTCTTTTGACAAAATAATTTGTTTTTCAACAGTTGTTTCAATATAGTGAATTTGATCTCGGTAATCTCCAGCACGTTCAAAGGCAAGTTCTTCAGCAGCTTCTTGCATTTTCATGCGTAATTCTTTTTTGATTTGTGATACATCCCCGTTTAGAAAGCGTTGGATAAGTTTAATGCGTTTATCGTATTCTTCTTTTGGGACAGGGTGGTCACAACAACCAATACATTGATGGATGTGGTAATAAAAACAGGCTCTTTTTTCTTGTTTGGAGCATCTTCTCAACGGATAGCTCTTTTGTAGTAATTGTAAAGTCTGATTTGCTGCTCCTACATTTGGATAAGGTCCAAAATATAAACCGCCGTCTTTTTCGACATGATTTGTAATCATCATCTGGGGGTCTTTTTCCTTTGTGATTTTTAAATAAGGATACATCGTTGTTTCTTTTAACTTAATATTATATTTTGGTTGGTATTTCTGAATTAAATTTATTTCGAGTAAAAGAGCTTCTTTATTTGTCCGTGTTACAATAGTTTCAAATGTGCGAATATCATTGACTAAAAGCAATGTTTTTCCGTCGTGAGCACCTCTAAAATAACTATTGACACGATTTTTTAAATTTTTTGCTTTACCAATATAAATAATCTCTCCGAATGCATCTTTCATCATATAGCATCCAGGTAAATCTGGTAGTAACGATAGTTTTTCTTTAATGTGTTTTTTATAGTCCATATTATCACCTAAAAAATGTTTTCATGTTTAAGTATATGCTATAATCAATAAAAAGCAATAAAGGAGGTGCTGATAATTGAAAACACTAGTGGTTATTGGACATCCAAAACCAAATGAATCACACGTAAATGTTTTTTTGAAAGAAAGTGTGGCACAGATTGAAGAGGTTATATGGCATGTGTTAGCCAATCGTCAGATTGATGTTGAACAAGAAAGAGCGTTATTAAAAAGTGTAGATAGAATTATTTTACAGTTTCCTATATATTGGTATAGTTGTCCTTCCCTATTAAAAGAATGGATAGATACTGTTTTTTCGTTTCAAATGCACGAACTAGAAGGGAAAGAATTTGGAATTGTTGCTTTAATGGGTGGGGCACAAAAACAATATCAAGCCGGTGGAAAAGAAATGTATACTGTCTCAGAAATGCTAAGACCGTTTGAAATGCTAGCAAGACATTTAAAAATGACGTATTTACCACCATTATCCATACATCAATTTTCTTATATGAGTGAACAGGAAAAGCAAGCGTTATTAGTAGAGTATATGCATTATACGAGTGCAATATATCCAATGACGTTTCAAGAACAAGGAAAATGGTATGTGCATACGTTGAAAAAAATAGTACATGAAGAGATACAGACCGTTATTGATGTGATTGAACATAATCAAGAAGAATTGGAAGAATTACAAGAATTGTTAAAGGAAATGATGTAATGGAACAGCAATGGATTTACCGTGTATTAGAAGATATGATACAAAAAGAGTTGCAATATGAAAATAGGGCAATACTAAAACAAGTACAGCGATATATTGAAAAACAATACGAACGTATTGAACAATCTAAAGGGGTGTTAGAAGGGAATATGTGGAGTCCAAGCAAATGGTAAGGGTCGTTTTTTGTCCCTGATATATTGTTTTTTAAAATCACATTAAAACTGTTGAATAAAGAAAATATGAATGGTATAATAATGGTGTGCTTGATAAGAGGTAAGTATTACTTGTGTCAAGAGGGTCGATAAAAGACCCAAAGAACAGAGGTGTAAAAATGGAACAGACAATATCTTTATTAGAAAGTTTGGTTCCTGAATTTATTGGTCATGTGGCCAAGCGTATGAAAATTTTAGATACAATTTCATTATATGAGCCAATAGGCAGACGTTTGTTGGCATCAGAAGTAGGATTATCTGAAAGAACGCTTCGTACAGAAATAGAACAATTAAGAGAAGTTGACTTAGTCATTGTATCAAAAAGTGGTATTTCTTTAACGAATAAATCAAAACAGCTATTGGATACATTAAGACCTATTTTTCAGTTGGAAGAATATTTACGTCAAAAAGAGTATGACATTCAACAAAAATTTGGCATCAAACAATGTCGCATTGTTTCTGGAAATGCTAATAAAGATGAAATGTTTTTTAAACGATTAGGGAAAGCTATATCAGATATTTTAAATGATATTTTACCACTAGAGTTGAATGTTTTAGCCGTTACAGGTGGCACAACTTTATCAAAAACAGTTGAATATGTAAATAGTGATTTATCACAAGATCGTTATTTTACAGTTGTTCCTGCAAGAGGTGGAGGCAATGCTTCGTTAACGATTGAAGCGAATATGGTTTCTTATATGTTGGCACAAAAATTAAAAGGTAATAGTGTGTCATTGTTTGTGCCAGATATACTGACAGCTGAATTACATCAAGCTCTATTAAATGATTCTGCTATTTCTGAAACAATTTCTTTATTAAAAAAGACAAATTGTTTGATTTATAGTATTGGAAATGCCAAAATAATGGCAGGTAGACGTGGCGTATCCAAACAGGATATTGAACGTATATTAACAAAAGGTGCCGTTGGTGAAGCGCTAGGTGTTTTCTTTGATGAAAAAGGACGCATCGTGCACCGGTTGGCAAGAATTGGATTAGTCTTAGAAGATTTACATCACTTGCCAAATGAAATTTTAGTCGTGGTAGGTAGTCAAAAAGCAAAAGCATTGAATGCCTATATGACACTCGCCCCAAAAAATACCATTTTAGTATTAGATGAGGCATTAGCAAATATGGTTTTGAAAGAGGAAACTCTTTAAAAAATAAAAACATCCTTAGGAGGAAAAGAATATGACAGTTAAAGTTGGTATCAATGGATTCGGACGTATCGGACGTTTAGCATTCCGCCGTATCCAAGAAGTAGAAGGAATTGAAGTGGTTGCAATCAACGACTTAACAGATGCTAAAACATTAGCACATTTGTTAAAATATGATTCAACACAAGGTCGTTTCAATGCCGAAGTAGAAGTATTAGATGGAGCATTCCGTGTAAATGGTAAAGAGGTTAAAGTTTTAGCAAACCGCAACCCTGAAGAATTACCATGGGGTGAATTAGGTGTTGACATCGTGTTAGAATGTACTGGTTTCTTCACATCTAAAGTAAAAGCTGAATTACACTTACAAGCAGGTGCAAAACGTGTTGTTATTTCTGCTCCTGGTGGTAATGATGTACCAACAGTTGTATTCAACGTTAACCATGACATTTTAACAGGTGAAGAAACAGTTATTTCTGGTGCTTCATGTACAACTAACTGTTTAGCGCCAATGGCTAAAGTGTTACAAGATAAATTTGGTGTTGTTGAAGGATTGATGACAACAATTCACGCTTATACAGGTGACCAAAACACATTAGATGCTCCACATGGTAAAGGTGACTTACGTCGTGCTCGTGCAGCAGCAGCAAACATTGTACCTAATACAACAGGTGCTGCTAAAGCAATCGGTTTAGTTATTCCAGAATTAAATGGTAAATTAGACGGTGCGGCTCAACGTGTTCCAGTGCCAACAGGATCATTAACAGAATTAGTAACAGTTTTAGAAAAAACTGTAACAGCTGAAGAAATCAACGCAGCGATGAAAGAATCAGCAAATGAATCTTATGGATACACAGAAGACCCAATCGTATCAACTGATATTGTTGGTATTACTTATGGTTCATTATTCGATGCAACACAAACTAAAGTTATGACAGTTGGTGACAAACAATTAGTAAAAACTGTTGCTTGGTATGACAACGAAATGTCTTATACAGCTCAATTAGTACGTACTTTAGAATACTTTGCAAACTTAGGTAAATAATAACGTCGCATGTCGCGATAGAGTATAGTGGAGAGGTGGCATGCTTCTCCGCTATTTTCATGTATAAAATAAAAGTCATTTTGACAAAATTTGGAGGATTTTATGGCAAAAACAATCGTATCAGATTTGCATGTAGCAGGTAAAAAAGTATTGGTTCGTGCAGACTTTAACGTTCCAATGAAAGACGGTGTTATCACAAATGATAACCGTATCGTTCAAGCATTACCAACTATTCAATATTTAATTGAAAAAGGTGCAAAAGTTATTCTATTTTCTCACTTAGGTAAAGTGAAGACAGAAGAAGACAAAGCAACAAAATCTTTACGTCCAGTAGCAACACGTTTATCAGAATTATTAAATAAAGATGTTACATTTGTTCCTGAAACAAGAGGAGAAGTTTTAGAAAATGCTATCAATGCTTTACAAGACGGAGAAGTTTTAGTATTTGAAAACACTCGTTTTGAAGATATTGACGGTAAAAAAGAATCTAAAAATGATTCTGAGTTAGGTCAATACTGGGCAAGTTTAGGTGACGTATTTGTTAACGATGCTTTTGGTACAGCACATCGTTCACATGCATCAAACGTTGGTATTTCAACACACTTGAAAACAGCAGCAGGTTTCTTAATGGAAAAAGAAATCAAATTTATTGGAGGTGCGGTAGATACACCAGAGCGTCCATTTGTGGCAATTTTAGGTGGTGCAAAAGTATCTGATAAAATTGGTGTTATTGAAAACTTGTTAGATAAAGCAGATAAAGTGCTTATCGGTGGCGGTATGGCTTATACATTCTTCAAAGCACAAGGTAGAGAAATTGGTAAATCTTTATTAGAAGAAGATCGTATTGAATTGGCAAAATCTATTTTAGAAAAAGCAGGTGACAAATTAGTGTTACCAGTTGACACAACAGTTGCACCAGACTTTAGCAATGATGCACCAGCAACCATTGTTGCATCTACTGAAATTCCAGCAGATCAAGAAGGGTTAGATATTGGACCGAAAACAGTTGAATTATTCGCTTCTTATTTAAAAGATGCAAAAACAGTTGTATGGAATGGACCTATGGGTGTATTCGAGTTCCCTAATTTTGCTAAAGGAACAGTTGGTGTGTGTCAAGCTATTGCTGAATTAGACAATGCAACAACCATTATCGGTGGAGGAGATTCAGCAGCTGCAGCTATTCAATTAGGTTTTGCTGATAAATTCACTCATATTTCAACAGGTGGCGGTGCCTCTCTTGAATACTTAGAAGGTAAGGAATTACCAGGTGTTGCTGCAATTACAGAGAAAAAATCAAGCTGTGGTTGTGGTAAAAAGAAAGCATAATAAAGGAGAAAAAACAGATGCGTAAACCAATTATTGCAGGAAACTGGAAAATGAACAAAACAGTGGATGAAGCGGTTCGTTTTGTTGAAGCTGTAAAAGATAAATTGCCTTCATCAGACATCGTTGAGTCTGTTGTTGGTGCACCAGCTTTATTATTAAATGGTGTGAAATTCTTTAGTGCAGACAGTCCATTAAAAGTAGCAGCTCAAAACTGTTTTTGGAAAGACGAAGGTGCGTATACAGGCGAAACAAGTCCAAAGGCATTATCAGCAATGGGCGTTGACTATGTCATTATTGGGCATTCTGAACGTCGTGAATATTTCCATGAAACAGATGAAGAAATTAACTTAAAAGCACATGCTATTTTTAATAATGGTATGGTACCAATTATTTGCTGTGGTGAAACATTAGAACAATATGAAGCAAACCAAGCTGAAGAAGTTGTATCTCGTCAAGTAAGTGCAGCTTTAAATGGTTTAACACAAGAACAAGTAAAACAAACAGTGATTGCTTATGAACCAATTTGGGCAATTGGAACTGGAAAATCTGCCACACAAGATGATGCACAAAAAATGTGTAAAGCTGTTCGTTCTGTTGTTGAAAAATTATTTGGTCAAGATGCAGCAGAAGCTGTTCGTGTCCAATATGGTGGTTCTGTAAAACCTGAAAATATTGCAGAATACATGGCATGTCCAGATGTTGACGGCGCATTAGTTGGTGGAGCATCGTTAGTTCCTGAATCATTTTTAGCGTTATTAGAAGGAGTAAAATAATGACAAAATCTCCAGTAGCTTTAATTATTTTAGATGGTTTTGCAAACCGTGAAGAAGAATTTGGAAATGCTGTAAAAGCAGCACATAAACCTAATTTTGATCGTTACTACGCTCAATTTCCACATAATCAATTAGCTGCAAGTGGAGAAGATGTAGGTTTACCTGACGGACAAATGGGAAATTCTGAAGTAGGACATTTGAATATTGGTGCAGGACGTATTGTTTATCAGTCTTTAACACGTATCAATATTTCAATTCGTGAAGGTGCTTTTTACGATATTCCTGAACTCGTAAAAGCTGTTAAAACGGCAAAAGAAAAAGGAACAGCATTACATTTAATGGGATTAGTGTCAGACGGTGGTGTGCATTCTCATTATGAACATTTATTTGCATTATTACGTTTAGCTAAACAGTACGAATTAGAAAAAGTATATGTTCATGGATTTTTAGACGGTCGTGATGTAGCTCCTTCTTCAGCATTAGATTTTGTAAAACATACACAAACCGTTTTTGAAGAAGTTGGTGTTGGACAATTCTCAACGATTTCTGGACGTTATTACGCAATGGATCGTGATAAACGTTGGGAACGTGTTGAATTAGCATACGATGCTATGGTTCGTGGAAAAGGTCCTAAATTTTCAAGTGCTGTTGAAGGTATTGAAGCTTCTTATCATTCAGAAGTATACGATGAATTTGTTGTTCCATTTGTCGTTGTAGATAAAGAAGATAATCCTGTTGCAACAATCCAATCAGAAGATTCAGTGATTTTCTTTAACTTTAGACCAGATAGAGCTATTCAATTAGGAACAGCTTTAACAAATCCTACATTTAATGGATTTGATAGAGGAGATAATGCTCCAACACATTTAAACTTTGTAACATTTACACTTTATAGTGATGATGTTCTAGCAGAGATTGCATTCAAAAAAGAAGATTTAAAAAATACAATCGGTGAAGTATTATCTAATGCAGGAAAAAAACAATTACGTATTGCTGAAACAGAGAAATATCCACACGTTACATTCTTTATGAGTGGTGGACGTCACGAGGAGTTTGAGGGAGAAAGTCGTATTTTGATTCCTTCTCCAAAGGTTGCGACGTATGACTTGAAACCAGAAATGAGTGCCTATGAAGTGAAAGATGCATTAGTTGAAGCAATCAACAAAGATGAATTAGATGCGATTATTTTAAACTTTGCGAATCCAGATATGGTTGGGCATTCAGGTATGTTAGAACCAACAGTCAAAGCCATTGAAGCAGTAGATGAGTGCTTAGGTGAAGTGGTTGATTTGATTTTATCTAAAGGTGGTTATGCGATTATTACAGCAGACCATGGAAACTCTGATGAAGTATTAACATTAGATGGAAAACCAATGACAGCACATACGACAAATCCTGTTCCTGTTATTGTGACAAAACAAGGTGTAACATTACGTGACGGTGGTCGTTTAGCCGATTTAGCGCCAACAATGTTAGACTTATTAAACATTGAAAAACCTGTGGAAATGACAGGTGAAAGTTTAATTAAAAAATAATCACTTAGATAGATATTAGTTGCATAATAAAACTAAATTCAATACAATAAGCATGTAAATAAAATGAAAAATTTACAATATAAAGGAGATATAAAAATGCCATTTATTACAGATATTTTAGCAAGAGAAGTGTTAGATTCACGTGGTAACCCAACAGTAGAGGTTGAAGTGTACACAGAAAGTGGAGCATTTGGTCGTGGTATGGTTCCATCTGGAGCATCAACAGGTGAATACGAAGCTATTGAATTACGTGACGGAGATAAATCTCGTTACTTAGGTAAAGGTGTTCAAAAAGCTGTTGATAATGTAAACAATGTCATTGCTGAAGCTTTATTAGGTTTTGACGTTCGTGATCAATTAGCTATTGATAAAACAATGATTGAATTAGACGGCACACCAAACAAAGAAAAATTAGGTGCTAACGCTATTTTAGGTGTATCTATTGCTGTTGCTCGTGCAGCTGCTGATTACTTAGATGTACCATTATACCAATACTTAGGCGGATTCAATGCAAAAGTATTGCCAACACCAATGATGAACATTGTAAATGGTGGTTCTCACTCAGATGCACCAATCGCTTTCCAAGAATTTATGATTTTACCAGTAGGGGCTCCATCATTTAAAGAAGGATTACGCTGGGGAGCAGAAATTTTCCATAACTTAGCTAAAATTTTAAAATCTCGTGGTTTAGTAACAGCTGTTGGTGATGAAGGTGGTTTCGCTCCTAAATTTGAAGGAACAGAAGATGCTGTTGAAACAATTTTAGAAGCAATTAAAGCTGTTGGTTTAGAACCAGGTAAAGATGTATTCTTAGGATTTGACTGTGCATCATCTGAATTCTATGAAAATGGTGTTTATGATTATTCTAAATTTGAAGGTTCAACAGGTGCAAAACGTACTTCTGAACAACAAGTTGACTACTTAGAAGAATTAGTAAACAAATACCCAATTATCACAATCGAAGACGGTATGGATGAAAACGACTGGGACGGTTGGAAATTATTAACAGAACGTTTAGGCAAACGTGTTCAATTAGTTGGGGATGATTTATTCGTAACAAATACGAAAAAATTATCTGAAGGTATCGAAAAAGGTATTGCTAACTCTATCTTAATCAAAGTAAATCAAATTGGTTCATTAACAGAAACATTTGAAGCAATTGAAATGGCTAAAAAAGCTGGCTATACAGCTGTTATCTCACATCGTTCAGGTGAAACTGAAGATTCAACAATCGCAGACATCTCAGTTGCTGTAAATGCAGGACAAATTAAAACAGGTTCATTAAGCCGTACAGACCGTATTGCAAAATACAACCAATTATTACGTATTGAAGATCAATTAGGCGATTTAGCTGTTTATGAAGGTCTAAAAGCATTTTATAATTTAAAAAAATAGTATTTGAAAAACAGGGTTGATGTTATCAATCCTGTTTTTTTATTGGTAAACATTTTTATTTATGATATTATTTAAGAATAAATCGAAAGAGGTGATAACATGCACAAACATATATTCATGCACCTATCTGAAAATAGTGTAGAAACAAGTCGATATATTTATGAACAAAATGAACGTTATTCAGAAAGATACGATAGTAATGTACTTTATTATAAAGTGATGCCTACTTTAGAAGAATTAAAAGAAGATATAGCTTTTGTAAAGGAAAAGCAAGCAAATTATCAATCGGAGTATGTTCATTTAAGTTTTCCTGAAAATGAATGTTTACCAGAAGATATAGAGAAAGTCTTGAAAGAGTGGTCATTTGATCTATCTACCGAAGTGTTGATGTGCTTAAATGAAGAAAAAGCTAATTTTACAAAATCGTGCACGTTTAATGTAACGATTGAAAAATTAACAGAAAAGTGGTTAGAGATATATTTTAAAAAATATGATGAAGAAACAATCCAGTATGGAAACTTATATCGTGAACAAGCAAAACAATATATTCAAGATATTTTACAAAAAGGAGATATATTACTAGCTGTTGATAAAGATACTATTATTGGTGATGTAATTTTGCACTATCAAAAAGATTTTATTGAAATTGATAATTTTCAAGTTGATGAAGCGTATCAACGTCAAGGGGTAGGTACTTTGTTACAAAAAGCGGTGTTACATAAAAAATTATCTAATCAAAAATTAGTTTTGATTGCAGAGCAGGGAAGTGATGCTCATATGATGTATCAACATCAAGGGTATGAAGAAATAGGTTTTTATATTGAAGGTTATTTTATAGCATAGAGCATAAAAAGCATAGGCGGATAGGTTACACCGTCTATGCTTTTTGTGTTTCTATTTAATTAAAGATTTGAATAGCGTAATTTTGTCCATTTACAACGAATACAGCGATGCTGACACTTGTCCAATTAGGATTTAGCATATTTGCATTGTGATTGTATGAATGTTGCCACCAGCCCATTAAACCTTGAGCAGTTGGGTACTGCATCACTAAATTTTCTCCAATATTCGTAGTAGAAAATGCAGATGAATATGCTAATCCGTTTGGACGTGTATGGTAGTTTGTATCGCCTTTAATGGCGTTGTATGCAAATTCTCTTGCACGTAGTAATGTACCTTCGGATAAATGAGTGTTAATGCTTAGTGGTTTACGTCCTTGTTTTTCACGATGTTGATTTAATAAAGTGATGAGTTCTTGTGTTAAGTTTGAATCGTAATAACCTGTCACAGTGCCTGTTTTTCCTTTACCTAAATCAATGGTATATGTTTTTGGAGACGATAAATCACTTGTAGGGTTTACCGTTGGTGTTGTGTGAATAGGTGTCACAACCGGTGATGTATCTGGCGTATGGCTTGTCGGTTCAGTATTTGGTTTTGGCTGAACTGGTTCTTCAGCAGGTTTATTTGGAGTTGTCTCCGTATTATTTTCAACTGGTTGAGTGGATACATCTTCTTTGTCCGTCGGTTTATTTGTATCTACGTCTGGAGTTGTATTTGTATCGCGATTATTTGCTGGTGTATTTGGTTGAACAACACCAATTGTATTATTTTCAGAGTTGTTTGGTTTATTTGTTTCAGTGTTTGGTTGAGTTGCCTCTTTATCCGTATTGGCAGGTTCATCTGGTTTCATAGATCCTGTACTAATAGTTACTGGAGCAACAGGTGGTGCTATCTCATTTGATGTTGCGTGATTAGAGATAGTTTCATCTTTTTTATTAGAATTTTCGCTTTCTACTATTTCATTAGAAGTCGTGTTTTCTGTTGGTTCATTAGAATTGCTAGAATTGCTGTTTTCTGCTTCTGTCTCCGTATTTGTTACTTTACTGTCTTGTTCTTCTGTTTTTAGTTTATCTTCGTTAGTAGCAGATGGGTTTGGTGTCACTGGCTCATTTACAGTTGATGATAAAGTATTGTCTGTCATATGTGTATTTGTACTTTCTAATACCTCATTATTTTCTAGAACCTCATATCTAATAGACACTAAAACATTTATATGATTGATTTTTCCTTCAAAAATCAATGTTTCTTTGACACTACTTGTTTTTGGTAACATAGTCATGGATTCTTTTGGTGTCAATGTAATTTTAAAACGTTGTGTTTCATTTGCATCTAATTTATTTAATTTGATTGTTTGTGTTTCATAATCACTTGATGATACAGATACAGCAATATTTTCTAAATTTTGAGTTGCAGATAGAACTAAAAATGTTTGATTGTTTTCAGTTTCTAATTTTGCGTGTAAATTTTTATTTGAATGTTCAAAAGTCATCGCTTCTGCAAAAGCTGCTGTACTTTGTGGATGATGTGTTAACAGTAATGTACTAAAGAGTACACCACCTACTAGCTTCGAGAATTTCTTGTTCATATTCTAAGCACCTCTTCATGTAATAATACCGTATAGTCTATGGCATACTATATTATAAAAAAAGAATATGTTGAATGCGTGACAGTAATATATCAGTTTCTTTACAAAATAAAAATCTAGAGAGGGGTTCTCTAGATACAAAAAAATAAAGCACTGTAGAGTGCTTTATTGATGATTATTTAGCTAATTTTTTTGCTAAACGTGATTTATCGCGATTAGCTTTGTTTTTGTGGATCAAACCTTTTGTTGCAGCTTCGTCAATTGCTTTTTGAGCAACTTTTAATAATTCAGCAGCATTTTCAGCACCTTCAGCAGCAGCAGTTTCAAATTTTTTGATTGCTGTACGCATTGCGCTCTTTTGTGTGTTGTTTAAGAAATTAGCTTTTTCAGCAGTACGAACACGTTTGATTGCAGATTCAATATTTGGCATTGTAGTCACCTCTTTCAAAAATTCTAATTCTGGTATCTATATACCAACTATCCCATTATACAAAAATAGAAACTTTATTGCAATAAATATTTGTTAATTTCCAGGATATGTTGTTAGTATATCACTTAATTTTTCAAAGCTTAATCCTTTTGAGATTTTAAACTTACCAGTTTGAATGATTGTTGATAAGTTTTTTTCATATAAATATTTGATAAAGTCATCAGCATTATCAATTAGTCCTGCTTTTTTCAAATTTTCAGCGATATCATGTGATGTATCGTCTTCTTTTACAATAAACTCAACATCGCTACCTGATGTTGCAGCAGATGTAGACGTAGATGAAGATGTTGTCGTTGTTGTCGATACTTGACTTTGTTGCGTTGTCGAAGATGATGTTGTAGATGTCATCTGACTTGATGTTGACATTGTCGCAGTTGTCGTCATTTGGCTTGTTCCAACTGGGGTAGGTTTAGTTGAAGCTGTTAGCATACCTGCATATTGTAAACCGAATAATAATAAACCGGACAATAGAAAGCCAATTCCTAAAAAACGAAATGCTTGTTTCATTGTTGACCTCCTTTATTTCGTTGATTCATCAATATAGCGGTCAATTAAAATTTGTACTGTTTCAACAGGAATATTTGCAAAAATAGAAATATCTTCTGGTGAACGACCTTCTGAATAAAGATGAATAATATTTTCTTTTGTTAATTCACTTAGATTACGCAACTCACCTGTAAAAGATAAAGGTTGAGATAGTGAAAATCCTGTAAATGTTTCTAAAGAACTGATACGTTCTCTTAGTTTATATAACTCTTGAGATTGTTCAAAAGAGTAGTCTTTTAATTCGTTTATTTCTCGTTTGTATGAGTTTTTTGTAAATAAGGATAGAAATAAAAAGAATGCTGATAATCCGAATAATATGAGAATAACCATATTGATATCAAATGTCATTGTGACACCTCCATAAAATAATATATCTCTATTTTAAAGCAAAAGTGAATGTTTTTCAATATTTAGCTTTTTTTAAGAGATGAAAACAAGTATCTGATATGTTAAAATGTTGTATATCAATAATTGGAAGTAGGAGAAAAGATGGTTGCAATTAAGATGGATGGAAAATCCTTGGCAGAAAAAATGCAAATGAATTTAAAAGAAAGAGTCGCACAGTTTAAAGAAGAAAAGGGTGTTGTGCCAGAATTAGTTGTCCTTCTTGTTGGGGAAAATGAAGCAAGTAAATTATATGTTAGAAATAAAGAAGCAGCTGTAAATAAAGTTGGTATGAAATCGGTGATTGAACATCTTCCAATAGATATTACAGAAGAAGCATTATTAGAAAAAATTGATTTTTATAATCACAAAGAAGAATGTCATGGCATTCTTGTTCAATTACCATTGCCAGCCCATTTAGATGAACAAAAAATGTTAAGAGCAATTGATTATCATAAAGATGTCGACGGTTTTCATCCAATGAATGTTGGTAATTTCTTTTTGGGAAATAAAACGACGTTACCATGTACACCTTATGGTATTATGACTTTACTAAAAGAATATAATATTGATTTTGATGGAAAATTAGCTGTTGTTGTTGGGCGTAGTAATATTGTTGGAAAACCGATGACACAAATGCTTTTAAATGAACATGCAACTGTTACAACAGCACATTCACGTACACCAAATTTACAAGAGTTGACCAAACAAGCGGACATACTTGTCGTTGCTGTGGGGCAGCCTCATTTCATTACGAAAGATTTTGTCAAAGAAGGTGCAATCGTTGTTGATGTTGGAACGAATCGTAATGATATGGGTAAATTGATTGGAGATGTTAGTGAAGAAGTTAGTGAGATTGCTTCGTATATAACACCAGTACCAGGTGGTGTTGGGCCAATGACGGTTACAATGCTTTTAGAACAAACATTTGACCATGCTGTTGAAAATACGAAAAACAATAATAGAAAGTAGTGATACAGTGTCAGAAGAAAAATACTTAACGGTCACAGCTTTAACCAAATATTTAAAAAGAAAATTTGATGTTGATCCACATTTATCAAAAGTACATTTAGTTGCAGAAGTGTCAAATTTCCGTTTAAGACCGACACACCAATATTTTAGTTTAAAAGATGACGGTGCTAAAATTAAAGCCATTTGTTTTCAAAATGTTTTTAAAAAAGCAGGGTTTATGTTAGAAGAAGGGATGAAAGTACTTGTTATAGGGCGTATTAGTTTATATGAAAGTACAGGAGAATATCAAATTTATATTGAACATTTGGAAATGGCGGGTGCGGGTGCACTTTTTCAAGCATATAAACAATTAAAAGAAAAGTTAACAAAAGAAGGATTGTTTTCTGCACCTAAAAAAGCCATTCCTAGATTCCCTAAACGAATTGCTATTGTAACTAGTCAAAGTGGCGCAGTGATTCACGATATACAACAAACAATTTTAAGACGGTATCCGATTGTTGCGTTAGATGTGTATCCAACGGTTGTTCAAGGAAAAGAGTCAGCGAGTAGTATTGTAAATAGTTTACGACGTATTATGATGTCTACATATACATACGACACGGTCATTATTGCACGAGGTGGTGGCTCTATTGAAGATTTATGGTCATTCAATGAAGAAGAAGTAGTACGTGCCATTTATGAATGTTCCATTCCCGTTATTTCATCTGTTGGGCATGAAACGGATACAACGCTAACAGACTATGTAGCAGATTTGCGTGTGCCAACACCAACTGCTGCGGCAGAATGTGCTGTTCCAGTACTAAGAGATGTCTTGTATACATTGGATACATGGTTTCATCGACTAACACTTGCGATGAATAATGAGTTAGATAGTTTAAAGAAAAAATTATATCAATTAGACCAGTCTTATGTGTTTACACAACCGGAACGTTTGTACGATAGTTATGTACAAAAATTAGACTACATGCATCAAACACTCAGCAATCGTATGACACAATTACTGCTACAAAAAAAAGGGCAATTTGATAAGCTTGATTGGCAGTTTGAACATGTTAGTCCCACGTATAAAATAGACGAATATAAACAAACAGTAGATGCATTGCGTACACAGTTGCTTCAATATTATAAGCAGATAAATCAAGAAAAAGAAAAGAAAGCGGATTTGTTAATACAAAAATTAGATTTATTAAGTCCATTAAAAAGTATGTCTAGAGGTTATAGTTATGTGACCAAAGAAAATAAGGTAGTATCCAGTGTGCACGATTTAAAAGTAGATGAACACATTACGATTACATTAGTCGACGGGCAAGCGAATGCAGTTATTCAGTCTGTTGAAGAAATAGAAAGAAGAGGTTAAAAATGGCTAAAGGAAAGAGTTTTGAAGAAGCGTTAAAAGAATTAGAAGTCATTGTACAACAATTAGAAAGAGCAGATGTCCCTTTAGAAGAGGCATTAAAACAATTTCAAAAAGGTATTGAATTAAGTCAATATTGCAAACAAACATTAGAAAATGCAGAAAAAACAGTCACAAAACTAGTTCTTGAAAATGGAGAAGAAACTATTTTGGATACGAATGGATAATATTTATGAATATACACACATTTAAAACAACAATAACAGATTTTGAACAATATTTAGAAAATTCTCTTACAACTATAAATGATATTCGTTTAAAAGAGGCAATGCACTATTCATTAACAAATGGTGGGAAAAGAGTACGTCCAATGCTTTTACTAGCTACTATACAAGCATTAGGAAAAGATGTATCAAAAGGCTATCCTATAGCACTTGCATTAGAGTATATACATACTTATTCTTTAATTCATGATGATTTGCCGGCAATGGATAATGATGATTATAGACGTGGAAAGTTAACTAACCACAAACAATTTGACGAGGCAACTGCCATTCTTGCTGGCGATGCATTCAATACAAAAGCATTTGAATTGATTTGTCAAAGTGATGTCCCTGATATTCAAAAAGTTCTTTTAGTATCACAATTAGCTATTTGTGCGGGACCAAATGGTATGATTGGTGGTCAAATGGGCGATATTCAAGCCGAGAATCAACACGTTTCTTTAGATACGCTAAAATCTATTCATGCTCGCAAAACAGGCGATTTGATTCGATATGCTACTTTTGCTGGTGCGGTATTATCAAATGCTTGTGAAAAAGTACAAGTATTATTAGAGGCGTTTTCTCGTTCTTTCGGGCTAGCTTTTCAAATACACAATGATTTAAAAGATGTAGAGTGCTCTTTTGATATAGAGGGAAAAATTCAAGGGAAAGATGCTATATTGCAAAAAAGTACGTATACGTCTTTATTAGGCATTAGTGGTGCAAGAGAAAGTTTATTTCAAGAAATTAGCCGTGCAGAAAAAGCAATAGATAATTTGAAAAAAGTATATCCGACTTTGGATAGTGAATTATTACTGGATTTTTTAAATTATGTGAAATAATGGGAGATATATGGAAAAAGAAAGAGCAGATTTACTAGTCGTCCAGCAAGGTTTAACGGATACTCGAGAAAAAGCCAAACGAATGATTATGGCTGGACAGATTTATGATGAAAATAATGAACGAATTGATAAAGCTGGAGAAAAACTATCGATAACAAAACAACTTCATATTAAAGGAGAAACACTGAAGTATGTCAGTCGAGGTGGATTGAAATTAGAAAAAGCAATCGAGTTATTTCATCTTGACTTAACCGGTAAGCGTGTGTTAGATATTGGTGCGTCAACAGGTGGTTTTACGGATGTGTCTTTACAAAATGGAGCAGCGTTATGCTATGCTCTAGATGTAGGATACAATCAGTTGCATTGGAAATTACGACAAGATGAGCGTGTAGATGTTATGGAACGTGTGAATTTTCGATATGCTCAATTAGGTGATTTTAAGAGAGGGCAACCTAATTTTGCAACAATTGATGTATCGTTTATTTCTTTAAGATTGATTTTACCTACTTTAGCCAATATATTAGAAAAGAATAGTTATGTTGTTGTATTGATTAAACCTCAATTTGAAGCAGGTAGAGAAAAAGTAGGGAAAAAAGGTATTGTTAAAGATACACATGTTCATGAAGAAGTGATACATGATATTTTACATTTTGCCACGAGCATTGGATATGATGTAATTGGTTTAACATTTTCGCCAATAACAGGTGGTTCGGGTAATATTGAATTTTTAGCATGTTTAAAATTGACGCATGATCTAAACAAAAATGATGTGTGTGTGGATATACATGATATTGTCATGCAAGCTGCAGAAACATTAGTGAAAAAGTAAGGAGGTGACGTGATGTTACAAACATTGTCTATTCAAAATTTTGCGATTATTGAGGCATTAACAGTTGATTTTTCTTCTGGTATGACGGTATTGACTGGAGAAACTGGAGCAGGGAAATCCATTATTATTGATGCGGTGTCATTGATTGTTGGAGCAAGAGGTTCAAGTGAGTACATTCGCTTCGGGCAAGATAAAGCTATTCTTCAAGGTTTATTTGATATTGATAATTTGATTGAAACACAAAAAATGCTTGAAAAGCATCATATTCCTTATGAGGATAATCAGTTAATGGTTTATCGAGAATTACATAAAACGGGTAAGAATACGATTCGTATCAATGGTATTTTGGTGACAGTATCAATTTTAAAAGAAATAGGTTCTTCTTTAATTGATATTCATGGTCAACATGAGCATCAACATTTAATGGACGATACGCAACATTTGTTCATGTTAGATGTGTTTGGAGGGCAAGAGATATCCAAGGAAATGGATCGTTATCGTCAACTATATCAAGCGTATACGTCATCAAGAAAAACATTGAAAGAATTGATGGTATCGGATAAGCAAGACACAAACAGAATTTCTTTATTGGAATCCCAGATTAAAAAGATTGAAAAAGTAAATCCAAAAGAGCATGAAGATGTACAAGTGGAACAAACGTTAAAACAGATACAAGAAGATGTGACAAGACTAAGAGCATTGACAAATGTCGATATGCTTTTGTCAGATGATAATATTAGTGTGAAAGAATTATTGTCTAAAGCTATATCTGAATTGTCCCTTTTAGGAGATGCGTATCATCATGTTGATACTGTATTAAATGATGTCTATGAACAAGTACAAACAGTATCTAAAGATATTGCTAAAGCATTGGAAATAATTGAATACGATGAAGAAACGGTAAAAGCTTTTGATGACCGTTTAAATGAATTGGATCAGTTAAAACAATCTTTTGGTAAGCAGACGATTGATGAGGTGCGTGCTTATTATGATGCTATTAAATTGGAACTAGATACATTATTAAATAAAGACAGTTATTTGCAAAAAGCACAACAAACCTTTTTAAAAGATAGAGAGTTATTACTTGAAAGTGCTACAGTATTATCAACATTAAGAAAAGAAAAAGCAATGATTTTAGAACAAAGTATTCATACACAATTGTCTGATTTATATATGGATAAAGTGATGTTTAAAGTACATTTTAAAGAACATCAAGATAAAGTGAAATTTAAGGCCAATGGTATTGATGATATTGAATTTTTAATTGCGACAAATATTGGTGAGCCTTTAAAACCTTTAGCTAAAGTAGCTAGTGGCGGGGAGTTATCACGTATGATGCTTGCTTTAAAAACAATTTTCACAAAAACACAAGGTATTTCAACCGTCATTTTCGATGAGATTGATACAGGAGTAAGTGGACGTGTTTCTCAAGCGATTGCAAATAAAATGTCTTTGATTGCTCATGATACACAAGTATTATGTATTTCACATTTACCTCAAGTAGCAGCAATTGCTGATCATCATTTAGTTGTGAAAAAAGAAATTGTTGAGGATAGAACAAAAACATATGTATCACTATTAACAATAGAGGAAAGAATAGTTGAAATTGCACGTATGATAGCTGGTGATGATATTACAGATACTGCATTATTACACGCTAAAGACTTATTGCATAAAAAGTAAATAACACTATCAATAATGTACAAACATACGAAAATTTTTAGTGATAATTTATAAGTTTTTGATATAAGCAATATATTTTTTAATTTTGAATTGATTTTCTAATCAGTTCATGGTATCTTATTGCTACTACTTTGAATTATGAATGAAAGGTTGTGTAAACAACATGGAAGAAAAAACATATCCAATGACGCTTGAGGGGAAACAAAAATTAGAAGCTGAATTGGAAGAGTTAAAATTAGTGAAAAGACCAGAAATTATTGATCGTATAAAAGTAGCTCGTAGTTATGGTGATTTATCTGAGAACTCTGAATATGATTCAGCAAAAGATGAACAAGCATTTGTAGAAGGTCGTATTACAACGATTGAAAAAATGTTACGTTTCTCAGAAATTATTGATGATCATAATATTGCTAAAGATGAAGTATCTTTAGGACGTACAGTCACTTTTATTGAGTTACCAGACGGGGAAGAAGAAACATATACGATTGTAGGTGGAGCAGAAGCAAGTCCGTTAGAAGGTAAAATTTCTAATGATTCTCCAATTGCTCGTGCGTTGATTGGTAAAAAATTAAATGATGAAGTAGCTATCGACACTCCTGGGGGTGTGATGAAAGTTAAAATCATCAAAATTGAATTAGCATAAATGTTTTAGAAAAATAATGGGAACTATTCGGTAAAAACAAAAAATAATGTTTGTTTTTTTCTCGAATAGTTTTTTTGTTTTTTTCGTTTATAAAAAATTTTCAAAAAATAGTAAATTTGTAATGAAAAAATTTGTATGTGGTGGTATGATTGTATCATGTGAAAGACGACAAGGAGGAAAAAGATTGAATAAATTTTTTAATAATAGAAAGTTACTTTTTTTTGTCGTCACAATGGTAGTGTTTATTGCTTTAGCAGTACTATCTACATTTAATGGAGGTCAAAATACGATTTTGTCAACAGGGAATGAATCTATTAGTTTAGTTAATCGTATTTTTGGTAAACCTGTTGAATGGGTAAATGGACTCGGAGAGTCTATTTCTCGATTATTCAGTACTTATGAAGAGAATAAAGTATTGAAATCTCATATTGATCACTTATTTGAATTACAATCTAAAAATGAAACATTAGAAAAAGAAAATGAACAACTAAAAAAAGCACTTGAATTAAAAGGGAATTTATCAGATTACACAACTGTTGTGAGTGCTGTTATTGCACGAACACCAGATATGTGGAATGAACAATTAATTATTGACAAAGGAACAGATGCACAATTACAGGTTGGTATGCTTGTTATGGGAAATAATGGATTAATTGGTCGTATTATTTCTGTAAATGCGACGAGTGCAAAAGTCGGATTATTAACAAGTGTACAATCTACCAATATTTCTGTTTCTGCAATGATACAAATTGGAGATAAAACAGAATATGGTGTCATTAACAAATATGATAGTAAGTCAAAAATGTATGTGATGTCTAATGTACGTTTAGACGCAGATATAAAAGAAGGGCAAAATGTGATGACATCAGGTATGAACGGTGTAGGCCCTAGCTCTTTAGCGATTGGAAAAGTTTCTTCGGTAGCAGTCGATAATACGGGATTATTTAAAGAAGTCATGGTGACACCAACGAGTGATCATTATGATATTAAATATGTCACTGTCATTAAACGTGGAAGTGAGAGTGTTAGCCAATGAAACGTTATATCGTAGATTATCTCTTTATTCCGATTTTGTTATTGGCAGCTATTATTTTTGACGGTGTAATATCTGTATATACAAAAAATATGTTTTTTACACCTGATTTTATTATGGTGACACAACTCTTTTTAACCATGCTTATCATGATAAATTTTTGGATACCAAGAAGTCATGGTGTTTTATTAGCTATTGTATTTGGTTTGATTTATGATGCGTATTATGCTTCAGTATTGTCTTTTTATACAGTCACATTTGTGGCTATTCTGTATATGATTAAACAGATTGAGCCAAAATTAGAAAAAACCTTTTTAACATTAGTTTTAGTTGTTGCTTTTAGTAATTTTTTGTGTAATCTATTACAGTTTTTTGTTGCTTTAGCGATAGGGAGTGTAGATATGAGTTTTTTCGGCTATCTTGTGAACAAAGTAATCCCAACAATGCTTTTAAATATCATTTATTTATTTATAGTATATAAACCGCTTAAAGCAGTATTTGTTTTTTTCAATCGTATTGAAGATATTTAGTGCTAAAAGATATGAATTTGTTATGAATGACTTGCATTTTTACAATGTTTTGTTATGATATAACTGTTAATATGAAGAGCAGTGAAAGTGCATCTTCGTCTTAGTTTTACTAGGCGTCGTTTGCACTTTTATTTTATATAGAAAAGGTGAAAACATGTTTGAATTTGATACAATTGCAGCAATTTCAACAGCATTAGGTGAGGGAGCTATTGGTATTGTGCGTCTATCGGGAGAAAAGGCTATTGATATTGCGAATACATTATTTAAAGAAAAAGATTTAACAAAAGTACCGTCACATACCATTCATTATGGACATATTCAACATCCAACGTCATTACAACAGATTGATGAAGTTATGGTTAGTGTGATGAAAGCACCAAAGACGTTTACAAAAGAGGATGTTGTTGAAATAAATTGCCACGGTGGGATTGTTGTTGTCAACAAAGTGTTACAAACGGTTTTGGAGCAAGGTGCGAGATTAGCAGAACCAGGCGAATTTACAAAACGTGCTTTTTTAAATGGGCGAATCGATTTATCTCAAGCTGAAGCGGTTATGGATTTAATTCGTGCAAAAACAGATACATCTATGTCTGTCGCATTAAAACAAGTAGACGGTCATTTATCATCATTGATTCGCCAGTTACGTCAAGACATTTTAAATACATTGGCGCAAGTTGAAGTGAATATTGATTATCCCGAATATGACGAAGTTGAAGAAATGACTCTGGCACTATTAAAAGAAAAATCAATAGATGTCAAAGAAAAATTAGAGTATCTATTACAGACAGCACAGCAAGGTAAAATTTTGCGTGACGGTTTACAAACAGCAATTATTGGGCGTCCAAATGTTGGGAAATCAAGTTTATTAAATCGCTTATTAAGAGAAGATAAGGCGATTGTAACAGATATTGCTGGTACAACAAGAGATACGATTGAAGAATATGTAAATGTGCGAGGTGTTCCACTAAAATTAGTTGATACAGCAGGTATTCGTGATACGGATGATGTGGTCGAACAAATTGGTGTGAAACGTAGTAAGAAAGCTATTCTTGATGCCGATTTTATTATATTGATTTTAAATCAATCTGAACAATTATCAGATGAAGATAAATCATTATTAGAGATGACAAAAGGTATGAAACGTTTAATTTTACTAAACAAAATAGATTTGCCTAGTCAGTTATATATGGAGGAGTTATTGCCATATACTGATATGGATAATGTGATTCCTTTATCCGTATTAAATAATCAAGGTATTGATAAATTAGAAGAAAAAATTGCAGAGTGGTTTTTTGCTGGACAAGTAAATGATAAAGATGCGACGTATGTATCGAATGTGCGACATATTACGCTCATTCAACAAGCCATTGAAAAATTGAAAGATGTTTTACAAGCTATTGATTTAGAAGTGCCAGTCGATTTAATTCAAATTGATTTTACAAGAGCTTGGGAACTGTTAGGTGAAATTACAGGAGATACGGTTCAAGATGAATTATTGACAGAGCTATTTAGTCAATTTTGTTTAGGAAAATAAAATTAATCAGCTTTAAAGTTTGTGTTAAGTAAGCAATAAGAGTATATATAACAAAGAAAAAATAGTATGCGTTCAAATGATTTGAAATGAATACGAAAAGAATAAAAAATCAATAGAGTTAAGGAGATATATATGGTTGAAATGTATGAAGCAGGACATTATGATGTCATTATTGTTGGAGCAGGACATGCCGGTTCGGAGGCAGCTCTTGCCTCAGCACGTATGGGACAAGACACATTATTATTAACAATCAATTTAGATATGGTTGCGTTTATGCCGTGCAATCCTTCCATTGGAGGACCAGCAAAAGGTGTTGTGGTACGTGAGATTGATGCTCTTGGTGGAGAAATGGGAAAAAATATTGATAAAACGTATATTCAGATGCGTTTATTAAATACTGGTAAAGGGCCTGCGGTACAAGCATTACGTGCTCAAGCTGATAAACATTTATATGCACAAGAAATGAAACATACCATTGAAAAACAAGAACATTTAACGCTACGTCAAGGCACAGTAGAACGTTTGATTGTTGAAAATAATACATGTTGTGGTGTCATGACACATACAGGTGCTGTATACCGTGCAAAAGCTGTTGTGTTAACAGCAGGAACAAGTTCACGTGGGAAAATTATAATTGGAGAAGTTGTTTATTCGTCTGGTCCAAATAATTCACAGCCGTCTATTAAATTATCAGAGCATTTAGAGGAATTAGGTTTTGAATTAGCAAGGTTTAAAACTGGAACGCCAGCACGTGTTTTATCTTCAACGATTGATTATACAAAAACAGAAATTCAACCGGGTGATGATACGCCAAATCATTTTAGTTTTGAAACAAAAGATAGTGAGTATCGTTACGATCAAATTCCTTGTTGGTTAACGTATACGAATGAAAAAACACATGAGATTATTCGTGGCAATTTACATCGTGCACCGATGTTTACAGGTATTGTAGAAGGTGTTGGTGCGAGATATTGTCCGTCCATTGAAGATAAAATTGTTCGTTTTAGTGATAAACCTCGTCATCAACTATTTTTAGAACCAGAAGGAGAACATACAGAAGAGGTATACGTACAAGGTTTGTCATCTTCTTTGCCTGAAGAGGTACAAGAAGATATGTTGCATTCTATTGAGGGATTGGAACATGCGAAAATGATGCGTACAGGATATGCGATTGAGTACGATGTGATTAAACCACATCAACTTCGTCCGTCTTTAGAAACAAAGTTAATTAAGCATTTATTTACAGCAGGACAAATGAACGGGACATCTGGATATGAGGAAGCAGCAGGTCAAGGGTTGATTGCTGGTATCAATGCTGCTCTTAGCGTACAAGGAAAAGAGCCCCTTGTTTTAAAACGTAGTGATGCATATATTGGTGTGATGATTGATGATTTGGTGACAAAAGGAACGATTGAGCCGTATCGTTTATTAACATCACGTGCGGAATATCGCTTGTTATTACGTCACGATAATGCCGATTTACGTTTAACGGATATTGGACATCAAATTGGATTAGTCACAGATACACGTTATCAAGCCTTTTTACACAAAAAAGAATCTGTTAAAGAAGAGATTGAACGTTTAAGAACGACACGTTTGAAACCAACAGAGGCACTACAAACCTTTTTACAAGAAAAACAATCTGCAGAGTTAAAAGACGGTGTATTAGCATCAGATTTATTAAAACGCCCTGAATTAACTTATTCAGATATTTTACAGTTTGCACCGTTGGAAAATACATTGCCACGAGATATTCACGAACAAGTGCAACTTCAAATAAAATATGAAGGATATATTGCTAAAGCGATTGAGAAAGTAGAACGATTGAAAAAAATGGAAGAGAAAAAAATTCCAGCATTTATTGATTATGATACAATCAATGGTCTAGCAACAGAAGCAAGACAACGTTTGAAACTCATTCAACCAGAAACATTAGGGCAAGCTAGCCGTATTAGTGGTGTAAATCCAGCGGATATTTCTATTTTAACGATTTATATGACACAAGGTCAAAAACAAGTTTAAACATCAGCATATTATGGAGGAAATAAAATGAAAGTTGTTAAATTTGGTGGGAGTTCATTAGCCTCGGCAGAACAAATAAAAAAAGTATTTCAAATTATAAAATCTGATGCAGATCGCCGTTTAGTTGTTGTATCTGCACCTGGAAAAAGATTTAAAGATGATGAGAAAGTAACGGATATGCTCATTGCATTAGGAGAACAAGCATTAAATAATCAAGATTATTCCGCACAGTTTCAACATGTATTAGAACGTTATGCACAAATGGTTACTGATTTACAAATAGAAGAACCTGTTTTAGAGGATATAAAAGAAAATTTACATACTTTAATAACAAGTGATATGTCACAACCATCGTATTTTATGGACGCTTTAAAAGCAAGCGGAGAAGATAATAATGCAAAGCTCATTGCTGCCTATTTTAGAAAAGAGGGTTTACCTGCTGTTTATGTCAATCCAAAAGATGCAGGATTATTCGTGAGTGACGAACCAGGAAATGCCAATGTATTACCTATTTCGTATGAAAATTTAAAAAAATTAAGAAATTATAAAGAAATCGTTGTTTTTCCAGGCTTTTTTGGGTATACACTAGATGGAAAACTGGTGACATTCTCAAGAGGTGGCTCAGATATTACAGGAGCGATTGTTGCCAAAGGGGTACGTGCTTTATTATATGAAAACTTTACAGATGTTGACGGTATTTGTGTAGCTAATCCAAATATTGTAAAAAATGCTATTCAATTAGAACATTTAACATATCGTGAAATGCGTGAATTGTCTTATGCTGGTTTTAGTGTAGTGCATGATGAAGCTTTACAACCTGCCTTTTCAGAGGGGATTCCAGTTCGTGTAAAGAATACGAATAATCCAACAGCAGCGGGAACATTAATCACGAAAAGTGTTCCAAAATCAGTGCATACAGTATCTGGTATTGCAAGTATGCCTAGCTTTACAACAGTCTATATTGAAAAATATTTGATGAATAGAGAAGTTGGTTTTTGGAGTAGAGCATTAAAAATTTGTGATGAATTAGATATTAGTTATGAGTATATGCCATCAGGAATTGACGATATTACCATTTTAATTCGTGATAATCAATTATCTCCTGAGAAAAGTGCTATTTTATTACAACGATTAAAATATGAATTAAATGCTGATGAAGTTCGCTTCAAAGATCCAATTTGTTTAGTTATGATTGTAGGGGAAGGAATGGTTGAATCAGTAGGGACGCTTGCACGTGCGGCAAACGCTTTTGCCAATGCAAATGTCAACGTTCAAATGGTTAACCAAGGGTCATCAGAAGTAAGTATTATTTTTGGTATTGCACCCCAAGACGAACATAGAGCGGTTCGTGCACTATATAAAGAGTTTTTTGAACAATAAAAAGTAATTTTAATGGTAAATTTATCCGTTTTAATGTATGATATTATTAAGTAATATCGAACTTTTTATGAAAGGAAGAAAAGCATGGAACACACAGATAAAAAGCGTGTCTTGATTATTGAAGATGAAAAGAATTTAGCACGTTTTGTAGAGTTAGAATTAAAACATGAGGGGTACGAAACGGAAATCTATCATGACGGACGCAGCGGTTTAGACGCAGCATTAAATAAAGAGTGGGATGTTATTTTATTAGATTTAATGTTACCTGAATTGAATGGGTTAGAAGTTTGTCGTCGTATACGACCAACGAAAGAAACGCCTATTATCATTATGACAGCGAGAGATTCTGTTTTAGATAGAGTATCTGGATTAGATCAAGGGGCAGATGATTATATCGTAAAACCTTTTGCCATAGAAGAATTATTGGCACGTTTACGCTCTCTATTTAGACGTATTGATTTAGCAGATGATGCTAAAAATCAAAAACAAACGGTTGTAACGTATAAAGATTTAATGATTGAAAAAGAAAATCGTATTGTAAAACGTGACGGTGAAGTGATTGATTTAACAAAACGTGAATATGAATTGTTGTTAACCTTAATGGAAAATATCAATGTTGTCTTATCTCGTGATGTGCTATTAGAACGTGTTTGGGGATATAAACCAGAAGTTGAAACAAATGTTGTAGATGTATATGTTCGTTATTTGAGAAATAAAATTGATAGACCTAATCAAAAAAGTTATGTGCAAACTGTACGTGGTACAGGATATGTTATGAGGTCATGATAAAAAAGTTATTTTCCAATAACTTGTCATTACGTTGGAAATGGGCAGGTATGTTAAGTATTATTTTTTCTTTATTATACTTATCTATTTCTTATGTCATGGTTCTCTTTTTAAAGGATCAGGTTTTTTCATCAGAGATAAATTTAATTACGCAATATTCTCAAACAATGGTCCGTATTTTATCTCAATCATCTGAACCTTTAAACGAACAAAATCTTCATGATTTCTTTACAACATCTACACGTCAAACAGAATTTTCAACGACGGCTGCTATACCTTATCATTTTACAAATGATAATATTGAAGTGAGAATTTTTAATACGGAAAATAGACTAATTTATGAAAGTTTGCCTTTTCCTAAAATAGTATTTAGTCCAAAAAATGATGAATTATCTGTTATAAAAAATAATAAAAAAGACGTTGTTATTACAACCCATGCCATTATTGATGAAAAAACGCAAGAATCAAAAGGATATATGCAACTGATATTTGGATTGAATCACTATTATCAACATGTTAACAATATTTATAAAACATATGGTTTTATTACTTTGATTGCGATTGTTATTTGTATGATTGCAGGAAATATTGTTGCTTATATTTTCTTTAAACCAATTAAGCACATGACAGATATTATGGCAGAGTTAAAAGAAGATGCACTTTCTGATAAACGTATGGATTTATCAAGAAGAAAAAGCGATGAGCTAACAGATCTATCCATTGGTTTTAATGATTTATTGGATACAATGGCTATGTATATCACACATCAAAAAAGATTTGTGGAGGACGTTTCTCATGAATTAAGAACGCCGGTTGCCATTGTTGAAGGGCATTTGCAATTATTAAATCGTTGGGGAAAAGATGATCCTAAAGTTTTAGAAGAATCATTGACAGCTTCTTTATCAGAGATAGGAAGAATGAAAACATTAGTACAAGAAATGTTAGATTTATCTCGAGCTGAACAAGTTGGTATTCACTACAAAAATGAAATGACAGAAGTCGTTGGTTTAGTCAACCAAGTTCATCATAATTTTGAGCTTATTCATCCGAAATTTAAGTTTCAACTTGAGAATGATTATCCTAAAGATGAAACAGAAATTTGGGTATCTATTTCTCGTCATCACTTAGAACAAGTTTTGATTATTTTATTGGATAATGCTGTGAAATATTCAACGGATATTCCTCAAATACATTTGTCTTTATCTAAAACATTGAATAATGTACAAATTTCTGTTCAAGATTTTGGAGAAGGTATTTCTGAAAAAGACATGAAGGAAGTATTTGCGAGATTTTACAGAGTTGATAAAGCTAGATCTCGTCATAAAGGCGGAAATGGTTTAGGCTTATCCATTGCAAAAGAATTGATTGAAGGGTACAAAGGAAGTATTAGTGTTGAAAGTGTTGTAGGTAGTGGTTCTACTTTTAGAATTGAGTTACCAGTGATTACTGATTTATCACGTATCATTCAAGAAAAGAGAAAAAGAAAACAGAAAAACATAGAACAAGGAGAACATTATGGGCTTTAATAATATTTTATTATCTTTGTTGTTAGTTGCTTGCATTGTGTTAGTGATTGTATTAGTATTATTTATACAACGATTGATGGGTGTTGTTAAAACAACAAATCAATTATTGAATGAAGTAAAAAATAGTCTTGATATTGTCACAAAAGATGTTGATAGTTTATCAATCGAAGTTGAAGGCTTATTAAATAAAGCGAATTATTTAGTCAATGACATCAATGGTAAATTAGAACAAACAGATCCTGTTTTTAAAGCATTGGGTGAATTAGGTGTATCTGTTTCAAATGTGAATACATCTGCGAACAATTTATCAAAATCATTTGTTTTAAGAAAAAAACAAGCAAGTAAGTCTGTTGTGAAAATGGGAAGTGCAGTCAGCAAAATTTTCAAATCGACAACAAAGAAAAAACCAACAACAATCAAAAAATTTTAATGAGATAAGGAGAGAATAACATGAAATTAAAATATGTATTTACAACTGTTTTAGCAGCGGCAACAGGAGCTGTTGTAGCATTATTATACGCACCTAAAAAAGGTGAAGAATTACGTGAAGATATTGCTGATAAAGCAGAAGATTTAAAAGCTGTTGCTTTAGATTATGTTGAACTAGCAAGCATTAAAGGTCAAGAATTAAAAGAAGCGGCTTTACAATCAACAGAAGAATTACGTGGCACATTAAAAGAAAATGTTGAAGGTTTGAAATCTCAACTATCATTTAAAGCAGAAAAAGTAAAAGATACAGCTGAAGAAGTTGTAGAAGATGTAAAAGAATCTGTTGAAGACATTAAAGAAGACGTTGAATAGTCATACGAGAAGCACCTTAGGGTGCTTTTTGTGTTTTTATGGTACTTCGTAAAACCGTGTTGGTGGCTGAAAGCCACCAACACGGTTTGGTATAAAGACAAGTATAGTCGATCGTTCGTATTGTTCTGTTAATATGGTATAATCAATATAAGATTAAATGTATATTCAAAAATACTAATAGATGAGTGAAGATTATCTTATCATATTTTTTAAATAGAAAATGATTTATCTGTTCCGAGTAGGTACTTTATGATAGAATTGTAGTAAATAAATGAGGTGATAGGCATAAAAGGACAAATTATTAAAGCGTTAAGTGGTTTTTATTATGTGGAAGCTAATCAAAAAGTGTATCAAACACGAGGGAGAGGAAATTTCCGTGCAAGCAATCAAAAACCTTTGGTTGGAGATTTTGTTGAGTTTGAAAGTACTAATGACAAAGAAGGTGTATTATTAAAGCTATTTCCAAGAAAAAATGAACTCGTTCGACCGCCTATTTGCAATGTGGATAAAGGCATTATCGTGATGTCGGCTATTGAACCGGATTTTTCTAGTTTTTTATTAGATCGGTTTATTGTGACATTGGAACAGCTGATGATACAACCTGTTATTTATGTAAGCAAATGTGATTTAATAGAAGATAGGACGTCTATACATCAAATGTGTCAGTATTATGAGCAATTAGGATATACAGTCTTTTATTCACACCAAGAAAATGTATTATCAACATTAAAAAATGTTTTACAAGGTAAGCTTTCGGTTTTAATGGGACAATCGGGAGCAGGTAAATCAACACTTTTAAATGAGCTATTACCTGAATTAGATTTGAAAACAGGAGATATTTCAACACATTTGGGACGTGGTCGTCATACAACAAGGCATGTAGAAGTACATGATGTGGAGGGGTGCTTTATCGCAGACACACCCGGGTTTAGTGCCATTGATTTTTTTGATATGTCATTACAAGAACTAGAACAATGTTTTGTTGACTTTTTTACATTTAAGCAGGACTGTCAATTCCGTGGTTGTTTACACACGCACGAACCGCATTGTGCTGTGAAGAAACAACTCGATACGAATGTAGGTTTAAATCAACGTTATCAGCATTATGTACAATTTCATGATGAAATAAAAAACAAAAAAATAATTTATAAAAAATAGTTAAAAAGAATAAACTAAAAAGAAATGAGGAATATAGATGCAAGTAGCACCGTCTATTTTAAGTGCAGATTTTGCCAATTTAGAAAGAGATGTTAAATTAGTTGAACACTATGGAGTTGATTTGATTCATATTGATGCAATGGACGGACATTTTGTACCTAATTTAACATTAGGACCAAATATTGTTGAAGCACTTCGCAAAGTTACCAATTTACCATTGGATTGTCATTTAATGATTTCAAATCCTGATCAGTATATTGACGCTTTTGCTAAAGCGGGTGCGGATATTATTTCCGTTCATTATGAAGCGTGTACACATTTACACCGTGTTTTACAACAAATTAAACAGGCTGGTGTAAAATCTGGAGTTGTTATCAATCCTGCGACACCAGTAAGTGCAATTGAACCTATTTTAGCAGATGTAGATTTAGTGCTTGTCATGACAGTAAATCCCGGTTTTGGTGGTCAGGCGTTTATCACGTCAACATTAGATAAAATTAGACAATTAGATACATTGCGTAAAGAAAGAAAGTATACCTATGTCATTGAGGTAGACGGAGGTATCAATGATAAAACTGCTCAATTATGTCACGAAGCAGGTGTGGATATTGTTGTCGCAGGCTCTTATATTTACAATGCACCAAATATAGAGCAAGCTATTTTAAGTTTGAAAGCCGTGCAGTAATATGGGTAAAAAAATTGTTTTTTGTGCTGGAGCACCAGACCCTGATTTAGCATATTTAAAAACAATCTCGTATGATATGTTAATTGGTGTTGATGCTGGTGCCAAACGCTTAGTAGATGCTGGGTATGTGCTGGACTGGGCTATTGGAGATTTTGATTCGGTTGAGAAACCGGATAGTAAAGAGAGTATTGTGTTGCCTTGTGAAAAGGATGATACTGATTTGCAGTATGCTCTTATGCATGTGTTAAGCCAAGAAAATGACGATGATATTGAAGAAATTATCATTTTGGGTTCTTTAAGTGGTGGACGTATTGACCACTTGATTTGTAATCTGTGGTTTGTGTACCAATCACGTTTTCAAAAGTGGTTGACAAAATTTCGTTTGATTGAAAAGGGCAATACGATACGTTTTTATGAACCGGGAGAGTATACGTTAACACACGACAAAACGAAAAAATATTTGTCCTTTATTGGTATGACCCCCTTAAAAGCATTGAGTTTAATTAATGCGAAATATCCTTTGAACAAAGCCAATTATGAGTATCCTGTTTCTTTAATCAGCAATGAGTTTTTAACAGACACGATGACGTTTTCTTTTGAAAAAGGTTTAATGTGTGTGATGCAAACAGCTGATAAATAAGCTCTATATTGATGGAGAATTTTAAATATTTGCCAATATATATAATATTGTTTAAAAGGATTTTTATTTCAATTATTTGAGGAGAAGGAACAAGCAATTAAAAAATTTCAGTTTTATATGAATTATCAGTCGGTATTTGTTGTATCTATTGATAAAATTTATTAGGAGAATTTAGCTTCTGTTTGTATACTTTATTACTTGTTTTTTTAATAGGACCTATTAATTGTAAGATATTGAAAGGAGTTACTATATGAAAAAAAATAAATTGTGGGTGTGGACACATAAAATGTCTCTCGGAGTTATTTTGGTTATTGCATCATCTTTAACAAATTTAATCATTCCTCTTTTTTTAAGAAAAGTGGTTGATTCAGATACTTCTTTGGATATAAATAGTTTAGGTATTCTCATAGGTATGTTACTACTTCAAGCATTAATTTTGTCATTTGGTAATTACGTATTTGCTGTGGCAGGTGAGAATCAAGTTGCTTCACTTAGAAAGCATTTAATCAGTCAATTTTATAGTAAGAAAATGAGTTTTTTTCATTATCGAAAAAGTGGAGAGTTAGCTTCTAGAATTGTGAATGATACACTTGTTATTAGAGATTTTTTGATAAAAAGTATACCACAATTAGTGGCAAGTATTATCATTCTAATTGGAACAGTGAGTGTATTATTGTATTTGGATTGGAAACTTTCTCTCGTTTTGATTATTACATTACCTATTATGGCGTTGTTGATTATACCAATTTCTAATATTAGTGAAAAAGCAAATAAATCACTTCAAGAAGAAACAAGTTTACTAAGTGGGAATATTGCTGAATCTTTTCAGGAGATAGAAATGATTAAAGCAAATGTTGCAGAGAAAAGTATCGCAACTAAACAAGAAAAAAGAGTAGATTCTATCCGAAAACACGCTTTAAAAACAGATTTAGTACTATCGTTTGAATCACCATTTGCACTACTTTTTATTTTTGGTGTTATAGCTATTGTATTTTTATATGGTGGTCAGAGAGTAGCGTTAGGAGATTTAAGTGTTGGTACATTAGTTTCCTTTATTATTTATTTGTTGCAACTTTTAAATCCAATAGGTACATTATCGTCTGTTTCTGCAGAATTTGCGAAACAAAAGGGTGCTACAACAGAAATAATGAATTTATTAGAAATACCTAGTGAGGAGTATGAAGGAACAGAAATTTCTATGAATGTTGAAACCATTCAATTTAAAGATGTATCGTTTAGTTATTCTTCTGATAAGCCTGTATTAGATAAAGTGAATCTAATCATTAAACCTTATCAAAAAATTGCGATTGTTGGTCCGTCTGGTGCTGGTAAATCAACTATTATCAATCTCCTTTTAAGATTTTATGATATTACAGGAGGAAGTATTGAAATCGGTGAAAAAGATATTTATCAATATGATTTACGAAATTGGCGACAATTATTTGCTTTAGTGGCACAATCCAATGCTGTTCTTTCTGGTACCATTCGTGAAAATCTTTGCTTTGGGATAGACAAACTAGTGACAGACAAAGACTTAGACGAAGCATTGTCCATGGTATCTCTTACAGATGAAATAAAACAATTATCCGAAGGGTTGAATAGTCAAGTTGGAGAAAATGGCAAATTACTTTCTGGAGGACAAAAGCAAAGATTGCAAATAGCAAGAGCTTATTTGAAAGATTCTCCTTATATTCTGTTTGATGAAGCAACAGCAAATTTAGATGCTGATGCAGAGTATAAAATCAATCAAAGTTTAAAGAAATTAAAAGAGTATCGTACGATTGTTGTCATAGCTCATAGATTATCAACAGTTGTAGATGCCGACCAAATTTATTTCTTAGAAAATAATTGTGTTACTGGACAAGGTAGACATGAAGAACTTTTACAAACACATGAAACATACGCACGTTTTGTGTCTGAACAAATGATATAAAAGTATTGAAAAATACGAATTGACCTAAAATAAAAAGAGCCGAATTTATTTCAAAAAACTTTCTTCATTTAATGTTAAAAATATTTAGAATGATAAAACAGAGATAATCGAACTGGTAAGCATGTCGATTATCTCTGTTTTCATTAAATATAATCTTTCCAATTTAGAGAGTACGGGCTAAAAGTAAAGGATTGTGCACCTGTTGGTGTTAGGTAGAAGCAGTCTTCAATACGAACACCGATTTTTCCAGGAATATAAATACCTGGTTCAATAGAGAAGCACATATTTTCTTGAAGTACAAAATCATTGCCAGAGGCAATAGACGGAAATTCATGAACGGTTTGTCCAATACCATGGCCTAGGCGATGTGTGAAATAATCGCCATATCCGTATTTTGTAATAATATTTCTGGCAATAGCATCTAATTCGCTAGCAGTCATACCAATTTTTGCCATATCTCTTGCTGTGTGATGTGCTTCAAGAACAATGTTATAAATTTTTTCTTGTTCACTGGATAGGTTATCACCAAAGAATAGTGTACGTGTCATGTCGCTAGCGTACCCTTGGTGCATTGTACCTAAGTCAACGAGTACAAATTCATTAAAATGAATTTTATTTAAGCCTGGGTTACCATGTGGATTTGCTGCGTTTGCTTGAGAAAGTACCATTGTGTCGAAACTCATTTTGGATACGTTTTGTTTTTTTAGTTGGTATTCAATTTCTGCAATAACAGCACTTTCTGTAATGCCTTCTTGTAATGTTTGAGCGGCAATTTTAGTAGCTAAGTCGGCTGTTTTTCCTGCTTCTTTTAATAAAGTGATTTCTTCTGGTGTTTTGATTAGTTTTAATTGTTCAATCGTACTTGAAACATCGTGCGTAAATTGAATGGTTGGTAAGATACGTGTTAAATGTTCTAATGTTTGCATTGTGACAAAGTTTTTCTCAATAGATACTTTTTTTGCTTGAGAAATATATGGGCGTAATGTTTGTGCCAATTTTTCCCAAACATTTTCACTGTCAAAGTGGGGTAAAAATTGTAATCCTGTTGTACTTTCTTTAGCTAATTCATAATCTAAAGCAGGTAAGACTAGTAATGGTTTATCATTTGGTACAAGGATAAGCATAAACACTCGTTCGTGTGGTTCGCTATGAAATCCTGTTAAATAACCAATAGTACTTGGATTTTGTATAAAGCATAAATCAACTTGTTGATGTGCTAAAGTTTGTTGTAATGTGTGTAAAGTAGACATTATGTTTTGTCCTTTCTAGTTCATTTGTTATAAATTATATTAGCACATATTTTGTTTATCGCAACTATTTAAAATAAAGACGGGATATATTGTCTTATTTTCTTAGAAAGATGATAGATATTTATAAAAAGTCATTTTTATTTTATTTTTGTTATCAAAAAAGCTTGTCAAAAAAATATTTTTATGTTAAAGTTGTTCTTGTATCAGATACAACTACGAAAGGAGCCGTTATGGATACAAAATTTTCTGTTGCTCTTCATATTTTGACGATGATTAGCGAAAGTAAGGAAGTATTAAGTTCTCAGTCATTGGCAATAAGTGTGGGAACAAATGCAAGTTATATTCGTAAGGTGATTGCACTATTGAAAAATGCAGGTCTTTTAACATCTCGACAAGGAAAATCAGGCTATGAACTTAGTAAGACTGCCAAAGAAATTTCTTTATTAGAAATTTATTATGCAACACAAGAAGTTAACACTATTAGTCTTTTTCAAATTCACCAACATGCCAATAGGGAATGTATTGTTGGAAAACATATTGAAAAAGCTATGTTTCCTATTTTTTCAGATGCTGAACGTCTATTAGAAAACCAGCTATCAAAACAAACATTAGATGATGTCATTCATAATCTTTATCAAGAAGTAGGACAAAATCGTATCTGACTAATATAATAGTCAGATTTTATTAAACATAAAGATAGACTTGAATCAGATACAAGTACACAAAAAGAAAGAGAGAATACAAAATGAAAGTAGCACAACATACAACTTATCATAAAGAAAATATTACCTTAACTTTAACAGAAATGGATATACCTGAAATTAAACCGCATCAAGTGTTAGTGAAAGTCGTTTCAGCTGGTGTAAATCCTGTTGACAATATGATTTCTCGTGGTGAAGTAAAGATGATTGTTCCATATAAATTACCACAAACGGCAGGTAATGAAGTAGTCGGTTTTGTTGAAAAAATAGGATCAAATGTCAAAACATTTCATGTAGGAGATCGTGTTTTTGCTCGTTTACCATTAAATAGCATTGGAGCCTTTGCAGAATTTGTTGCTGTTGATGCATCAGCATTAGCCAAAGTCCCTGAATATTTAACAGATATTGAGGCAGCGGCTATTCCTCTTACAGCATTAACTATTATGCAGTCTTTGGCATTGATGGATGCAAAAGCGGGAAAAACTATTTTCATCTCTGGAGGCACAGGCGGCGTTGGAGGCATGGCAATTCCTATTGCAAAAGCTAAAGGTCTAACCGTTATTACGAATGGAGATGGTGTCAATGAAGACCGTGTGTTAGCTTTAGGTGCTGACCGTTTTATTGACTACAAAAAAGAAGATTATACAAATTTATTAAAGGAAGTTGATTATGTTTTAGATACCCTTGGTGGAGAAGAAACAGAGAAACAAATGTCTATTATGAAAAAAGGTGGACATCTCGTTTCTTTACGTGCCATGCCAAATGGTGATTTTGCCAAACGAATGCATTTACCAAAGTGGAAACAATTTTTATTTGGATTGGCAGGCCGCAAATTTGATAAAATGGCAAGTCAATATGGTGTACACTATCATTTTATTTTTGTAGAAAGTAATGGAGAACAATTACAAGAAGTTGCTGATATTTTTAGTGAACGTATGATTAAACCGTCTATTGATACAGTTTATCCATTTGAACAAGTGAATGAAGCTTTAGATAAAGTAGCGAATGGACGTTCTAAAGGTAAGACAGTATTAACATTTTAGAGTGATTTAGTATAAAGGAGAAAATATGTCGTATATTACAACAAAAAATGAGTATATTATGGTTTCGGGTAACCGAATTGCGTATAGAGAACTTGGGAAAGGGAAGTCAGCACTACCTTTGGTAATGCTTATTCATTTAGCAGCTACTTTGGATAATTGGGATCCAAAATTACTTGATTTACTTTCAGAAAAACAACATATCATTGTTTTAGACTTACCTGGTGTTGGTGCAAGTGAGGGGAAAGTAGCCGGTACTATTCCAGGAATGGCAGAGCAGGCTATTACCATTATTCAAGAACTTGGGTATGAAAAAATCAATCTTCTGGGTTTATCTATGGGTGGTATGATTGCACAAGAAATCGTTCGATTAAACAACGAATTGGTCAATCAGTTAATTTTAGCTGGAACAGCTTCTCGTGGAGGTAAAGAAGTAGATAAGGTGACTGGTAAGACTTTTCGCTATATGTTAAAAGCGAGTTTGGAGCGTGTCGATCCAAAACGCTATATTTTCTATAATCATGATGAACAAGGAAAACTTGAGGCAGAAAAAGTGTTAAATCGCATGAACATAAGACAAGATAGCTATGCAGATAAAGCGATGAAAGTGTCTGCTTTCTTAACACAATTAAAAGCAATCAAACGTTGGGGGAAATCACAAAGTGATGATTTACGTTTTATTACGCAACCAACGCTCATTGTCAATGGCGACAATGATATGCAAGTGCCAACCGAAAATTCTTATGATATGCACGAAAAAATTTCGGGTAGTCAACTGATTATTTATTCTAATGCAGGACATGGTTCTATTTTTCAAAATGCAGATACATTTTCAAAAGATGTGTTCACCTTTTTAGAAGTATAAAAAAGACGACGACATTCATAAATATGATATGGTGAACCGACAACTCAACATTGTCGGTTCATTTTTAGCATTCAAAAATATTGACGTTATCTAGGTTGTAAGTGTAAGATTGATAAAAAGACAAATCGTATTATGTCACAAAATTAGAATGTTAATGGTGAGAGAATGAAAAGAACTGAAAAACACGTAAAGAAAAAAGAAACACATTTAATAGGTATGGGTGTAGTCTTACTGTTGATGATATTTTCTATTTTCATTTATTTATTGATGAAACAGAATCAAACACAATCTGTTGTTCAAGAAACAGATACAAATCAAGTATCTAATCAATGGACGGCAGAGAAACAATTAAAAGTAGTCAATCGTTTTTCGACTTTTTTATTTAAGGCACCTACATCACATCCTGTAAAAGATATTTTATACGAGCAAGCATTGAAAAAAGAACCTTATGTGTTAAATCATGAACAGCGTGTTCAATTATTGCATGACCAGTTAGTCGATTCAGAATTGCTGTATGCCGATACGGTAAGGGTACTTGAAACAAGTGGTGATTATACAAAAGTTGTTGCACTCCAACAGCCTAATGGTAAAGATGTGGATGGGTATATCGGGTGGGTCTTTACTCAAGATTTATCTGATATTCCAGAAACGTTTAAAAGAGCTGAAAAACAAATTGTTGTGAGTAAAGCAACGACCAAAGGACGATTAGAGAATAGTGATATAACATTATCAATCGGTTCTTATTTACCATTAGTAGATGAAACAGCAACGGATTTTATTGTGGAAACCTTAAATGGAAAAGCGACCATTCAAAAATCAGATGCAATCGTGAGAGGATCTATGACTTCATTAGAAGAGATGATGACGATTGGAAAATCATTGATTGGGATAGACTATACATGGGCTGGGACAAGTGGTAATGGCTTTGATTGTAGTGGTTTGGTACATACTTTGTATCGTTTATTAGATATTCAAGTATCCAGAGATACAACGAAGCAAGTGCTTGATGGTATAGAGATACCAAAAGATAAAGCGTCTTTAGGTGATTTACTATTATTTGAAAATGAGCAAGGTATACATCATGTAGGTATTTACGTCGATAAAGGTGTCATGCTACACGCTCCAAATGAAAATGCCTCTTTAGAAATGATGTCCATTTTAGGAACACCCTATGAAAAAGAATTAAAATATGTGCGTCGAATTGTTCAACCATAATTTTGTGTAGATTATAATAAAAAAATATTGACAAAATGATGAGTCAATATTATAATTTCTCTCATAAAACGCAGTGAAAAGAAGAACATTAGTGGATAATTGTAGAGAGTTTGTGCGTGGTGAAAGCAAATATAATCGCTAATGGAAATGGTCTTAGAGTGGTTATTCTAACTTATTAGGAATAAACGGAGCACCCGTTATCGTGTCACAGTTTTAAACTGTATGAGGCTTATTTAGTGATGAATAAGTAAACAAAGGTGGTACCACGGGTGAAACTCGTCCTTCATGAAGGACGAGTTTTTTTGTGCAGAAAGGAGATTGATATGATAAAAATTGATGATGTTAGTGTACTGTTTAAACAGAAAAAACAGGAAATACAAGCCGTACATCAAGTCAACTTGCATATCGAAAAAGGTGATATATTTGGTATTATTGGATATAGTGGAGCAGGAAAAAGTACTTTGCTTCGATGTATCAATTTTTTAGAACAGCCAACATCTGGGAAAATAGAAGTTGACGGTGTGGATTTATCAACGCTAAATAAAAACGAATTAAGACGTGCTAGAGCAAGCATTGGTATGATTTTTCAGCAATTTAATTTGATTGCCTCTAAGACGGTTTATGAAAATATTGTTTTTAATTTAGTAGCGGCAAATGTACCAAAAGAAGAACATGCTACTCGTGTCAATGAATTGTTAACGCTTGTAGGGCTATCCGATAAAGCAACGAGTTATCCAAAAGAATTATCGGGGGGACAAAAGCAACGTGTCGGTATTGCAAGAGCATTGGCAAATAATCCAAAGATTTTATTATGCGATGAAGCAACGAGTGCATTAGATCCGGAAACAACAAAACAAATTTTATCTTTATTAAAAAAAATCAATGAATCATTAGGTATTACGATTGTACTGGTAACACATGAAATGGAAGTGATTAAATCCATTTGTCATAAAGTTGCTGTTATGGAGAAAGGACGCATTGTTGAGAGCAATCGTGTGTATGACTTGTTTGCACATCCACAATCAGATTTGATGAAACAATTTGTTGCGAGTTTATATGATGATGCTCTACCAAGTCAAGTGTTTAATCATAATGAAAAAGACACTCTTTTAACGTTAGTGTTTCATTCCAATAATGCCGAAGAACCGGTTATTGATAAACTAAAAGATTTATTTGAGGTATCTGTGTCAATTTTGCAAGGAAAAATTGAGTATATTCAAGATGAGCCATTGGGGCATTTAACGATTGCTTTATCCGGAAAAGATGAAGAAAAGGAAAAGGCACTAAGTTATTTAAGAAGTGTCGTATCACAGGTAAAGGTGGTGACGTCTTGTGATTGAAACATTTATTCAAGAAATTGGACCAGAATTTGTGAAAGCAATACAGGAATCAAGCATTATGGTAGGTTTATCGCTTATCATTGCGATTGTATTAGGGATTCCGTTAGGTATTTTACTTTATATTACAAGTCAAGGGCTAATATGGAAAAATCATGTAGTGAGAGCCATTTCTAATATGATTATTAACATGATACGTTCCATTCCATTTATTATTTTAATGGTTGCTCTGATTCCTGTTACAAAATTACTTGTTGGAAAATCAACAGGTGCTATGGGAGCCGTGGTACCGCTTAGTGTAGCGGCAGTGCCATTATTGGCACGTTTAGTTGAAACGGCTTTGCGAAATATAGACAAAGGTGTTTTGGAGTCGAGTGTGGCTTCTGGAGCTTCAACATGGCAAATCATTACCTCTGTCTTACTACCTGAAGCAACTTATGGCATTATACAAGGCATTACGTTAACACTTATTAACATTATTGCTTATAGTGCTACTGTTGGAGCAATTGGAGGAGGGGGGATTGGTGATTTAGCTATTCGATATGGTTATTATCGTTATGATAATATGACACTTATTGTGACGATTGTCTTTTTAGTATTAGTTGTCCAAATTATTCAAATATCGGGCGACAAATTAGCAGAATTAACGAAGAAATAGGAGAATGTATATGAAAAAATCATTTAAAAAATTACTATTATTAGGCTTAACAACTTTATCAGCTGTTACATTAGTGGCATGTGGTGCACAAACAGAAAAAGCAGCGGACAAAGAGAAACCACAAGAAAAGAAAAATTTAGTTATTGGTGCAACATCAGGACCTTATGCGGATATGGTGAAAAAAGCTATTAAACCAGGTCTAGAGAAAAAAGGTTATACAGTAGAAGTAAAAGAATTTACAGATTATGTACAGCCAAATAATGCTTTAGCAGCTGGAGAATTAGATGCTAATTTATTCCAACATATCATTTATATGAAAAACTTTGCTCAAAAAAATAATTTACAATTATCTGATTTAATTCAAGTACCAACAGCACCAATGGGTATTTACTCATCTAAATATAAATCATTATCTGAATTACCAGAAAAAGCAGAGTTATCATTACCAGGAGATGCAACAAATGCTGCACGTGCATATAATATTTTAAGTCAACAAGGTTTATTAAAATTAAATGCGGATGTAGATGTATTGAAAATTTCTCAAAAAGATATTGCTGAAAATCCAAAAAACTTAGTCTTTAACGAAATTGAAGCTGCTGGTTTACCAAGAGCTATCGAATCTTCTGATATTTCAGCTGTACCAGGTAACTTCGCTTTAGCATCTGGATTAGATTTAACAACAGCACTTGTTCTTGAAAAAATGGATGACAATTATCGTAACCGTGTTGTTGTCAATACAAAAGACAAAGATGCACAATTTGCAAAAGACATTATCGACGTTGTGAAATCAGATGATTTCAACAAAGTGATTGATGAACAATTCAAAGGTTTCGACAAACCGTCTTATAAATAAAGAGTTAACGAAAAAGCTTGAAATTAACACGTTTATGTGTTGATTTCAAGCTTTTTTACTATTAAATAATAGAAAGTAATCGAAATTAGTACATCTAATAAAAAATTAAATTAACAGATAAATTTCAGTCGTAGTGTATATTTCATAATTGATTGTTAGAATTTAGTAAAATACCTATTCAAAAGGGAGCATATTGTGTAAGATAAACATAAAAGATTAGAAAGAAGTGTCAGTATATGAAAATATCAATAAAACCTCTTTTACCAGGTGTAATAGCTGCTTTTTTTGTCACGGTTATGGCAAAAATGGTATCAAGCTATATTGCCATAGGAGGACCAGCAACATTAGCTATTTTGTTAGGCATTTTATTTGGTAATACTGTTTTAAAGCATCAAATATTTAATAAAGGAACAAAATTTTCTGAAAGTAAGCTTCTTGAGTGTTCTGTTGTTTTATTAGGATTTACTGTAACTTTTCAAACGATTAGTCAAATGGGCATCAATGGTGTCGGATATATTTTCCTCAATATGTCTATTGTGTTAATAGGAACTTATTTTTTAGGAAGACGTATTGGGTTTAATGATGAGATGAGTTTGATGATGGCGGGAGGAAATGCTGTATGTGGATCATCAGCTATCGGTGCTATTGCACCGGCAATACATGCTAAAGATGATGAGAAAGGTCAAATTGTCACATTAGTCAATTTATTAGGGACTGTGATGATGTTAACATTACCATTTTTAGCGACTGCACTGTTTCAAGATGCTTTGATGTCCAAAAGTGCCTTGTTAGGTGGTACATTGCAATCGGTAGGTCAAGTAGTGGCAGGAGCAAGCTTAGTCAGCGAAGAAACCGTTAAATTTGCGATGCTATACAAGATGACACGTATTATGTGTTTAGTATTTGTTGTATATGCTTGTAAAAAAGTAGTGTTTAAAAAACATCATTCGCCAATAGTTGTCCAAAAAAGACAAACATTCCCTATTCCGTGGTATGTGTGCTTATTTTTATTGATTTGCCTTATCAATAGTACCATAGGGATACTACCAGTTTTTGTATCCAGTGCAAAATTTGTAAGCAGTTGGTTTGAAACCATTGCTTTAGCCGCTATTGGATTACGACTGGATATAAAAAAATTCCTAAAAGAAGGTCCTAAATTTGCTATTTATGGATTGAGTGTGGGGCTTTTTCAAGTTGTGATAGCTTTGTTCATTATATTTCTTTTTCACATTCGTTAGTGCATCTTATTTTTGTGCCGAATAAACAATAAATTCGATGATTTTTGTATTTAAAAGTTATGTATTTTTTGTAAAAAATGTGGCATAATATAATCATATAGAAGAAAGGTGGTTAATTATGAAAGCCTATACATATGTTAAACCAGGAGAAGCAAAATTTGTAGAAAAAGACAAACCGGTTATTTTAAAACCAACAGATGCTATTGTTCGCATGGTAAAAACAACAATCTGTGGTACCGATTTACACATCATTAAAGGAGATGTTCCTGCTGTTAAAAGTGGCACTATTTTAGGACACGAAGGTATTGGTGTTGTGGAAGAAGTTGGTGAAGCAGTAACAAACTTTAAAAAAGGGGATAAAGTACTTATTTCATGTGTATGTTCATGTAGTAAATGTTATTACTGTAAAAAAGGAATTTATGCACACTGTGAAGACGAAGGTGGTTGGATTTTCGGTCACTTAATCGACGGAACACAAGCAGAATTTTTACGTGTACCACATGCAGATGCAACTTTATATCATACACCAGAAGAATTATCTGACGAAGCATTAGTAATGTTATCAGATATTTTACCAACAGGATATGAAATTGGGGTTCTTAAAGGTAAAGTAACACCAGGATGTACCGTAGCAATCGTTGGTTCTGGACCAGTTGGATTGGCATCTTTATTAACAGCTCAATTCTTCTCACCAGCAAAAATCATTATGATTGACCTTGATGACAACCGTTTAGAAAGAGCATTGTCATTTGGTGCAACACACGCAATCAATTCTTCTAATGTTGACGAAGCAATTCAAAAAGTATTTGAATTAACAGATAACCGTGGTGTCGATGTAGCCATTGAGGCTGTTGGTATTCCTGCAACATTTGACTTCTGTCAAAAAGTTATTGCGATTGATGGAACAATCGCAAATGCGGGTGTACATGGAAAACCTGTTTTATTCGATATTGAAAGATTATGGATTCACAACATCAATATTACAACAGGTTTAGTATCCACAAATACAACACCTCAATTATTACAAGCATTAGCAGCAAACAAAATTCAACCAGAAAAATTAGTAACACACTACTTCAAATTAAGTGAAATTGAAGAAGCATATGAAATTTTTGGTAAAGCAAGTGAACATAATGCGATTAAAGTTATTATCGAAAATGATATTACACCAGTTGAATAAAAATCACTCTAAGCCTAAACTAGCCAATGCTAGTTTAGGCTTTTTATATTATTTTGGCTCTATAATAAATCGTGTTGTACCAACAGATTTGACGGAGATTCAATATTTTTTGTAAAAAAACAATAAAAATGTTTATATATACATTATTTTAATAGCTTAGTATATCGTATTGTATCGTTGTGAATTGATTAAAAATATGGTAAAATGTGGCATGATTATGCCATTCTTTTATAAGAACGAGAAGATAGGAAAGGATATAAAATATGAAAAAAGGATTGACCTTACAAGAAATTATTTTAACATTACAAAATTATTGGTCTAAACAAGGTTGTTTATTGATGCAAGCGTACGATACGGAAAAAGGGGCAGGAACAATGAGCCCTTATACGTTTTTAAGAGCTATTGGACCAGAGCCTTGGAATGCAGCGTATGTTGAGCCATCTCGTCGTCCAGCAGATGGAAGATATGGTGAAAATCCAAACCGACTGTTCCAGCATCATCAATTTCAAGTCATTATGAAACCTTCTCCAGATAATATTCAAGAATTATATTTGGATAGTCTAAAAGCATTGGGGATTGATCCTTTAGAGCATGATATTCGCTTCGTAGAAGATAACTGGGAAAATCCGTCTTTAGGATGTGCTGGTTTAGGTTGGGAAGTTTGGTTAGACGGTATGGAAGTGACACAGTTTACATATTTCCAACAAGTTGGTGGTTTAGAATGTAAACCTGTTACAGCAGAATTGACATACGGTTTAGAGCGTTTAGCTTCTTATATTCAAGAAGTAGAAAGCGTGTATGATTTACAATGGACCGATACAGTAAAATATGGTGAGATTTTTATTCAACCAGAGTTTGAACATTCTACATACGCATTTGAAACAAGTGATGCTCCATTATTAAAAGAATTATTTGATAAATATGAAGTAGAAGCTTTGAAGCAAATGGAGAAAAATTTAGTTCACCCAGCTTATGATTATATTTTAAAATGTAGTCATACATTTAACTTAATGGATGCAAGAGGTATTATTTCTGTAACAGATAGAGCAGGATATTTGGCACGTATTCGTAATATGGCTAGAGAAGTCGCAAAAGCTTTTGTACAAGCAAGACGTGATTTAGGTTTTCCGTTGTTAAGTCGTGAAGAAGCACGAAAATTATTAGAGGAGGATAAATAAATGACAAAAGATGTCTTATTAGAAATTGGACTAGAAGAAGTACCTGCTAAATATGTACGTTCTAGTAGTGAACAATTAAAAGAACGTGTAGAACAATTTTTAACAGAAAATCGTTTGGCATTCAAAGAAGTGGTTGCGTATGCCACACCTCGTCGTTTGGCAGTTATTGTTAAAGAAGTTGTTGAAAAACAAGAAGATATAGAAGAAGTTGCCAAAGGTCCGGCAAAAAAAATTGCTTTAGATGAACAAGGTCAATGGACAAAAGCCGCTATTGGTTTTGTCAACGGGCAAGGATTATCAACAGATGATATTTTCTTTGAGGATATTAAAGGTGTTGAGTATGTTCATGTTAAAAAATCAATTAAAGGACAAGATACATTATCTATTTTGTCTGGTTTAAAAGATGTAATCTTAAAAATGACTTTTCCGATTTCAATGACATGGGGCAATCATACGTTGAAATATATTCGTCCTATTCATTGGTTAATCGCTCTTTACGGAGATACTATCATTCCATTTGATATTTTGGGTGTAGAAACAGGTACAACAACAAGAGGCCACCGCTTCTTAGGACAAGAAACGACAGTTTTGACACCAAGCGACTATGTTTCACAGTTAGAAAAAGAATATGTGTTAGTTAATCAAGAAGATAGAAAATCATTGATTGTGTCACAAATTGATGCGTTAGCACAAGAAAATGATTGGGTTGTGGAATTAGATGAAGAGTTGCTTGAAGAAGTAACAAGCATTGTGGAGTATCCAACTGCATTTTTTGGAACATTTGACAAAAAATATTTGGTTGTACCTGATGAAGTGCTTATCACCACAATGAAAGAGCACCAACGCTATTTCTATGTTAAAAATAAAGAAGGTCAATTATTACCATTCTTTATTTCTGTTAGAAATGGGAATGATCAACATTTAGATAATGTGGTTAAAGGAAATGAAAAAGTGTTGGTAGCACGTTTAGAAGATGCGCTATTCTTTACAAAAGAAGATGCTAAAATTCAGATTGCACAAGCAGTTGAGAAACTAAAACATGTTAACTTCCATGTGAAAATTGGATCTGTCTATGACAAAATGTCAAATACAAGAGCCATTTTAACAGTTCTTTCAAACTTGTTACAAATTGATGTGACACATGCTGTAAGAGCAGGAGAAATTTATAAATTTGATTTAGTGACAAATATGGTTGGTGAATTCCCAGAATTACAAGGAATTATGGGTGAAAAATATGCTTTAGATAAAGGTGAAAGTATAGAAGTGGCACAAGCCATTAGAGAGCATTATTTGCCTTTATCAAGTGACGGTGCTTTACCAGAAAGTATATCTGGAGCATTGTTGGCTGTTGCTGATAAACTAGATACATTGATTAGTTTCTTCTTAAAAGGAATGATACCAAGTGGTTCGAATGATCCGTACGCATTGCGTCGTCAAGCCATTGGTATTGTGTCTATTTTTGAAAAAGAAAATTGGCAAATCGATATGGTTTCTTTATTTGAAACTATTTTAAAAACAGTATACCACGTTGAAAATAGTGACGTTGTAGAGTTATTACGACAATTTATTTTGGCACGTTTACAACAAAAATTACAAAGTTATGATATTCGTTATGATGTGATTGAATCTGTTTTAGCGAGTCAAACATTAAATATTCCATTGCTTATCCATAATGCCAAAGATTTGCAAGAGCATACGCAAGAAATTGATTTTAAAGTAACAATCGAGGCTGTATCTCGTGTGTTAAACCTTGCTAAAAAATCGCATGATATAGAAAACTTCGGAAAAATAAACATCGTATCAGATTTATTTGAAACGGATAGTGAAAAAGTACTGGCACAAGTGATGCAACAAGTAGAGCATGTTTCTTATGATAGTTTAAAAATGTTGACACAACCTATTACAGCTTTCTTTAATGATAATATGGTGTTGGTTGAAAACGAAGAAGTTCGGAACAATCGTTTAAGTATATTGGTGCAATGTGCAACAAAAATATTAAACTATGCAGATACAACGAAATTAGTGGTGAAATAATGTTTGAGTATGTAAAAGGACAGTTAGTGTCGATTTATCCAACGTATGTAGTTGTAGAGGTGCATGGTGTTGGTTATCAGATTTTTATGCCGAATGCATTCGGTTTGCAAGAAATGCTCAAACAAGATATAACGGTGTATGTGTATCAAGCTGTTCGAGAAGATGCCATTACGTTATATGGATTTAAGTCATTAGAAGAAAAACAATTATTTTTGAAATTGATTAGCGTATCGGGGATTGGTCCAAAAAGTGCGTTGTCCATTTTGGCGAGTGATAATAGTGAGGGATTGATACAGGCTATTGAAACGAATGATGTTACTTATTTGACGAAGTTTCCAGGTGTTGGGAAAAAGACGGCAGCTCAAATAGTGTTAGATTTAAAAGGGAAGTTTACTGATATATCGAAACCTGTTTTGGAAAATCATATTCCTGTTTTAGAAATATCACCAATTTTAGCAGAAACGAAAGAAGCGTTATTAGGATTAGGATATTCGGAACGTGAAATTAAAAAAGTCTTACCTCAACTTGAAAAAGAACATTGTCAATCGACAGATCAAGCGTTGAGAATTGCATTTAAACTTTTATTAGGAAGTAAATAAATCAATAAAATCACAGTGGGTTACCAGTGTGATTTTATTGTGTTAGTAGGTAGAAAAAGATGATTAGATTAGATAAATTTTTAGTAGACATGGGTGTTGGCTCACGAAAAGATGTTAGAGAGTTAATCAAAAAGAAACAAGTCCAAGTAAATGGAGAAATTGCTAAAAAAGCAGATGATAAAATAGATGGAAAACAAGATGAAGTTATGTGCCAAGGGGTAGTATATCACTATACAGAATACGACTATATTATGTTAAATAAACCACAAGGTGTGGTAAGTGCAACAGAAGATAAGATACATCAAACAGTTTTAGATTTGTTGGATAAAAGGTATCATCGAGTAGCACCTGTTGGTAGATTGGATAAGGATACACAAGGTCTATTATTATTGACAAATGACGGTGCTTTAGCACATGATTTATTATCTCCTAAAAAGCATGTTGATAAACGATATGAAGTACATCTAAAATATCCAATTCAAGAAGATTTAGTACTTTCTTTTGAAGAAGGCATCATATTAGAAGACGGCTATAAATGTTTGCCTGCTAAGCTCACGATAAAAGATTCGTATTGTGTATTCGTGACGATTCAAGAAGGAAAATTTCATCAAGTAAAACGTATGTTTCAAGCATTGAATAATAAAGTTGTTTTTTTAAAACGATTGAGTATGGGAAGTTTACAATTAGATGAAACACTTCCAATTGGAGCATATCGAGAGTTAACAATTGAAGAATTGGAGCATTTAAAAAAGGGTAGATAAATGACCATATAATATTTGACAAGGGACTATATTATCTATAAAATGTAAGGGTGTACGGCTAAGTTGTCGTATGTCATTATGTATTATTTAGTAAAAATAAAAAAATAAATATGATAGGAGGTGTCGATATGGGACCTAGTGGTTTAATCCCACAAGGAGATGCAACCTCTACTATCATTGTTATTTTAGTAGCTGCTATCCTTGGTATAGGGGCAGGATATATTTTTAGAAAATTATCTTATGAAAAAAAATTGGCAAGTACACGTGGTACAGTCGAATTTTTATTAGAAGATGCTAAAAAGAATGCGGATTTGACATTAAAAGATGCGGAATCTGAGAAAAAAGCTTTATTATTAGGTGCAAAAGAAGAAATTCAACAATATCGTACAAGTATAGATCAAGAGTTAAAAGAACGTCGAAACGATGTCATTGAACAAGAAAAAAGACTTGTTCAGCGTGAAACAAATTTAGATAGAAAAGATGAGAACTTATCTCGTCGTGAGCAAACGATTGATGATAAGGAAAAGGTACTATCTCAACGTTCTGAAGTATTGTCACAAGAGCAATTAAAAATAGAATCATTGATTGCACAACAACAACAAGAATTGGAAAATATTGCATCTTTAACATCTGATGAAGCAAAAGAAATCATTTTAACAAAACTAACAGAAGAATTAAAACATGAACGTGCCGTTTTGGTAAAAGAGTCACAACGTCAAGCAGAAGAAACAGCCGATCGTCAAGCAAAAAATATTATTTTACAAGCTATTCAACGTACGGCATCAGATTTAGTTTCTGAAAATACTGTATCAGTTATTTCTTTACCAAATGAAGAAATGAAAGGTCGCATTATTGGGCGTGAAGGACGAAATATTCGTACATTAGAAACGTTAACAGGGATTGATGTTATTATAGATGATACACCAGAAGCTGTTGTATTAAGTGGTTTTGATCCAGTACGTCGTGAAATTGCTAAAATGACATTAGAAAAACTCATGAAAGATGGACGTATTCATCCGGCTCGTATTGAAGAAATGGTTGAAAAATCTAGAAAAGAAATGGATGAACGCATTCGAGATATTGGGGAAAAAGCAGTCTTTGATGTAGGTGTGCATACATTACATCCTGATTTAATTAAAATATTGGGACGTTTATATTTCAGAACAAGTTATGGACAAAATGTCTTAAATCATAGTATTGAAGTGGCTCGTTTATCTGGTATCATTGCTGGAGAATTAGGAGAAAACGTTAATTTGGCAAAACGTGCAGGATTGCTACATGACTTAGGAAAAGCCTTAGACCATGAAGTAGAAGGATCACACGTGGAAATTGGTGCTGAATTTGCTCAAAAATATAAAGAAAATCCTATTGTTGTCAATGCCATTGCTTCCCATCATGGTGATGTTGAAGCTACCTCAGTCATTGCAGTGATTGTTGCCATTGCAGATGCGTTATCTGCTGCAAGACCAGGTGCTAGAAGTGATTCATTAGAAAACTATATTAAACGCTTAGAAAAACTTGAAGAAATTTCAAATAGTTTTGAAGGTATTGATAAAAGTTTTGCCATACAAGCAGGTCGTGAAGTACGTGTCATGGTTAAACCTGATGTATTGGACGATGATCAAACAGCTTTATTGGCACGTGATATTAAAGAGAAAATTGAATCTGAGTTAGAATATCCAGGGCATATTAAAGTAACAGTGATACGCGAATTGCGTTCAGTGGAGTATGCTAAATAAAACACATAACAAATCATCCTAGTGCAAGAAGCACTAGGATGATTTGTTATTTCAGACTGTTGACAAATTAAAATGTCGACAGTCTTTTTTCGTATCAGACGTTAAGTTGTCCGGCTTACCACGATGTACACGATACATCGCTCGCTCTCTACTACGTGCGAGAACGAAGCCATTCGTACCACAACGTCTGATACGATAATAACGCTTAAAAGTGGTATAATAGAGATAAGAAAAAGGAGGGAAAAATCGATGTTTTATAAAGAAACTCACCCAAATGATGAAATCATATTAAACACATTGTCCGAATTAGTACCAAAAGACCATTTACTACGTAAAATTGATAAATCAATTGATTTCAACTTTATTTATGAAATTACTTCTCCTTATTATAGTCATACGAATGGTCGCAATAGTTTAGACCCTGTTGTTTTATTTAAATTGGTCTTTTTAAAAGATATTTATGGCATTAAATCCATGCGAGAAACCATTAAACGTGTCGAAACGGATGTAGCGTTTAGATGGTTTTTAAACCTCCCTTTCTCTAAACCTACCCCACATTATTCTACTTTCTCTCAAAATTATATTCGCCGTTTTCAAGGGACGTCTGTGTTTGAAGATATATTTAATACTATTGTACACCAAGCTATCTCACATCATTTAATTAGTGGGACAGCTTTATTCACAGATTCCACACACATTAAAGCAAACGCCAATAAAAATAAATTTAGAAACGCTGTTATTGAAGTGGTTCAAGAACGTAAACGAGATTTAGAAAACGAAATCAACGCCGAACGAGAAGCTATTGGAAAAAAGCCTTTTAGCTACACAGATAAAATCATCTCTAAAAACATAAAAGAAAGTACGACTGATAAAGAAAGCGGCTATTACCATCGGGATAATAAAGAAAAAGGATTTATGTACTTAGACCATCGTAGTGTCGATGGTAAACACAATTTTATTGTAGACTGCTTTATTACACCGGGGAACGTGCATGATAGTGTACCGTATGTGTCACGATTAACACATATAATGAAACATTTCATTTTAATGTGAATTGTGTCGCGTTAGATAGCGGATATTATAAAAAACATTTTAAAATTTTTAGAAGAGCAAAAGATATTTTCTGTGATTGGGTATAGACGTTTTCATCGCAATCCTGACCATAAGTTTTTTCGATATGATTCATCTAGAGATTGTTTTACGGATACACGTACGGGAGAAATTTACACCTACAGAAACATTGATAGACAAGGATATAAGCAGTATCGTATAAGCGATAACAGTAATAAACGGATACTACGTCGAGCGATAGATGCTGATGTATACGATAGATGTCGTGAACGTCGATTATCTACGTTTGGGAAAGCACTATATAAACGACGGAAAGAAACGATTGAGCGTAGCTTTGCAGACTCTAAACAAAATCATGGGTATCGGTTTGCACAATATAGAGGAGTAGCCAAGATGCAGCAGTACACTTGGTTATCTTGTGCTGCCCAAAACATGAAAAAAATGGCAATCCTACTCACGAGAGATAGCCATTTTTTACAATATAGTTCTTTATTTATCATTTTTAAATGCAAAATCCAACGTATTTTTCAAAACTGGAGAAATACGTTGGATTTTTTATCGCTATTGTCAACAGTCTGACATAACAAATCATCCTAGTGCAAGAAGCACTAGGATGATTTGTTATTTTCGGCTGTATAATTTTTAGGGTTGCTGGCATAAGCCAGCAACCCTAATTTTATGGGCTCTATAATAAATCGTGTGGGTGGGAATAATCCACCAACACGATTTTGTATAAACTTTATATATAAAAGTAGACAAAAAAAGACAGATAATTAACTTACTAAAATCCACTACAACATTAGAAAGGTCATTATCATGTCTGAAATAAATTATAACACAAAAAAACAATATACACAGCTATCATTGGTTGAACATACAAAAATTGAAACGTTATTAAACGAAAAGAAGTCAATACGATATATCGCTGAACGACTCGGAAGAAATGTATCCACAATCTATAGAGAAATCAAACGAGGAAGCGTTAATCAAATGGTTCATCGAAATGGTATTCAACGTGACGAACTAAAATATTACGCTGAAACAAGCCATCATATTTATAAAGCTAAGCAACAAAATAAATATCATCATGATTTAACTGAAAAATTTAGTCAGCAATTTTTCAAAGACTTACAACAGGCAGTCACTGAAACATACAGAATACACAGTATTGATACCTTTGTACATTGGTATCGCCTAAATCACCCTAATGAAAAAGTCCCTTGTACGAAAACGGTTTATACGTTTGTCCATTAAGGTATTATCCCTATCAAACCAATTGCTTTACCCAAAATGGTAAGCATTAGAAAACGACCGAAAAAAGAGCCCACCAAAACATACAAGAAAAACATGGGAACCTCTATCGAAAATCGACCAGCCGTAGCGAATAATCGTACAGAATTTGGACATTGGGAAATTGATTTGGTCTTATTTAAGAAAACGAAAAATGAAGTTCTATTATTAACGTTAGTAGAACGACAAACACGTTATACAATTATATGTAAAATGAATGGTAAAACAGCACAATGTGTTTTACGGACATTAAAGAATATTTTTTAAACAATATGGGAAATCAACCTTCAAGAGTATAACATCTGATAATGGTTCAGAATTCGCATCGTTATCTGAATTAGAATCAAAACATTTAAATATTTACTACGCACACCCTTATTCATCTTATGAGCGTGGTACTAATGAAAATCATAATGGACAGATACGGGAGTTTTTACCTAAGGGTAAATCTATCAACACCGTTAAAAAGTCAACTATTCGTAAAATAGAATCCTGCTTGAGTCATAAAATACGACGTAAATTAGGTTATCGTGCACCTGCAGAGTTATTTTTATTGCGGGTAGGTTCATCGTTTAATAAAAACAGGTTTCCCGTCAAGGCACACTTTGTTTTTCGCCTTGACTAGAAAACCTTGGTTTTTATTATTGGGTTATTAACCCCGCAAAAAAGAAAGTGATTATCGTTTTTTGCACTTTACTTTACAATTGAAGATATGAAATGAATATTTAGTTGATTATTGTATTTTTTGTTTGATACCTCGTATTAATTTTGACTAGGACAAAATATAAGCAATATTTTATTTGGTTATTAGGTTAGTGTAATCATGTATTTTTCCTGATTTATTAAATTTTAGAAGAGATTTTCTTTATTTTTATTCATTTTCAATATTTGCTTGTCTTTTTAAATAAAAGTTTTTTTAGTATTTGAGTAAAAAGTTGATTTTTTACTTATAAATAAGTTCTTTTTTAGAAAAAAGTGGGTAATAAATATAAAATGATTGCCTAAAAACCTAGACATTTGCGGACAAATGTTTATAATAATAGGTAGAAAGGGGGAGGGTGGAAATGTTTGATAGTTCCTCTCTACATCATACAGTTTTTTTGAAATGATATTTGAAAACAATTTCTTTATTTTCGGAAATTTATAGATATAATTTGTCCGAAAATGTCTAGGTAAAAGGACAGTGTATGTGTCAAGAAATATGGAAGGAGGACTTGATAATAAGATAATAAGGCAGACGATGAAAAAGAAAATATATGCCTGCTATCAACTATCATATAAAAAGGGATGTATTAAGAGAAAGACAACAGAATCTAATTTATACAAAAGCAGAACATTTACTTGTAGAAGATGTGAGAAAGTAGTCATAACAAAAGAGGGAGAACTTGATAGACGCACAACTTTTTGTAGTCGACAATGTTCAAGAAGATATTGGAGACATAGGTCTAGGAAAATGATAATAATAGAATAGGTTTATTGATAAAGAAGATGAAACAAAGAAGAAAAAATGAATAGAGGTAAACAGGTTAAGTTTTAAAAAAAGAATAGATAACTATTTTCTTAACGTAAAAGGGATTGGAAGATAATGTATAAATAAAAAATATAATATAAGGTATGGAAATAAAACTTAGGAGGAAATAAAAGAAATGTTTAATAGAAAAAAAGATCGTTTTTCTATACGTAAGTTTACAACAGGTGTGGGTTCTGTTCTTTTAGGGACGCTATTATTATCTGCGCCTATTATGAATGTTGTAGCAACAGAAACAACAGCAAGTGCAGTGGCAGCTAGTGATTCTGGAACAAAATATGAAGGAAAAGAAGTAACACCAACAGTTACAGTTACACCAAATTTATCAGCAACTGGTCAACCACCAACTGCTTACAACAGATCAAAAGTAGCCTTTGATTTTGGTGATCAAAAATTACATAAAGGTGATTATTTTGTTGTAGAATCAGAAAATAATGCAATTGAAATGCCGTCTGCTTTTATTATTAAAGATACATCTGGAAAACAATATACTATTGCAACTGTTGAAAAAATGGGCTATGAAACAGACATTATGAAAGCAACAAATGCTACAGACGCTACACGTTTTAACATGGCACATAGTAACGATATCTTATCTTCTAGAAGAAAATATAAAGTGACTTTTACAGATGATGTTGAAGGCTTATTAAATGTAAAAGCAGAAATGTCATTTAGTGTTTCAAAAGAAGTGATTTTTTCAACAGATGATAGACAATCAACATTTAAAATATCTGTAAACGGTAATCCAGTTTTTGCAAAAGAATTTACAATTCCAGCATTTGATGAAAAAAATGGTACAGCAAAACAACATGAGTTAAATAGTAGTGCAGATAGAACTTATCGTTCATTTGACCTTACAATTTGGGATTATCGTCCACAAGGTGCTAATAAAACAGACGAAAATCTTAAAAATATTGGATTCTTTAAAGATTTAACGGCTGAAGGATTTGCTGTTATCAACGGACAAGTTAGTGGATTTCCTCAAGGGTTTAAAATGAGCTTTACGTCAACAAAAAATCCGGGTGAACCAGGTGCATTTACTTTCCCAGCGGATAAAATGCGTATCAACGAAAAGCTTCCAGTTAAATGGGCACCGTATTCTGTAGATGGTAAAAGACAAGCTAACTCAAATGATGGAAAATTATATGTAACACCAGATAATATGTATTATATTATTGATAGTATTACAGATAATGGACGCACTATTAATTTAAGTTTCTTTGGTGACTATAGTAAACCAGGTTATTTAACTTTAGGTGCATTGAATTTAGATGATGACGTAGCACTTGGTAAATCGTCTCGTATTGTTACAAACTTTTCAGACCCAAATCCAGCACCTGCTGGCACTACAGATATTTTCAGTTACAAATTTGTAGATTCTGCTACTAATGAAGAATCTGAGGTACAAGGTGGTGTAACTGGAAAATATTTATATTATGACTTTACAGCAGCAGCATCAGGTGTTCCTGCAAGTTCTCCAAACGCAGATGAAGTTTTAGGAAAAGGTTCAGTTATTGTGAATTATGTAGACGTAGATGGCAATTTACTGAAAGATAAAGATAGTGTTGTAGCAAAATCAAATGAACCTGTTGGATCAGAATATGATACAACTGATAGTACATTGAAACCAGAACTAATTGAAAAAGATAATATCACTTATCGCTTAGTACAAAAAGAAGGACCTTATACTGTTGGAACTGTAGGTGCAGATAATAACTTAGTAGCAGATAGTTCAGAAAATGATTTAGTGTCTTTAACCGATGCAACGGGTGTAAATCCAAAAGGAACAGTTGCACAAGGAACACGTTATGTTACTTACGTTTATGAGGCAATTAAAGGAAATGTAGTAGTAAATTACAAAACTGTTGACGGATTACCTCTTTCATTTGAAAAAGACGGAGCTGTTGTTTCTCAACGAGATGCGGCAAAAGACCGTCCAATTAACGAAGCGTATAATACGTTAACACCTGAATTAAGACCAGAAACAATTACAACACCTGCAGGCAAAACATATCGTTTAGTCGTTAAAGCAGACACTTATCCAGTTGGTCAAGTAGATAAAAATGGTCATTTAACATCTAGTGATGCAATCGATGGTACCGTTACAGAAAATACACAAACCATTACATATGTCTACGAGGAAGTTACAGGTAATGTTGTTGTTCAATACAAAACAGTTGACGGGGAAGAAATTGCTCCACAAGCTGATGATACAGTTAAAGGTGCCATTGAGAGCAAATATAATACAGTTGACTTAAGACCTGAAACTATTACAAAAGAAGGTAAAACGTATAAACTAGTTAAAAAAGCAGGTCCATACACAGTAGGTCAAGTAGATAAAAATGGTCATTTAACATCTAGTGCTGCAGAAGAGGGAACTGTTATCGAAGGAACACAAACAGTTATTTATGTTTATGAAGAAGTTAAAGGTGATGTTGTTGTTCACTATAAACGATTGGATGATAGTGTAACTATAAAAGGCGATTATGTAGATACAAACCCAGTTTCTGTAGGAACAGGATATGATGCTACTCAAACAACAGAAGATGGAGAACAAGAAAGACCTACTAAAATTACTTTTGATAGTAAAGAATATGAATTAGTTGAAGCGATGACACAAGGTAGCCCAGTGGGTAACGTGGTGGAGGGAACGACACATATTACATACTATTATAGAGAAGTTGTAAAACCTAATGGTTCAGTAATTGTTCATTATGTTGAAGAAGGTACAGATAAAATTATTTCAAAAGAAGTAATTGATACTCCAAGCGAACCTGTAGGAACAGAATATAATACAGATGATTATAAACCTACAAGAATCTACACGGATGACAAAAAAATCTATGAATTAGTAAGATTACAAGAAGGTAAGCCAGGAAATTCTCCTGAAACAGGAACCGTAACAGAAGAACCAACACATGTGACTTATGAGTACCGTGAAGTAAAAGGTAAAGTTATTGTTCACTATGTGGATATGGACGGAAACGAATTAAAAGAAGATAGAGAAGATACACCATCCTCATCAGTAGGCACACCATACAATACCGGTACAGATGACGTTGAAAAACCAAAAGAAATCGAAAAAGATGGTAAAATATATGAATTGGTACCAAGTTTAACAAAAGGTCATGAAGAAGGTAATGTTGTTGAAGGTATAACAGAAGTAACATATGTGTATAAACTCAAAGAAGACAAAACAGGGCATGTTGTTGTACACTATGTCAATACAAACGGAGATGTAATTCATTCTATTTATAACGATACAACAAATGCTAAAGTAGGTGAACCTTATAATACGAATGAAGACACATTAGAAAAACCAGTGTTTATTCGAAATGGTGATAAAACATATAAATATAAAGAAATATCAAAGGGTAATGTAGTAAATAATAAAGTGATTGTTCAAAAATCTGATACTGATCACGTTGTACCTGATGAAACAGGAACAGTTCTAGAAGGTACAACACATGTTATTTATGTGTATGAAGAAGTCATACCAGAAGAAGTGAAAAAAGGTAAAGTGACTGTTAAATACGAAGATACAAGCGGTAAAGAAATTAAAAAACCTGTTGAAGATACACCAGAATCTCCAATGGGAACATATTATGAAACACCGGATAAAAAAGAACCTAAAATAACAGCAGAAGATGGCACAGTTTACTATCCAATAGAAAAACCAGTAAAAGAGGGTTCAGATCCTGAAAAAGGAACCATTCAAAAACCTGAAACAACGGTAACGTATGTGTATGAAAAAGCAGGTTCTGTTATTGTAAAATATGTAGATGAAAACGGCGTTGAAATCAAAACATCAAAAGATGCAGAAAGAAATGAAAAACCTGGTAAACATTACGACACAACAACTACAACACTTCGTCCAAACAAAATCGAAAAGGATGGTAAAACGTATGTATTGGTTTCTAAAGGTTTAGATTATAAAGTTGGAGAAGTAGATGAAAACGGTCGTTTAGTTAAAGGAGACTTGGCAGCAGGATCAGTTGAATCAGATGTGGAAAAAGTGGTAACGTATGTGTATAAATTAGAAAATACAACACCTACTGAAAAACTAGGTAAATATGTCCCATATATTCCAAAAGATCCAAAAAAACCAACAGATCCAAATGATCCATTAAGTCCGACAAATCCAACAACAGGTAAGGATATTGACCCAGTACCATATGATGCTACACCAAAAAATCCAAAAGATAATCCACCATTACGAGATGTAGAGGGCTATGTGCCGGTTAATCCAAAAGATCCAAAAACGCCGTTAACACCAGTTGATCCAAAAAATCCAACTAAAGGTTATATACCACCTGAAATTAAAAATCCGGATGATTCAACAGTGGATACACCAGTACCATATGTGCCAGCAGGTACGGTTAAAGTGCATTATGTAGATGAGTCAGGTAAAGTGATTCAAGATCCAACAGTAGATACACCTAAATCTCCAGTTGGTACAGGATATAATACAAATGAAGATGAGAAAGAAATTCCTGAAGTGATTACAGGAAAAGACGGTAAACAGTATATTCTTGTGAAAGTAAAAGATGAAGACAAGGATAAACAAAAAGGTGAAGTGATTCAAGGAAATATTGATGTCACATATATTTATAAATTAGTAGAAACAGGAAAACCAGGTATACCACCAGTTATACCTACTCCAGAACAACCAAAATCTGATAAACCATTGACACCGACAAAACCAAGTGAACAACCTTCTGGTAAAGTGACAAGTCCAGTATTGCCACATACAGGTGAAACAGGACAACATGCCATGTTCTATGGAGCGACTGCTCTTGGGTTAGGTTTAATGGTTGCAGCATTAAGAAAACGATTGGAAGAAGAAGCCGAATAAATCGTATTCAAACATCTTAAATCGTATCGTACAAAAAAGGCTCTATGTCAAATAGGGTTGATGACTCATAAAAAGTAGTGATGTCACAAATGTTACGTCACTATCTTTTTATTTTAAGTCACAAAGTGATGTACGGCTCACCGAAATGTACACGATACATTTTTCTCTTCCCCTACGTTGTGCGGGGAAGGAGCTATTCGTACATCACTTTTGACTTAAACTATTAAGCAACTAGTGAAGTAGATGGTACGGTATATGGTACATATAACTTACAGATTAATAAAATACGATTTCTAAAATGTGAAAAGTTACGATAACCATAGGCATTTCTCTTAAGTACTTTAATTTTATGATTGATTCCTTCAAGTGCACCGTTAGTCAAATGATGGTAGATAAAGGTGTTTTTAATATAGGGTAAATACCCTTTGAAAGTTCTTAATACTCTACGTAAACCAGGAGAAATAGCTTCCTGTTTAGCCCATATGAGTATTTCTTCAAATCGGTCAAAATCTCTATTATGTAAAGCATCTCTTAATTGATGAACGACATCGTATGTGGCTCTTAGTTCGGGGACTTGTTCCAATAAATAATCGACTATCCCTTGTGTATGCGTCATCCAATCAAACAGTGGAAAACGGTGATAAGGATAACTACTTAGTGTATCTGTGTTACTTAAAAACAACTTCCAATAACGTTTCATTTTGTTGTATAAACGGCGATTGTTCTGATGTAAAGCTTTCATTACATGCACTCTGTGTTTTGTTAACTCACGATTTAATGCTTGTACAATATGAAAAGGGTCGATAATGATATGTGCGTTAGGAAATACTTGCTTGGATATCTGAATATAGGGGCGAAACATATCAATCGTAATTGTTTTAACAGCTTTTCTTGTCTGGGTATCGTATCTAGCAAAGTAGTCTAATAGCGTGCTGGATTTACGGTCGTGTACAACGTCAATCAGTTGATGAGTCAGTGCATCACAATAGATAAAACTCATGGCACTATCAGAAGATTTTACTGACTTGAATTCATCAAAGCACAGATGATGAGGTAATTGTGTGTTGTGATTTACTTTTAAAGTAGAGGCGACCTTATCAACAATACGTCTGACCGTATGTACAGATACATTGTGTTGTTTAGCGATGTACGTTTCTGAAATGGTTTCTGTTAAAGTGTCCATTATCTTTTGTTTTAAACGGTTTGTGATAAAACAATGCTTATCCACAATAGGTGTTTCCGCTGTAAATGATGATTGACAGGATTTACAATAAAAACGTTGTTTAGTGAGTGATAAATAGGCGTTTAGTCCTGAAATTTGGCATAAAGACAGTTGCGATTGACGTGTCCCATTTTTTACAATGCCATTGGTTGCGTGACAATTTGGGCAACAATCTGGTGTATAGGTTAATTTACCGTATAAGACCAATGATTTTTTATGTCGAATGTCACACTCTGATATGTTTTCATGATCAAATGTGATGTTTTTATCCTTTAATTGTAGTAAGATTTCTGTTATATTAGACATAGGCAATTTCTCCTTATTATTTGGTCGTACTTTTAATTTAAGAGAAAATTGCCTTTTTGTCTACATAAAATTAGGGTTGCTGGCTTATGCCATCAACCCTAAAAATTATACAGCCACAAAAAAACTCTCGTAAGATTTTCTTACGAGGGTTTTTGCTTCTGGGTGAAATAACGGTCTATGTCAAACCTGAATTGTCGAATAGATATGCCTATGAGTGAAAAAAGTGTATTTTATAGTTTCTTTTCAAATGGTGTTGGTGGAGAGAAATAGTGAGTATGTTGGTAGTGAATGGCATTAACCATTCACTACCTTTTTCACATTCTTTTTCTGCCATTGGGAATGGTGTTGTATGATAAACATAAGATAATATTTTTTATTTAAAAGTAGAATTTTTTTATTGTTTATTCATTTTTACACATTTGTTTTCTAATGGTTTTATATTGACTTTCTAATGTTATAGAATATAATAAAAGCATAGTAGATAAGTGATTTTTAAAAATTTAGTGCAGAAAAGATTGCATATAAGGCTATTTGTCAATGAATAAGTTATGGGAGAAAAAGAGTAAATATTTGATAAGTAGTAATATTTTTTGTAGTTAGTATAGTTATTTATTGTGTGTGCTGAATGATAGAAAGGGGTGTTGTCAAATGATGTGACGAAATATATTGTTTGGTAAATGATAACATTACATCAATTAAAATCGTAATGAATTTGATGGTTTTATGTGTTGGAGATTTATTTTGAAAAATAAGCAGTTATACTATGTCAATATTGTAGTATTTGATTAAGATAGATATTGTATGAAGTAGATGATGTGGTGAAAGCAAAACAATTTTTAAATATGTATGGCTTGCCTTTTGAAGAAAATTCATACAAAATAATTGTAAAAGGAGAGTTAGCTGACTATATTTCATGTTTTCAAAAGCATTTTATTGCTATTCATAAATGTTATGTGTTGCATCAATCATTAGAGGCAGAGTTTGAAAAATTATATATGACATAGAAAACAGCACTTTCCATAAAAACAGTTAAAGAATGTATGGAGGGAAAAGATATGATTCAATCATTTTGGAATAAGCATGCACAGGGGTATAGTCAACTCATTCGGTCAGATTTACAAAGTAATAAAGTAGAGAAGTGGCAACACTTTATTTTTGATGAAATAGATAATACTGTTTCTTTAAATATTTTGGATATTGGAACAGGACCTGGATTTTTTCCTGCTATTTTAACTAGCGATACGAGAAAAGTAACAGGAATTGATTTGTCAGACGAAATGATAAAAGTAGCCAAGGAAAATTTAAAAAAACTAGGTATTGATGCTACTATTATCAAACAAGATTGCCAAGAAACTGATTTTCAAGAGGCTAGTTTTGATGTGTTAATTTGTCGAAATTTAGTATGGACAGTACCAAATCCTGAAAAGGCTTACCGTGAATGGTATCGTTTGTTAAAACCAAATGGACAATTATTGATTTTTGATGGGTCTTGGTATAGTCATCATTTTCATGAAGATGCCAAAAAACGCTTTGACGAAAAGGCAAAAGAGTTACAAGAAAAGTATAATCTTATTGCACACAATTATGGTGATAAGACAACAGACCCAGAGGATTTTGATATGATGAATGCCTTGTATTTAAGTGATAAAAGAAGACCAGAGTGGGATAAAACATGTTTGGAAAACATAGGCTTTACAGTCACAAAAATTGAAGAGAATTATTTAGATAGAATACTTGATGAACAAGAAAAACAATATCGTACCGATATTGCGCCAGTATTTTTCATTAAGGCTATAAAAAAATAAGCTAGTATATGTATTTCTAATAAGGGAGTAGAAAGAAAAAAAGGAGGGTAGTATTTGAAATAATATGGCTAAATAATATATCAAGAGGGTATGAATATGATAAAAAAATTTTATTTCTTTGTATGCATTTGCTTAGGGCTAGTTATTTTTCAGTCCTGTGCCAATAAACCAGTTGATCAAACAGTGACATTAGATACTTTTTCAAATGGACAATTTGATAGTGCATCCAAAGAGACATTTATTAGAAAAATTTTCTTTGAATCGAATCGTATGATTGTAAGTATTGATTTTCAAAAAACAGAAAATTTAGATAAGATGACTAAATATTTGGGTTCAAAATATGGTTTGCTGTTTTTAGGAAAAGAAGGAGCTGAAATTCCAGATTTTTATCAAAAGGAATTAACAGATAAAACCTTTTTAAAAGAAAATGTATGTATAAGAGGATACGAACAAGGGGTTCCAGGATACAATTCAATGTATGGAAAAACATATATTGTCTTTTACAATCCAACAATAGAAGTACCCAATAACACAAGAACATCATGGCGTGTCCGCATGGAATGGGATAGGGACAAAGATAAAAACAAGCATAAGCATTATGAACCATCCGAAGATATCTTCTTGTTTACTGTTGATAAAGATGCAGGAATAAAAGATGACACGGGAATGACATATCGGAAAGTAAAATAAGATATGTGTATTTTTATATATTGACTCTTCGTCAAATCGTATTGATGAAGACATATTGGTGGTGAATGGCAATGCCATTCACTACCTTTTTTATCTTCTTTTTCTGTCAATTAGAAAAGGCTGTATGGTGAAATAAATATGAAAGTAAAATTTAAAACAAATATTTCCTCCAATTGTAAAGTAAAGTGCAAAAAAACAGATAATTACTTTCTCTTTTGCGGGGTTAATAACCAAACAATAAAAACAAAGGTTTTCTAGTCAAGGCGAAAAACAAAGTGTGCCTTGACGGGAAACCTGTTTTTATTAAACTATTAATCTACCCGCAATAAAAATAACTCTGCAGGTGTACGATAACCTAATTTACGCCGTATTTTCTGATTTAAGCAGGATTCTATTTTACGAATAGTTGACTTTTTAACGGTATTGATAGATTTACCCTTAGGTAAAAACTCCCGTATCTGTCCGTTATGATTTTCGTTAGTACCACGCTCATAAGATGAATAAGGGTGTGCATAGTAAATGCTTAAATATGTCGATTCTAATTCAGATAACGAGGCGAATTCTGACCCATTATCAGATGTAATACTCTTGAAGGTTGATTTCCTATATTGTTTAAAAATATTCTTTAATGTCCGTAAGACACATTGTGCTGTTTTATCATTCATTTTACGTATAATTGTATAACGTGTTTGTCGTTCTACTAACGTTAATAATAGTGCTTCATTTTTTGTCTTCTTAAATAAGACTAAATCAATTTCCCAATGTCCAAATTCTGTACGATTATTCGCTACGTCTGGTCGATTTTCGATAGATGTACCCATATTTTTCTTGTATGTTTTGGTGTTCTCTTTTTTCGGTCGTTTTCTAATGCTTACCATTTTGGGTAAATCAATTGGTTTGATAGGGATAATACCTTGATGAACAAACGTATAAACCGTTTTCGTACAAGGGACTTTTTCATTAGGATGATTTTGCCGATACCAATGTACAAAGGTATCAATACTATGGGTTCTATATTTTTCAGTAACTACCTGTTGTAAGTCTTTGAAAAATTGTTGACTAAATTTTTCAGTTAAATCATGATGATATTTATTTTGTTGCTTAGCTTTATAGATGTAATGGCTTGTTTCAGCGTAATATTTTAATTCGTCACGTTGGATACCATTTCGATTAACAATTTGATTAACGCTTCCTCGTTTAATTTCTCTATAAATTGTGGATACATTTCTTCCGAGTCGTTCAGCGATATATCGTATTGGCTTTTTTTCGTTTAATAACGTTTCAATTTTTGTACGTTCAACCAATGATAGCTGTTTATATTGTTTTTTTGTGTTATAATTTGTTTTAGACATGATAATGACCTTTCTAATTTTGTGGTGAATCTTAGTAAGTTAATTATCTGTCTTTTTTTGTTTTTATAACACTATTTTGCTTTTGCACTTTATTTTACAACTCGGCAAACAAATATTTCCTCACTATTTTTTCATTTTCTGTTGATTGGTAGTGAATAATATGTTAAAATAATAGCATATTTTTGAGGAAAGGAGTTGCCAAACATGGTAAAACAAATCGTTATACGTTTCGTAAATTGCATAGTATGTCCAACAACTCCTTTTGGTTTTTTGATATAAAATAAGTTTGTATTTTTATGAACTCTGTATCAAATATAGTTTTGGTGTGCTATGCCACGTATTACTATGTTTGATATGGAGTTTTTTTGTATGTTAAAAAAGGAGAGGATAATATGATACAAGCACTTTGGCAGTATGTCAAAAAGAAGAAATTAAGTTATATCATCATGCTTGTGACAATTTTTATTGAGTATTTTATTGTACTTGTACCGACGAATATTACACAGCATTTAATTGATAAGATGACAAATAATGTATTGACCTCGCAGGAATTATTGATACAACTCATTATTTTGTTCAGTGCTACCATAATTGCATACATTTCTTTTTATATTTGGGCAAAAATTTTATTTGGGAATCAAATCGAATTTCAAGCAAATTTAAGACAACGTATGTTTGGGAAATTGCTAAGTATGAGAGCACAGTTTTATGAAAAGTTTCGTTCTGGAGATATGTTAACTCGTTTTACAAATGATACGGAAGCTTTCTCAGAATTTATGGGATATGGCATGATGAGTGTACTCTATTCTTTAGCTGTTTTTCTTTTTATTGTGCCGGCAATGAGTTTAATTTCATGGGAAATTATGCTGGTATCTGCTACCCCATTTGTCTTTTTAGGGGCGATTTTAATTTGGTTCCAAAAGAAACAAGAAGTAGCAGTTGAAAAATCAAGAGAGGCTGTGTCTAATTTAAGTGATGAAGTATTAGAGGTCGTTGAAGGTATTCGTGTGGCAAGAGCATACGGTAAAAAAGAATTAGGAACAAAACGTTTTAGACAAAAAACATCACAATTAAAACAAAAAGCAAATGGTATTATGCGTTATCAAGCTATGTACGGAAGATTAGGGATGATTTTTGTATCACTTAGTACGATGATTGTTGTCGGTATGGGTGCGTTATATATGAAAGACGGACGTTTAACACTTGGGCAAGTTGTTGCTTTACAATTATATGCTTTATATTTCATGGACCCTATTTGGATGTTAACAGACTTTATTTTCATTTATCAATCAGGAAAAGTATCTTTTGCTAAATTGATGGAATTATTAAACAGTAGTGATGACTTACAAGAAGATGGCACAACAGAACTTGATATGATACACTCCATTTCCTTTAATCAGTATTCGTTTAAATATATGTCAGCACAAGAAGAAAGTTTAAAAAATATAGCAGTGACACTTCATAAAGGACAAACACTCGGTGTGGTTGGAAAAACAGGAAGTGGGAAAACAACATTTGTTAGACAATTATTATTACAATATCCAATTGGAACAGGAAAATTTTCTATCAATGAAGAACCTGTTACGCAGTTTGTGAGAAAAAGTATCGAGCGGCAAATTGGATATGTGCCACAAGAGCATGTCCTTTTTTCAAAAAGTGTCAAAGAAAATATTTTAGTAGGAAATCCAAATGCCGATATATTGGATATAGCTACAGCTATCGAAACAGCAGCTTTTACAGAAGATGCAGAGCGTATGTCTGACGGGATTGACACACTTGTTGGTGAAAAAGGTGTTTCCATTTCTGGAGGACAAAAACAACGTATTTCAATTGCTCGAGCGTTTATTAAACAACCAGAATTATTGATTTTGGATGATTCATTATCGGCAGTTGATGCAAAAACGGAAAGAAAAATTATTGAACACATTCAAGCAATAAGGCAAGATAAAACGAATATTATTGTATCGCATCGTTTATCAAGTGTGATGCATGCCGATTGGATTATTGTATTGGATAATGGTGTCATTTCAGAGGAAGGAACACCACAAACATTACTAGAACAAAAAGGATGGTATTACGAACAATATCAAAGACAGCAGTTGGAGGTGGAAGAAGATGAAGACTCTCATTCGATTGATTAAACAAGTTCGTGTTACATGGAAATTATTTTCCATTGGTCTTATTTTCCTTGTTATATCCACTCTAGGTACACAGCTTGCTCCGTTATTGATAAAAAATGTACTTGATCAGTATTTAGCCGTTGGAAATTTTGATATGGCAAATATTATGTTAAACCTTGTATTGTTTATTACGATGACAGTCATAAGTAGTGCTATCGGCTATGTTGCAACGTATGTGATGATGTCATGTGCCAATACCATTGCCGAACATTTAAGAAATACCGCATACGATGTAATGCAATCTTTACCCATTTCTTATTTTGACAACAAGCCAGCAGGAAAAATTTCCAGTCGTATTGTGAATGATACTGAAACATTACGTTCGCAATTTTATGGTACACTTTTAGCACAAGTTTTAGTACAAGGTTTCCCACTATTTGTTATTTATGGTATTTTATTTTCCTTAAATTTTACACTAGGGTTTGTTTTATTGTGGCTGGTGCCGATTTTCTTCGTTTGGCAACGCATTTATAGCAAATACACAACAAAACAAATGGATCGTTTTTATGAAGCGAGAAGTGATGTCAATACTTCTGTAAACGAAGTGATGAATGGGAGTAGCATTTTACAACTATTCGACCAAGAAAAACGTGTGATGAAACAATTTCAAGACGTATCAGATGTGATGGTTGCGTCTGAAAAAAGTATATTGAATGCAGAGTCGACGATTTCGTGGAGCTTGGTTGACGTCTTTAAAAGACTTGTTATTTTGATGATTTTATCCTTTGTTGGTTATCAATGGATAGGTGGTACATTAGGAGTATCTGTTGGACTTATTTTTTCATACATCAACTATACAGAACGCTTATTTAATATTTTAGGATTACTTGTACGTCTATTTCCAGGAATGCAGCGTTCGTTTGCGACTGGTAAGCGTGTGTTTGAATTATTAGATGAAAAACCCGAAGAAGATAGTGATCTTTTATTACATGTGACAAATGGAGAAGTTGTCTTTGAAGATATTTGTTTTGGATATAAAGAAGATGTACCTGTTTTAAAACATATTTCATTACACGCTCATAAAGGAGAAACAGTGGCATTAGTTGGGCATACCGGTTCAGGAAAAAGTTCCATTATCAATTTACTATTTCGTTTTTATGACGCGCAATCAGGACGTATTTTAATAGACGGACAAAATATTAGAGAGTATAACCGTGAGAGTGTTCGTTCGGATATGGGTATAGTGCTACAAGATCCATATTTATTTACAGGAACGATTGCAAGTAATGTTGCCATGGATAATGAAGATATAGCAGAAGACGTTATTTTAGATGCGCTAATCAAAGTTGGTGCTAAACCTATGCTTGATAAACTTGAAAAAGGTATTTATGAACCTATTGTTGAAAAAGGAAATGCTTTTTCAAGTGGGGAGCGTCAGTTGATTACATTTGCCAGAACATTGGCTTCTAATCCTAAAATTTTAATTTTAGATGAAGCAACCTCACATATTGACACAGAAACAGAAGAAATTATTCAACATGCGATGAATGTGTTAAAAAAAGGCAGAACAACGTTTATCATTGCTCATCGTTTGTCAACTATTCAAAATGCAGATCAAATTCTTGTGCTACATGAAGGTGAAATTGTGGAAAGAGGGACACATCAAGAACTCGTTTCTCAAAATGGAAAATATGCTGAAATGTATCGCATGCAACAAAACGTATAAAAACTGAGGCTATTATATAATTTATTATCATTTAAGTAAAATAGTAAAAAGCTTGAAATCAACCTGTTTAACAAGTTGATTTCAAGCTTTTTTGAGTAGCATTAAATTTGTTGTTTGAAATAGATATTGACTGTTAGGTCAACTTTTTGTTTATGTTACTATATAATATGTAAGATTGCTGTTATTGTGCGGTAATAAAACATGCTTTTTATATGGATATATTGCAATTTAAGAGGACACGTATTACAATTTACAGTAGCGGTTAAAGATGAAAAATACATAATAGGAGGAACAAATATGAAAGACTATGTATTGGAAGTATGTGTCGATAGTGTGACGTCTGCAATCAATGCACAAAAAGGAGGCGCTACTCGTTTAGAATTGTGTGGACCTTTATTATTAGGAGGTATTACACCAACACAAGGTTTAGTAAAAATGGTAAAGGAACATACGAATATTCCGGTATTTGCTATGCTACGACCACGAATAGGGGATTTTTGTTATACAGATAGTGAATTTGAATGGTTACTGGATGAATTGGATTGCTTGTTGGCACAAGATGTGGACGGTATTGTTTGTGGTGTCCTTACACCGCATGGTGAATTAGATTTACAAAAAATGAAAGTTATTATTGATAAAGTACATGCTCATGACAAACATTTTACACTACATAGAGCATTTGATATGACGGTTGATGCACAGAAATCATTGAAAGATGCTATCTCACTAGGCGTGGATACTATTTTAACGGCGGGACATCAAGACAAAGCACCTTTAGGCGTAGATTGTTTAGAAGCGTTGATACAACAAGCCAATCGAAAAGTCGATATTTTAATTGGGAGTGGCGTTACAGTGGATAATGTGACATATTTACACCAAACAACAGGTGCAACAAGTTTCCATTTATCTGGAGCAACGGTACATGCGGGTGATATGTTGTATAAAAAAGAGCATATTCACATGGGGTTAAAAGAATTTAGTGAGTACGATATTCGTGAAACGGATGAAAAAATAATTAAACAGATGACGGATATATTATCTGTACTTTAGAATATAAAAAAGAAAAGCTCTTCGTCAACTAATGACGGAGAGCTCAGACTGTTGACAAATTAAAATGTCGACAGTCTTTTTTCGTATCAGACGTTAAGTTGTACTTCTTACCGCGATGTACACGATACATCGCTCGTTCTCTACCATGTGCGAGAACGAAGCCATTCGTACCACAACGTCTGATACGATAATAACGCTTAAAAGTGGTATAATAGAGATAAGAAAAAGGAGGGAAAAATCTATGTTTTATAAAGAAACTCACCCAAATGATGAAATCATATTAAACACATTGTCCGAATTAGTACCAAAAGACCATTTACTACGTAAAATTGATAAATCAATTGATTTCAATTTTATTTATGAGATTACTTCTCCTTATTATAGCCATACGAATGGTCGCAATAGTTTAGACCCTGTTGTTTTATTTAAATTGGTCTTTTTAAAAGATATTTATGGCATTAAATCCATGCGAGAAACCATTAAACGTGTCGAAACGGATGTAGCATTTAGATGGTTTTTAAACCTCCCTTTCTCTAAACCTACCCCACATTATTCTACTTTCTCTCAAAATTATAGTCGCCGTTTTCAAGGGACTTCTGTGTTTGAAGATATATTTAATACTATTGTACACCAAGCTATCTCACATCATTTAATTAGCGGCACAGCATTATTCACAGATTCCACACACATTAAAGCAAACGCCAATAAAAATAAATTTAGAAACACCGTTATTGAAGTGGTTCAAGAACGTAAGCGAGATTTAGAAAACGAAATCAACGCCGAACGAGAAGCTATTGGAAAAAAGCCTTTTAGCTACACAGATAAAATCATCTCTAAAAACATAAAAGAAAGTACGACTGATAAAGAAAGCGGCTATTACCATCGGGATAATAAAGAAAAAGGATTTATGTACTTAGACCATCGTAGTGTAGATGGTAAACACAATTTTATTGTAGACTGCTTTATTACGCCAGGAAATGTTCATGATAGTGTACCGTATGTGTCACGATTAACGTATGTGATGGAAAAATTTAAATTTGATGTTAATTGTGTCGCGTTAGATAGCGGATATTATAAAAAAGACATTTTAAAATTTTTAGAAGAGAAAAAGATATTTTCTGTGATTGGGTATAGACGTTTTCATCGCAATCCTGACCATAAGTTTTTTCGATATGATTCATCTAGAGATTGTTTTACGGATACACGTACGGGAGAAATTTACACCTACAGAAACATTGATAGACAAGGATATAAGCAGTATCGTATAAGCGATAACAGTAATAAACGGATACTACGTCGAGCGATAGATGCTGATGTATACGATAGATGTCGTGAACGTCGATTATCTACGTTTGGGAAAGTACTATATAAACGACGGAAAGAAACGATTGAGCGTAGCTTTGCAGACTCTAAACAAAATCATGGGTATCGGTTTGCACAATATAGAGGAGTAGCCAAGATGCAGCAGTACACTTGGTTATCTTGTGCTGCCCAAAATATGAAAAAAATGGCAATTCTACTCACGAGAGATAGCCATTTTTTGAGATATTATTCTTCATTTAGTATTTTAAAATTCAAAATCCAACATATTTTTCAATTTTTAAAAAATATGTTGGATTTTTTATCGCTATTGTCAACAATCTGAGCTCTTCGTCAACTAATGACGGAGAGCTTGTTATTTTGCTTTTAAACAATCCATACTTGTTTCGATAACATGTTGTATATGAGATACTGTAATATCTTCTTCAATCAAAATACCATTAGGTCTACAAGAGTCAAAGACAATGATAGACGGCACTTTAGAAATTGAAAATTTATGTGCAATTTCTAAATCTTTTTGATATAAGTATTTTGCATTTTCTGATTGTCTATCTTCTAATAACATGGATAAGTCTAAATTGGATAATTCAGCAATACCTAAAATATCTTCATCGGTTAAGTTATGACGATAAGTATCGGTTAGGACTTTTAATTGCGCTAAAAATTGGCGTGCTTTACGTTTTCCTTGGAAAGTCGCCGCTTTATAAGTTAATCCAATTAAATAATCTGTTTCATATATCTTATTACGTAATGTTAAATCTGTTGTTGGTAATTGATATTTTTTGATATACTCATCAATCGTTTTTAAATTAAAGTACGGAATAAAATGAGTATATACTTTCATATTTAATGTGTTTAAAAAGTCCAGTATTTCTGTTGCACATTGATGACAAGACGTGTCGATCGGATCAATAAATAAGTAAATATCTAAAACGTGTGCAGGTTCTTTTTTCTGATTTAAAGGCATATCTAACATATTAAAAGTTCCTTCGCATAATGTTTTGTTACAAAATTGTCATATATTTGTATCTGTATTATAACATTTATTAAATACATTTGCCAAAATTATGCTTGACGATTGACAGCACGTGCTAATTTTGACGGTAATGCCTTAAATAGAATACCGTGTTTTTCTAAAAAATCATAAAATGGTTTCGTATTTGTTTCATATTCAAACTCTAGTTCGTATGTTATACCATTTTGAAAATAACTTTTATCCAAAACCCACAACCCATCTAATGTTTCTATTTCATATCGTTCGTTTTTGAGTGTACCAATTTGAATAAGATTTGTGCTTGATATATTGTAATGACGTAGTTCTTGTACAACATGACCATTTGGGAAGGTATTTGATTGTAGATAAGCTCTTCCTAAGTCAAGAGAGAATATATCGGTTATTTCCATTTTTTCATGCTCTGCTACGGGTACTTTTAATGTGAATTCTCCATGTGTATCGTCTAAGCGAATGCGTAATCCAAGTTTATGATTGAGTAATTGATTATCGAATGTATCAAAATAATAATTTTCTTGTGAGATAAGTGGTCGCTTGTCACATTGTAGAAATGTATATAAATGATGATATTCGCTTTCTGTTAAGCCTGTTTTCAATTCTTTTTCTAGTTCTTTGCTCATAGTTTGTGTCCTTTTTAGTAATGTTGTTGTCATTCTAAAGATATTTTTCCGAATATGCAAGTAATATGGTATAATGATAGGAAATATGTCGAAATAGACAGGGGTTAACATATGAAAATCGCATTAGTAGTAAGTCGTTCAAATAAATCACAAGAAGTGAAACAAGCATTATTAACACGTCTTGAACAAGAATCAGTAGAAATTGATGAAAAACATCCAGAAATTGTTATTTCCATAGGTGGAGATGGTACTTTATTAAAAGCATTTCATCAGTATACACATCGCCTAAGTAATGTTCATTTTTTGGCAATTCATACTGGGAATTTAGGATTTTATACCGATTTTTTAGATGAAGAACTAGAAGATGTTGTGGCATGTTTAAAAGAAAAAACACATCAAACGTATCAATATCCTTTATTAAGAGTGAATATTGTACAATCTGATAAATGTATCTCGCACATGGTTTTGAACGAAGTGACGGTGAAAACATTGACGGGCACTTTGGTATGTGAAGTGAGTATTGATGATGCATTATTTGAAATTTTTAGAGGAGATGGTTTGTGTGTGTGCACTCCTACGGGATCAACAGGGTTAAACAAGTCTTTAGGAGGAGCATTATTGCATCCGAAAATGGAAGCCATGCAGTTAACAGAAATTGCTGCATTAAATAATCGGGTCTATAAAACGATAGGCTCCCCTTTAATTTTACCGAAAGGGGAAAGTGTGCGTTTAATCGTGAAAGATGCGGTTTCTCCTTTTGTCGTGATTGATAATATTGATCCAATTCATTTTGAAACCCAAGACAATGTTGAAATAACGGTATCCATTAGTGAGGAACATATTCATTTTATCAATTATAAAAATATTGATTTTTGGATGCGTACGAAAAATTCATTTATTGGAAAGTAGGAAAGAAGACAGAAAATGTATTTTGAGTGGACATACGAAAAAGAAGTAGAAATATCCTTGAAAGCTTTTTTGAAAGCACACGATATTTCAAGACGTTTATTGGCAAAAGTAAAATTCCACGGTGGACAATTATTGGTAAACGGAAAAGAAGAAACGGTACGATATGTCTTAAAAAATGGGGATTGCATTCGTATGGTCATTCCAAAGGAAGAGGCACAGCCAAATGTGATACCTGTTTTTTTACCGATTGATATATTGTATGAAGATGAGCATGTTTTAGCTGTCAATAAACCAGCAGGTGTTGCCTCGATTCCGTCTTACTTACATCCAAAGTATTCTATGGCAAATCGAGTGAAAGGTTATTTTGTCCAAAATAATAATGAGCATCAAGTGATTCATATTGTGACACGCTTGGATAAAGATACCTCGGGTGTGATGTTATTTGCTAAACACCAGTTTGCACATGGACAATTAGATAAACAATTACGTGCTGGACAAGTTGACAAGCAATACATAGCCATAGCACAGCAATCTGATGAATTATTTGAGTATGGTGTGATTGATGCTCCTATTGGGCGTGTACCGGATTCAATAATGACAAGACAAGTCATAGCAGACGGTTCTGGAAAAGAGGCACGAACAGAATATTGGCTCTATGCGCGTGGTTATAATATGAGTGTGTATAAAATTAAATTACATACAGGACGAACACATCAAATTAGAGTACATTTTACACATAAAAAGGCAACGCTTATTGGAGATGATTTATACGGTGGACGTATGGACACGTCTTTACAAAGACAAGCTTTACACTGTGAAAAATTGGCGTTTAAGCATCCGTTTTCTGATGAAATAATTACGTGTCATGCGCCAATGCCAAAAGATATGCAAGTACTTGTAGAAAAATGTCAAATTTTTGATAGAAATGGCATAGAAAGAAACTGAAGTAGCGATATTATGTTACTTCAGTTTTATCTGTTTTAAGTGGATATTAAAGCATTTGATTTATAGAACATATTGTCAATCACATGAGTACAATAGAGTATTTACAAAAAAATGAGAAAACTTGTGAGAAAGTATAGACTTTTTAATAGAATCTTTTATACTATAAGGATAATTGGCTTGGAGGTATATGTATGCAAGAATATTTATCAGTAGGAATATTAGGGTTTGGAACAGTTGGAAGTGGTGTTTTTGACATCATTCAAAATCATCAAGAAAAAATGAGCCAAGTATTAGGTAAAAACGTACGTGTGACAAAAGTATTGGTGCGTGAGTTAGAGCCTTATCAAGAAATTATCAATAGTTGTGATACTTTTTTTACAACTGATATTAACGATTTGTTAACACCAGATATGGATATTATTGTTGAAGTGATTGGTGGAACAACGGTCGCTTATGAGTATGTGAAACGTGCTTTGCAAGCGAACAAACATGTTGTGACAGCAAATAAAGATTTAATTGCACTTTATGGAACAGAACTGTTTGACCTTGCTAAAACACAAGGTGTTGATTTTTATTATGAAGCAAGTGTTGGTGGCGGTATTCCTATTTTACGTGCGTTAACTATAAGTATGGCCTCAGATGAGGTGACAGAAATTGTTGGTATTTTGAATGGTACAACGAACTATATGCTGACACAAATGATTCAAAACGGTTTAAGTTATGACGAAGCACTTAAACAAGCACAAGCACTTGGGTTTGCCGAGGCAGACCCAACAAGTGATGTGGATGGCTTAGACGCAGCACGTAAAGTTGTTATCTTAACGCGTTTAGGATTTGGAATGGCTATTCAATTAAACGATATGGATATAAGTGGTATTCGTCATTTAAATAAACACGATATGGCATTTGCGGATAATCAAGGTTATGTGATCAAATTATTGGGAATGACGAAGTGTGAGAATGGACAAGTGTACGCACAAGTAGGTGCGAGTTTTGTGAAAAAAGAACATCCATTATCGACTGTTCACCAAGAAAATAATGCGGTTTATGTTACAGGGAAAGCACTGGGTGAAACGATGTTTTACGGAGCAGGTGCGGGTAAATTACCAACGGCTAATTCAGTTGTAAGTGATATTATGGCGATTGGTGTGAATATACTTTCTGGAAAAACAGGTAGACCATTTTCAACGTATCAACAACCAACAGCCTTTTTATCGACCGATAAAGTGTTCTTTGACTATTATTATCGTATTTATTTACAACAAGGTTTTGATGACAGTGCAATGATTGAACAAGTTTTTGCAAAGCATGGTGTAAATGTTTCTAAAGTAGAAATTCTAAAAGAAGAAAATCATGTCACAATGTTTGTCATGACCGAATTAGAAAAGGTTGCAACACATAAAGTTGTGATAGACGCATTACAAAAAGAACAATCTGTTGTTGATGTTGTGTCTTTAACTATTTTTTAAAGGAGGAGAATAGATGATAACCATTAAAGTGCCAGCAACATCGGCAAATATGGGAGTGGGATTTGATTCGATAGGTATAGCTGTTCAGTTATATTTAGAATTAGATGTTTTGGAAGAAACAAATGAATGGATAATCGAGCATGATATTCCTTATTTACCAAATAATGACCGTAATTTAATCATTCAAATTGCTAAGAGAACATGTCATAAATTAAAACCACATCGTTTACGCATGAGAACGAATATACCAACAACCAGAGGTCTAGGAAGTTCATCATCTGCCATTATTGCAGGAATAGAATTAGCAAACTATTTAGGTAATTTAAATTTATCAATAGATGATAAAATACAACTAGCAACAAAGTATGAGGGACATCCAGATAATGTTGCTCCTGCTTTGATTGGAAACTTGGTTATTAGTGCTGCCATGAATAAACGTGTCTTTTGGTCAAAAGTTTATGTTAATCATGTTGTGGGCGTGGCTTGTATTCCTGCAAAACCATTGTCAACAAAAGAGAGTAGAGGCGTTTTACCGGATATGCTCTCTTTAAAAGAAGCCGCAAAAGGTAGTGCAATTAGTAATGTTTTTGTATCTCAAATCGCGAGAGGTTATTTGAAATATATTCGTCATATTATTGAAAGTGACGTCTTTCATGAACCGTATCGTAAACATTTAGTACCAGAATTGGTTCAAATTCGTGAATTATTAAAAAAAGAATATACATACGGTACATATTTAAGTGGGGCGGGACCGACGGTCATGACTTTAGTACCCCCTCAACAAGTAAAAAAAATTACCCATTTATTAACAGAAGCCTTTCCAGAGCATGATATTGTTCCTTTGGAAATTGACCGAACAGGTGTACAAATTATTTATCACGACTAATCTCTCTTCGTCAACTCGTGTTGGGCAATCACGAGTTGACGAAGAGCTTTTTGTTTACTTCGTAAAACAAATCATTTTATACAAATGAGAAAAATATAGTATAATAAATAAAAGCGTTTTAAAGGATGAGAGTAACATGAAAAGTATTATTGATTTATTTTTAAATGAGTATCCATTTTTTATGGATTTACTTAAACAACATATTATTGTATCGTTTATATCCATTATACTTGCCATTATTTTCGGTATAGGTATCGGTATTTATATGACAAAAAAACCTAAATTAGCAACAATCTTATTAAGTATAGTGAATGTGTTATATACCATTCCTGCGATTGCTTTATTAGGTTTTTTAATTGGAATTACAGGTGTTGGTAATACAACAGCTGTTGTTGCCTTGACATTGTATGCTTTATTACCTGTCGTCAAAAGTACTTATGTTGGATTGATGTCTGTGGATAGTTTAATTATCGAAGCTGCCGAAGGCATGGGGAGTACGCCCAATCAAATTTTGTATAAAATCATGTTTCCTCTGTCTTTACCAATTTTGATGTCGGGTATTCGAAATATGGTAACTATGACGATTGCTTTAGCAGGGATAGCTTCTTTTGTTGGTGCAGGTGGATTAGGTGTTGCTATTTATCGCGGTATTACAACGAATAATTTGAATATGACAGTTGTTGGTAGTTTACTTATTGCTATATTAGCGTTAGTTGCAGATTTCTTATTGGCAAATATTGAAAAAAGAATCCAAGTACATCATGGATTATCCAAGCATATTAAAAAATGGGTGATGTCGATTGCTGTTTTATTTACAGTCATCATAGGTGCTTTTTATTTAGTTCCTATGGAAAAACCCATTCACATTGCGACTAAGCCAACGACTGAGGGTTATGTTTTAGGAGAAATGTTAAAGCAACTCATAGAGGAAAAAACAGATTTAAACGTAAAAATAACACACGGTGTAGGTGGAGGAACAGCGAATATTCATCCGGCAGTTTTAAAAGGTGAATTTGATATGTATCCAGAATATACAGGAACTGCATGGCAAGTAGTGTTAAAACATACGGAACCTTATTATGAAGGAAAATTTGATGTATTAATGAAAGATTATCACGACATGTTCCATCTTGAGTGGGGGAATAATTTTGGCTTTAATGACACATATGGTATTGCTGTGAGAAAAGAAATAGCCGATCAATATCAATTAAAAACATATAGCGATTTAGTGGCTATTGCCAATCAACTTACTTTTGGTGCAGAATATGATTTTTATGAAAGAGAAGATGGTTATAAAGCATTGCAGAAAGTATATGATTTGTCTTTTAAAAAAACGGTGGATATGGATAATGGATTAAAATATCAAGCCATTCATGATGGTAAGATAGATGTCATGACTATTTTTACAACAGATGGGCAGTTATCTTCTGCAAATATTGTTGTATTGGAAGATGATAAAAAATTATATCCATCTTATGTCGCCGGTACAGTTGTTCGAGAGGACGTTTTAATGCAACATCCAGAATTAAGAAAAGTATTAGCATTGCTAAATCATACTTTAGATGATAAAACGATGTCTGAACTGAATGATAAGGTAGAAAGTAAAGGCGAGAAACCGAGTGATGTTGCAAAAAACTATTTAAAAACATTGGGATTGATTGGAGAATAATATGATTGAGTTTAGACAAGTATGTAAAAAATATGAAGATACAATCATTATTGAGAATTTAGATTTAACGATTCCAACAGGTGAATTTTTAACAGTCATTGGATCATCTGGTTCAGGAAAAACGACTCTTATGAAAATGATCAATGGTTTAGTGAGTATTGATAGCGGAGATGTGTTAATTGACGGAAAAAGTATTGCGGATGAAGATTTAATTGAATTAAGACGGCGTATTGGATATGCTATTCAAGGAAATATTTTATTTCCGCATTTAACCGTTTTTGAAAATATTGCTTATGTGTTGCGATTAAAACAATATCCTCAAGAAGATATTGACAGAATTGTCTATGAAAAATTAGATATGATTGGATTATCTCATGAGATTGCAACGATGTTTCCCAATGCATTGTCTGGAGGGCAACAGCAACGTGTAGGGATTGCTCGAGCATTAGCATCTAATCCAGATATTTTGTTAATGGATGAACCTTTTGGTGCAGTGGATGCTATTACAAGATACCAAGTGCAAAATGAGTTAAAACAACTTCATAGACAACTAAAAAATACGATTGTCTTTATCACACATGATATAGCAGAAGCATTGAAATTAGGGACACGAGTCATGGTATTAGACGAAGGAAAAATTCAACAAATTGGAACACCTGATGAGATTCGTTTGCATCCAAAAAACGAATTTGTTGAACGTTTAATTGTATTATCTGGTGTATAGATTTATAAATTTTATTAAAAAAATATAAAACTTTCGTGTGATGTTCGATTATATATTGACGAAATGATATTTGCAAGGTATACTGAAAACAGTTTCATACAGATTGGCAAAGAAGCCGTTTAGTCGCAATGGTGCGCAACCAGAACAACTAACGGTCTTTCTTTGCCCTTTTTTATGGAGCAAAAATTTTTTGGAGGTAAAAACATGAAAAAACGTGTTATTTTTATGTGTGGAGCAACATTGCTATTAGCAGCATGTCAAGCACCACAAACAACAAAAATGGAGCAAACAACAACGCAACAAGCTCAAAGTGTTAAAACACTCGAAAAAGGTGTATGGGAAGATAAATTATATGCTCGCTTGTCAAAATTAGTTGCTGATAATGGTAAAACAAATGCAAACTATAAAGCAGATGCAAAACCTTATGCTGTATTTGATTGGGATAACACAACAATTATTAACGATATTGGTGAAGCAACATTCACTTATCAAATCATGAATTTAGAATTCAAAATGACACCAGAAAAATTTGGTGAAGCCATTCGTAAAAACTTACCAAGTGATGATTTTAAAGAAGATTGGAATAATAAAGACGGTGGCCGTGTAAATATTGATAAAATTGCAAAAGATTTAGAATCAGACTATACATTCTTATACAATAATTATAGTGGCATGAAAGGGACAAAATCATTAGATGAATTAAAATCAACTGATGAATATAAAGACTTTAGTGCTAAATTACGTTATTTATATGAAGCTGTTGGCTCAACATTTAGTTCAGACATTAGCTATCCATGGGTAACATATTTATATGCAGGCATGACATCTGAAGAAGTACAAGCATTAACTGAAAAATCTATTGACTATGCTTTAAAAGATGAATTAAAAGAAGAAACATGGGAAAGTCCAGCAACATTAAAAGGTGAAGCAGGACAAGTTAGTGTATCTTTCAAAACAGGTGTACGTTCTGTTAAAGAAATGCAAGACTTATACGCAACTTTAATGGAAAATGGTATTGACGTATATATTTGTTCAGCATCTTATATTGATGTTATTATTCCTTATGCAACAAATAGTAAATATGGATATAATATTCCTAAAGAAAATATCTATGCTATGATGCTATCTAAAGATAGCAATGGTGTTATTCAAGCTGAATTAAATCCAGAATATGCACAAACACAAGGTGCAGGTAAAACAGAAACGATTAAAAAATATATGGCAGCAACTCACAAAGATAAAGAACCTATCTTGATTGCAGGTGACAGCAATGGGGACTATGCAATGTTAACTGACTTTAAAGATTTACAAGTAGGTATTATCTTTAACCGTATCAGACCAACTGAAAAAGGTATCGGTAAATTGTCTAAAGAAGCGGCAGACACATATGATAAAGATGATGCAAGATACTTCTTACAAGGTCGTGACGAAAATAAAGGTATATTATTACACGGACGTGAAACAATTTTATTAGGTAAAACAGAAGCAGAATTATTGAAAAAATAAATTTGGATATTCGCAAAATCTTGTGTATAATGGAAACGAGGTGACGTATGAAAAAAATTATGTTTGTTGGATCAGTTGGTGTTGGAAAAACAACATTAACACAAAGATTAAAAGGATTAGATATTAGTTATTATAAAACGCAAGCCATTCAGTTTTATGATGCTATTATTGACACACCAGGAGAATTTTTACAACATAGACAATATTATAATGCGTTGACAGTAACTGCTGCGGAAGCAGATGTGATAGGTTTATTGATTTCATCTGCGGAAACGATGCAGACATTTCCACAAGGTTTTGCATCCCTTTTTACAAAACCTGTTATAGGTGTTGTCACAAAAATTGATATGGCAAAAGATCCATCTTTAATTGAGCGAGCAAGACTACAATTAAAATTAGCAGGAGCAATTAGAATTTTTGAAATTTCTTCTGTTGAAAATATTGGTATTGATGATTTGCGTGAATATTTAATGGACGATGACAAATAAATAAAGACATGAAAGGATTGATAGGCATGAAAATAGAGCATGGAGGAAATGTAGATGCTTTAGCAATGCAACTTGGTTATAACCGAGAGGATTGCATTGATTTCAGTGCAAATATCAATCCTTTTGGTGTGTCTAAAGCATTAAGACAAGTCATTATAGAGAGTATAGATGCTTTAGTACATTACCCAGACATCCATTATCGAGCAGCAAAAAATGCGATTGCTACTTATCATCAGCTCCCTGCAGAAACCGTATTATTATCAAATGGAGCCGTTGAAATTTTTTATGAATTAGCACGCTTTTTTAAACCAAAACAAGTGCTTACATTAAGCCCTACTTTCATGGAATATGAAAAAGCATTTTCTCAAGTTGGTGCTAAAATTAAACTTTGTCCACTTGATTCTTCTTATCAATGGACATTTGATAGTATGATGCCGTATTTATCAATGTTAACAAGTGGTGATGTGGTATTGATTTGTAATCCGAATAATCCAACAGGCACATTAGTGACAAGTGAGGAACTTAAAAAAGTTGCAAATTATTTAAGTGATAAAAATATTTATTTAGTGATTGATGAAGCTTTTGTTGATTTTTTAATGGATGAAGTACAATATACATTTGTACCATTTTTAAAAGAGTATCCACATGTGATTGTCGTGAAATCTTTAACAAAGTTTTATGCTATTCCAGGATTACGTCTAGGATATGCTCTTACTTTTTTAACATCGTGTTTAACAGATATTGATAATAAAAGAGCACCTTGGAGTATTAACACATTAGCAGATAGAGCAGTGCCAGTTATTTTAAAAGATATAAATTATCAAAAACAAACGAAGCAGTGGTTACATCAAGAAAAAGAGTTCTTATATAATGCTCTTGTTAGTTTTCATCAGCTTGATGTTGTCAAACCAACAGTGAATTATATTTTCTTTACATACTTGGGCGAACTTGATTTAAGGAAAGCCTTATGGGAGAAGAAAGTCTTTATTCGCTCGTGTCAAAACTATCATGGATTGACAACACAGCATTATCGTGTTGCAGTGCGTACACGAAAGGAAAATGAGCAGTTGATTAAAGCAATACAAGAGATTTTTGATAATGAGGTGATACATGAAAAGTGTTAGTGTGTCTTGTGCTGGGTCTTGCGGGGAACTTTTTCAAGGTGTGTATGATGATGAAGAATACTTATTGTCCTACAATATTGATAAAAAAAGTATTGTTACAGTTTCATCTAGTACAACCACTTCTATAATTTTGCCTAAAATTCAAGAAATAAAAGATTTGGTATATCCTAAGGACATGTTTCATATAACGAGAAAGACGTCGCTTCCCGTTGGAAAAGGCTGTTCAAGTAGTACAGCAGATATGATTAGCGCTTTATATGGTATGTCTTTGTTGAAACAGGAAAAATTATCTATGGAAACATTGTCGTCTTTATGCTCGAAAGTAGAACCGACTGATTCGGTAGCGTTTAAACATTGGACAGTGATTAATCCTTTAACAGCAAAGCCTTTGTTTGAAACGCATTGGAAACCTGAGTTGTATGTATACATGTTAGAACCAATTGAAACGGTCAATACGGTGGGATTGATTCGTATGAGCCAATCGAATGTATATGATAAACAGCACTCGAAAGAATTATTTACATTGTTTCAAAAAGCGTGTCAAGAAAAATCGTTAAGTTTACTGTCACATGTTGCATTAGAGAGTGCTTTATTGAATGATAGACGTTTACCAAAACCTTATTTAAAGGACATCATTGCTTTTGTCAAAAATTATCAATTATTGGGTATTAACATCGCGCATAGTGGCACTGTTGTGGGTATTTTATTAACAAAGGAACAAGTTGCTTTTTTAGAGCAAATAGAAGAAGCTCTATCTAAACAATTATTTGCAAAGTATTATCAAAAAAGAACATTGTGCACCATTATTTATGAAGGTGTCAAGCAGTTGTGAGGTTTGTATGGAAGAATTGGTACGATTAGAGAATATTATCCAAAAAATAAAGCCCGTTAATCAAGTACTTCTTTGTGAAGGACAGCAATACTGTGATCGTTTAGCGAAACCGTTAGGTGCTCTTGGGAAAATGGAGACTATTTATGCTCGTTTGTATAGTATGTTTGACAAACATATTTCTTTAGAAAAAAAAGTAGTTGTCGTATATATAGCTGACAATGGCATTGTTGAAGAAGGTATATCAGCCAATCCTCAAGAAACGACTTATATTGTTGCGGAAAATATGTTAGAAAAGAAAACAGGACTATGTGCCATTTCGCATCATGTAGGAAGTGATGTTTGTGTTGTTGATATTGGTTGTAAAAAAGATGTTGGTTATCATGTAGATGCTAAAGTAATGTACGGTACTAAAAATATGGCAAAAGAGCCAGCAATGTCCAAAAAAATGTGCATTCAAGCCATTTTAAATGGATACGATAAGACAGTTTCTTTGATAAATCAAGGTTATACATTATTTGGTACAGGCGAAATGGGTGTCGGTAATACAACGACTTCTGCAGCAGTGATTAGTGCTTTGCTTGATAAACCAGCACATGAAGTGACCGGATATGGAGCAGGCTTAACAAAAACATCAATGCAACATAAAATCAATATTATTGAGCAATGTATTCAAAAACATGCACCCTATGAAGATGTATTAGATATTGTATCTAAAATTGGTGGCTTAGACATGTTAGGAATGGTTGGAACATATTTGGCTTGTGCGATGTATGAAAAACCGTGTGTGATTGACGGTGTGATTTCCATTACAGGATTATTGATTGCTTCTAAGATTGCACCACACGTATTAGATTACTGTTTTGCTTCTCACTGTTCAACAGAACCGGGATATAAAATTGTTGCAGATACTTTAAAACTTGAGCCTATGTTGTTAATGGATATGCGTTTAGGAGAGGGCTCTGGTTGTCCTTTAGCCTTTTTCTTAATGGAGAATGCTGTTCACACAATCACAAATATGCCAACGTTTGAGCAAGGAAAATTAAGTCGAGATGATTATGTAGATACACGGGATTATAAATAAAAAAATATGATTAGAAACGTTTACAAAATAGGTTGTTTAGGTGTAAACTATAGTAAAAGAAGTGAAAGGAGAAAATCATGCAGCTATATACAAAAACAGGAGATAAAGGGCTAACAAAGCTTGTTGGTGGACAAAGTGCAGCCAAAGATTCGGATCGCGTATGTGCATACGGTACGATTGATGAATTAAATTCTTGGATAGGATACACAATAAGTCAAATGGAAAATGGAGATCCTTTAATTGATGAATTACGTCAATTACAGCATTATTTATTTGATTGTGGTTCAGATTTATCTACACCACACGGTGTTTATCCTTACAAAGTGGATAAAAAATTAGTTGATTGGATTGAAGAACGTATTGATACATACGCTGATATTCCACCTGCACTAGAAACATTTATTTTACAAGGCGGAGATCCTATTGCTTCAATGATTCATGTTGCAAGAACAATTGCAAGACGTGCGGAACGTCATATTGTTGCAACAATGTGGACAAATGAAATAAATAATGAAGTAATGGTATTTGTAAACCGTTTATCAGATTATTTCTTTGCATTGGCACGTGTTATTAACTTTAGAAAAGGTGTTGCAGACGTTGCTTATGAGCGTAGTGCAAAAGTATTCCACAATAACATTACAAAAGCCGATGTTGAACGTTGGGCAAAACAAAGAGAAGGCAAATAATAACAAAAGACACTCAATATTGGGTGTCTTTTTGTCGTTTGTGATAAAAATAAAAAACCTTGTAGAAAAAATCTACAAGGTGTCTAAAATCAGATTAGAAAGCTAGATATACATCATTGTATCCAATACTAAACAGCTTCGGTTAGTTGTAGCTTTCCATAACATTGGCTCTGCATCTTTGCAGAAAGACGCTTATTGGCGCCTTTAGAAAATATCAGCACATACTGAACGTAGAGCCAAGTATGGAAAGCTACAACGATTGTCATGCAATCCAAAATGACGTCATATCCTTACATCGAGGAATGAAATCTACTAAAATTTGAGAATAAAGATCTGACTGAAAGCAATGCTTATCACAGTGGCGGGACCGTGTTGGAATTTCACCAAACTTCCATATTCACAAAAGTACTGAAATATTTATCTAGCAAGTAAATTATACCATATACATAGCGTGGTTACAACTGTTTTGTCGTATTTATTTAAGAAGAATTGATAGAAAAATTTTATAGGATAATAAGAGGATAAACATATAAAAAGTATGGGGGAGCATGTCTTTTATGAGATGAGATACAATATCTTAAAAATTAGAAGAGAAAAGGTGTTTTTAAAATGATAAGAGCATGAATTTTATTGACGAGAAAGCGTTATTATGTTAAAATTTCACCATAAGCACAAAGGCGTGTTTACTTCATAAAAGCAATGTTGCTATGTGGAAAAAATCCACCTATGAATGTGGTTGTTTTCGTGTAGCATTTTTTCATGCTTTTTATCTTAAAAGAAAGGAGAATGAATATGTATAAAATATATTATAAAACAGAATTGTGTATAGGTAGAGGTGCTTTGGAACAGTTAAGTACATATAAAAATGAATGTTTCTTAGTTGTAGCAGATCCGTTCTTACAAACATCTGGCCAAATCAATGATGTTTTAAAATATGTTGATAGCAGTAATGATGTGATTGTGTTTACTGATATTGTTCCTGATCCTCCAATTGAAACAGTTGTTTCTGGTATTAAGAGTGCAGAAGGAAAAAATGTAAGTATTGTGTTGGCAGTCGGTGGTGGTTCTGCTATTGATGCAGCAAAAGCGATGTATTATTTTGCATCTAAACAAGGTATTTTTTCAGGGGCAACCTTCATTGCTGTTCCAACAACAAGTGGAACTGGTTCAGAAGTAACAGATTTTTCAATTATCACAGATGCAGAAAAAGAAACAAAATATCCATTGATTTCAAGAGATATTTTACCTTCTGTTGCAATTTTAGATGCCGACTTAGTGTTAACTTTACCTGCGAATATTACAGCAGATACAGGAATGGATGTATTGACACATGCAATCGAAGCGTATGTTTCTAAAAATGCTACCGATTTTTCAGATGCATTAGCAGAAAAAGCTATTAAACTTGTTTTTGAATATTTGCCTAAAGCGTATGCAAATGGACATGATGTAGAAGCACGTGAAAAAATGCATGCAGCGTCAACATTAGCTGGTATGGCATTTAATACAGCATCTTTAGGATTAAATCATGGTATTGCTCATGCAGCAGGTGCTAAATTCCATGTGCCACATGGACGTTTAAATAGTATTTTAATGCCACATATTATCCAATATAATGCGAATATGACGAGCGTTGGTAAAATTGGATATGATAAATCAACAGCAATGCGCTATCAACAAATTGCAAAATTATTAGGTTGTAATGCCTCTAATCCTGCAATGGCAGTTAGACAATTAGTAAGTGCTATAAAACAATTACAGAAAAAATTGAATATGCCAACAACATTAAGAGAATATGGTGTGGCATCACAAGATTTTCTTGCACATAAAGATGAGATAGCTCTTGCGGCTATTAAAGATCGTTGTACAGATACAAACCCAAGAACACCTTCACCAGAAGATGTGGCTAAAATTTTAGAAAATGCATTTTAGATTGCTAGATATACCATTTTCTAATATAATAGATGAGCTACATAATCTAACAAAATGAAGGGTGTGACAAAATGGAAGAAAAACAAAGGATGATACAGGAATATGTACCTGGTAAACAGGTCACATTAGCGCATTTAATTGCCAATCCTGATCCAGTCATTTATGAAAAGCTTGGTTTAATTACTGAGAAAAAAGGTGCAATAGGTATTTTAACCATAACCCCAAGTGAAGCAGCCATTATTGCAGTAGATATTGCAACAAAAGCTGCAGATGTTCAAGTTGGATTTGTAGATCGCTTTAGCGGTTCTGTTGTGTTAACAGGAGATGTTGCTTCAGTTGAGGCTTCTCTTGTAGCTGTTTTACAAGGCTTAGAAGATATTTTAAGTTTTTCAAGTACAGTTGTAACACGCACATAATTTGAACAAATCTTAAGGAGAGCGTGATGAAGGGTAGAATACTAATTGTTGATGATGAACCTATGGCAAGATTAGACATTAAAGACATTTTGGAAGAAGCGGGATATGAAGTTGTTGGAGAGGCTGCAGATGGCTTTGAAGCAATTGATATGTGTCAAAAGTTTACTCCAGATCTTGTTTTAATGGATATTAAAATGCCGTTATTAGATGGATTAACTGCAAGTAAAAAAATATTAGATGATAAATTAGCATATAGCGTTATTTTGTTATCTGCATATAGTGATGAAGCATATACAAATAAAGCCAAACTATATGGAGCAAGTGCTTATTTAGTGAAACCACTAGATGTAAAATCTTTGGTACCAATGGTTGAAGTTTGTGTTGAAAAAGGAAAAGAGTTAAGAGAACTTTCACAAGATATGGAGAAATTAGCTAAAAAATTGGAAGATCGAATTATTATAGAAAAGGCAAAAGGTCTACTTATGGAGCAAGAGCATTTAAGTGAGCCTGATGCTTTCAAAAAAATTCGAACAATTAGTATGCAAAAGCGTGTTCCAATGGTTGAAATAGCTAAATTGTTAGTGTTACATGATGACTTATAAAGATGATATTATTCGTATTTGCAAAGAGCAAACAACTTTGGATGAGTTTGATATAGAGTGGATTTTATCTCAAGCAGATAGATTGATGCGAAGCTCAATGTATGCATTAGAAGATGTATTCATTGATGTGAAGGATGCTTATTCCGAAAATGCAATCGTTATTTTTCATAAAAAACCGCAAAAAAAACAAAGTTTATATGAAAAAAATGTTGTTGGAAGCATTGCTTATTTACATAATGAACCAGGTGTGATTCGAACATTACAAACGGGTGCAAAAACAAATGGATTGTCGGCCTTATCTCAAGAAGGTGTATCCATTCAGCAAAAAGTATTTCCGATAACAAGAGAAAGTAAAGTCATAGCTGTAATTATTATTGAAACGGATGTGACCGAAAAAATCTTGTCAACTTTTTCGATAGACAATGATAAAAATAGCGTTTATGAATTAACGAATGCTTTGCAAGTTTCTCAACTTGAACAAATTACATTATCAGATTATATAGATGATGCCATTTTAATTTTTGATGGGCAAGGTTATTTAAAATATTATAACCATGCAGCTAATAATTACTATCGTAAAAAATTAGGTTATCGAGATTCAATTACTGGTATGCACTATGATAATTTGGTTTTGGACAGTTTCCAGTTTAAAGCCATTCAAAAGAAAATTCTTAATGGACGTTGGGAAAATAATAAAATAGTAGAAATCAAGTATGGACAATATTATTTTTCAGTAAAACGACACTTTATTCAAGACAGTAATATTTTTGTGATGATTTTTAAAGACATTACAGAAATTAAGCAAAAAGAATCGAGGTTGTTAACTGAAGCAACTGTTATTCGTGAAATTCATCATCGTGTTAAAAATAATTTACAAACCGTTGTGTCATTGCTTCGTCTTCAAGCAAGACGAAGTAAAAATCCTGAAGTGAAAAAGACGTTAAATGATAGTGTAAATCGCGTTTTATCTATTGCGATGACGCATGAGTTGTTATCTTCACAAACTGAGGACGAAATTGTACTGGCTAAAGTCTTAGAAGAAACACTTGGAAATATTCAACGTTTCTTCATGGGCCAATCAGATGTTCGATTGACGTATAATATTGATACGAGCATTTTATTGGATAGTAATAGAGCAGTAGCAACTGCTCTTGTTGTGAATGAATTGGTCCAAAATAGTTATGACCATGCTTTTGAAAAAATAAATCGAAAAAATTTATATATTCATTTGCATGTTAGCCTAGAAAATGGTATGATACGTTTAGAAGTTGCCGATAATGGAAAAGGTTACAAAATTCAAGAGCATGAGGAAAGCCGATTAGGTTTAACGATTGTTAATCAATTTGTAAAAAGTAAATTATCGGGTAAAATTTCTGTTCAGTCCGACAGAAATGGAACGGTAACAACTATTACATTTAAAAAATAACAACTAACAATGATGTTAGAATAAAGCAATGACGCTTCAAGGTAAGGTAGTAGACTAGTAGTCTAACTATATGTCTTTGAGTGTCTTTTTTTTGGAGGTGTTACGCACATGTCGGATAAAATTTTAAGTGTAGGGATTGACTTAGGGACAGCAACTACGCAGCTAGTTTTATCAGAGTTAACCATTGAAAATATCGCATCTGTGTTTACCATACCGCGTGTGTATATTACAGATAAAAAGGTTCTATATAAAAGCGATATTATTTTTACCCCTATTTCTGAAAATCACTTGATTGAAGCTGAAAAAATTAAGCAGTTCGTGACAAGCGAATATGCAAAAGCAGGCATTGAAAAAAGTGATATTCAAATGGGTGCTGTTATCATTACTGGTGAAACAGCACGAAAAGATAATGCAAGTCATGTGCTTGAGGTTTTAAGTGGTTATGCAGGTGACTTTGTTGTTGCAACCGCCGGTCCTGACTTAGAAAGCATTATCGCAGCTAAAGGTGCATGTAGTCATATTTACTCAGAAGAGCACCATACATCAGTAGCCAATATTGATATTGGTGGTGGGACATCTAATTTAGCTGTTTTTAGAGAAGGTGACTTGATTGATACAGGGTGTTTTGATATAGGTGGCCGTTTAATTAAATTGGATCCTAAAACACATGTGATCAGTTATATCGCACCAAAATTACTTGATATTGTAGCTGAATTAAAATTAGATTTAGCTGTTGGAAAACCGGCTAATCGAAAAGATTTAGATACAATTATTCAAATTATGGTAACCGTTTTAGAACAGTCTGTTGGTATTGAAAACAATAGTCCGTACTACGAAATGTTGCAAACAAATCATGGTTTAAAATTAAACTATGAAATACGTTGCGTATCATTCTCTGGTGGTGTAGCCGATCAGGTTTATGGCACTGATGTTGATGAATTCGCTTACGGTGATATTGGTGTTTTATTAGGACGTGCTTTACAAAAATCTAAAATTTTCACAGAACGTAAAGTAATTGTTTCTGAAGAAACCATTCGTGCAACAGTGGTAGGGGCAGGAAGTCATACAACAGATGTGAGTGGTAGTACAATCACTTATATTTCAGATGTATTGCCAATTAAAAATATTCCTGTTCTAAAATTAGCTGTATCTGATGAAAAAGAATCAGCAATGGAAATGGCACAAATCATTCACGATAAAGTGAATTGGTTTACGTTAGAAAACGAAGTGCAACAAGTTGCTTTAGCTCTTGAAGGAGAGAAAAGTCCGTCATTTACAAGAGTTGTGGACATAGCAAGTGCTATTGTAAAAGGTATGGATGAAAGCATTCGTAAAAACATTCCGTTGATTATTGTTGTTCGTCAGGATATGGCAAAAGCACTGGGACAATGCTTATTTGCTCAGTTGCCAAAAGACTATCCATTTGTATGTATTGACTCTGTTGATGTACAAAATGGAGATTATATCGATATTGGTAATCCGGTCATCGAAGGCTCGGTATTGCCAGTCGTTGTAAAAACGTTAGTATTTAACTAAAAAAAGAAAACCAAGGAGGAATTTCAGATGATTCTGAAAACTAAATTGTTCGGCAGAAGCTATGAATTCAAATCAGTAAAAGAAGTAATGGCTAAAGCTAACGAAGAAAAATCTGGTGACCAATTAGCAGGAGTTGCAGCTCAATCTGCTGAGGAACGTGTTGCGGCTAAAGTTGTTTTAGCACAATTAAAATTATCAGATATCTTTAACAATCCAGCTGTTCCATATGAAGAAGACGAAGTAACTCGTATTATCGTTGACGATGTTAACTTACGTACTTATGAAAAAATCAAAAACTGGACAGTTGAAGAATTACGTGAATGGATTTTAGATACAAATACAACAAGTAATGATATTCACTGGTTATCTCGTGGTTTAACTTCAGAAATGGTTGCTGCAGTAACAAAACTAATGTCAAACATGGACTTAGTTGTTGGTGCACAAAAAATTATCATTACAAAAACAGCTAACACAACAGTTGGTGAACCTGGAACATTCTCATCTCGTTTACAACCAAACCATACAACAGATGATCCAGATGGTATCATGGCTTCTACAATGGAAGGTTTTGCTTATGGATGTGGAGATGCGTTATTAGGTTTAAACCCAGTTGACGATTCAACTGAAAGTGTTAAACGTGTTTTACATAAATTCAATGACTTTATTGAAGAATTTAAAATCCCAACACAACACTGTGTATTAGCACATATTACAACACAAATGGAAGCAATGAACCAAGGTGCTCCTTCTGGTCTTGTTTTCCAATCTATCGCTGGTTCAGAAAAAGGAAATACAGCATTCGGTTTAGATGGAAAAATTGTTCAAGAAGCATATGATACAGCACTTAAAGTAGGTACTGCTGCTGGTCCTAACGTGATGTACTTTGAAACAGGTCAAGGTTCAGAATTATCTTCTGATGCTCACCACGATGCTGACCAAGTAACAATGGAAGCTCGTTGTTATGGATTTGCAAAACGCTTTGATCCATTCTTAGTAAACACAGTAGTAGGGTTCATCGGACCTGAGTATTTATATGATGCAAAACAAGTTATCCGTGCTGGTTTAGAAGATCACTTCATGGGTAAACTAACAGGTATTTCTATGGGTTGTGACATTTGTTATACAAACCACATGAAAGCTGACCAAAATGATGCTGAAAACTTAACATTATTATTAGGTTTAGCAGGTATCAACTATATCATGGCTATTCCTCATGGTGATGACATCATGTTAAACTACCAAACAACTGGTTACCATGAATCAGCATCAATGCGTGAGTTATTAAACAAACGTCCAATTAAAGAATTTGAAATTTGGATGAAAAACATGGGCTTATTAGATGAAAAAGGTAACATGACTGAATTATTCGGTGATGGATCTGTATTCATGAAGAAAAATATTTAGGAGGTGTCTTTGATGAATGAAGCACAATTAAAAGAAATGATTCGCTCTTTATTAAGTGAAATGTCGTCTGATGATGCTAACACATCTAAAGATACTGTTGCATCAGAATCAAATGGTGGTACAGTAGTATTTAAACCTGCTGGGTCTTCACCAGTGAATACTAACGAAAGTGTTATTGAAGAAGGTTGTATTCCTGATATTTCAGAAGTAGATATTCAAACACAATTCTTAATTCCAAATGCTGCAAATAAAGAAGCATACTTAAAAATGAAAAAATTCACACCTGCTCGTTTAGGATTATGGAGAGCTGGTACTCGTTATAAAACACAATCTGTTTTACGTTTCAGAGCAGACCATGCGGCAGCTCAAGATGCTGTTTTCTCTTATGTTGATGAAGACTTCGTAAAAGAAATGGGATTTGTTCCAACTGAAACAAAATGTACTTCAAAAGATGAATATTTAACACGTCCAGACTTAGGTCGTTTCTTCAATGAAGATCAACAACAATTCATTAAACAAAACTGTGCACTTAACCAAAAAGTACAAGTTGTTGTTGGTGACGGATTAAGTTCTGCTGCTATTGAAGCAAATATTAAAGACTTGTTACCATCATTGAAACAAGGTCTAAAAATGTTTGGTTTAGATTTCAATGAAGTATTATTTGTAAAACATTGTCGTGTTGCTGCAATGGACCAAATTGCTGAATTGACTGGTGCTGAAGTAGTGTGCTTATTGATTGGTGAACGTCCAGGTTTAGTAACTGCTGAGTCAATGAGTGCTTATATCGTTTATAAACCAACTGTTGGTATGCCAGAATCAAGAAGAACAGTTGTATCTAACATTCATAAAGGTGGTACACCTGCTGTTGAAGCGGGGGCTTACATCGCTGAAATTATCAAAAAAATGTTAGAAAATAAAAAATCTGGTATTGAATTAAAATAATTTTTAGGAGGTAAACGTTGTGAAAAACGAACGTCTTGGAGCAAATGTTTTAAGTACACAAATTATTTCTAACGTAGACGCTGGATTGGCTGCATCATTAGACTTAAAGCCACATCACAGAAGTTTAGGGATTGTATCATCTGACTGTGACGATGTAACATACGTTGCATTAGATGAAGCAACAAAAGCAGCAGATGTAGAAGTTGTGTACGCACGTAGTATGTATGCTGGTGCAGGTAATGCATCAACAAAATTAGCAGGGGAAGTTATCGGTATTATTGCTGGTCCTAACCCAGAAGAAGTACGCAGCGGTTTAGATGTTGTTGTGTATGAAATTGAAAATGGTGCAAGTTTCTATAGTGCAAATGACGATAATTCAATTCCTTACTTTGCACATTGTATTTCACGTGCTGGTTCTTACTTATCAGCTGGTGCTAATGCAGAAGAAGGAACAGCAATTGCTTACCTAATTGCACCTCCAGTTGAAGCAATGATTGGATTAGATGCAGCTCTAAAAGCAGCAGATGTACAAGTTGGTGCTTTCTATGGTCCACCAAGTGAAACAAACTTTGCGGGTGGCTTATTAGTAGGATCACAATCAGCATGTCGTGCAGCTTGTGATGCATTCGCAAGAACTGTTCAAACAGTTGCAGACGATCCTAAAAATTATTAAGAGGATGAATTAAATGACAAAAGAAGCTCTAGGGTTAGTTGAGGTTCGTGGCTATATCGGTGCTGTTGTAGCTGCTGACGCAGCATTAAAAGCAGCTAATGTGTCATTATTAAATGTTGAACGTATCAAAGCCGGATTACATACTGTACAATTAGTGGGTGATGTAGGTGCTGTTAAAGCAGCCGTTGATTCAGCTGTTGCATCTATTTCAGACTTAGGTTGTTTGATGAGCAGTCATGTTATTCCTAGACTTGATTCACAGACCGAAATTTTATTTACGGATATTCGTAAAAAAGACATTCAAAAACCAGCTAAGGTTGTTGAAGAAGTTATAGAAGAGGCTGTTGTTGTTTCAGAAGTTGTTGAGGAAAAACCTTTAGTGGTTGAATCAATTTCAGAAGAAGTGATTGTGGCGCAAGAAGCATCTTCAAGCTATTCTTTAGAAGAATTAGAAAAATTAAAAGTTGTTGAATTACGCTCAATAGCATATCGTGAACCTAATATTGGCTTAACTAAAAAACAAATAAAATTTGCAAACAAAAAAACATTGCTAGACGCATTGTTAAAAAAATAGGAAGGGAGTGACATTTAGTGAAACTATTGGATAAAGACTTAGTGTCTATTCAAGAAACACGTGATTTAATTCGTGAAGCAAAACAAGCACAACAAGAATTAGCAAAAATGAGTCAAGAACAAATTGATACTATTGTTAAAGTTGTTGCAAAAGCATGTTATGATGAACGTGAACGTTTAGCTAAAATGGCGTCAGAAGAAACAGGTTTTGGACGCTGGCAAGATAAAGTATTAAAGAATGCATTGGCTTCTAAAGGCATTCTTGAAGAAATCAAAGATATGAGAACAGTAGGTATCTTGAGTGAAGATAAAGAAAATAAAGTGATGGAAGTGGCTGTACCAGTTGGTGTGGTTGCAGGTTTGATTCCGTCAACAAACCCAACATCTACTGTTATGTATAAAGCGTTGATTTCATTAAAAGCTGGTAACAGTATCGTCTTCTCTCCACATCCAAATGCTTTGAAATCTATTGAAGCGACTGTTGATGTCATCAAACGTGCTGCGAAAAGTGCAGGTTGCCCAGAGGGTGCTATTGGGGTTATCCATAATGTATCATTACAAGCAACAAATGAATTGATGAAAAATAAAGACACTAACTTGATTTTAGCCACTGGTGGTTCAGCAATGGTTAAAGCGGCTTATTCATCAGGTACACCTGCTATTGGTGTAGGTCCTGGTAATGGTCCAGCATTTATCGAAAGAACAGCTGATGTACCAACAGCAATCAGACAAATTCTTGATTCTAAAACATTTGATAATGGTGTTATCTGTGCTTCAGAACAATCTATTATCGTTGAAGAAGATATGAAAGCGACTGTTGTAGCAGAATTCAAAAAACAAGGTGCATACTTTGTTCCAGAAGAAGATGCTAAAAAATTAGGAGCATTCATCATTTTACCAAGTGGTGCAATGAATCCAAAAATGGTAGGTAAATCTCCACAAGTCATTGGTAAATTAGCAGGTATTTATGTACCAGAAGATGCTCGTGTGTTAATTGCAGAAGAAACAGGTGTTGGTAAACACGCACCTTATTCAATGGAAAAATTAGCACCAGTATTAGGCTTCTATACTGTTAAAACTTGGGAAGAAGCATGCGAATTGAGCATGAAAATCTTACACCATGAAGGTGTTGGTCATACAATGACAATTCATACACAAAACGAAAAAATTGTTCGTGAATTTGCATTGAAAAAACCAGTATCAAGATTATTGGTAAATACAGCAGCTGCTTTAGGTGGTGTAGGTGCAACAACTGGATTATTCCCAGCCTTTACTTTAGGTTGTGGTGCTGTTGGAGGAAGTGCTACTTCTGATAACGTAAGTCCATTAAACTTATTTAACGTACGTCGTATTGCTTACGGTACATCTGAATTAGCAGATTTACGTCGTGCTGAAAATCAACAAATAGAAGTAAATACTACTTCTGTAAGTAATACAGACGAAGAACAACTTATTAACTTACTTGTTCAACGTGTATTATCAAAATTAAACTAGGTTTGTTAAAATAAAAAACAATAACATATTTTAGGAGGAAATTTATTATGGCAAACACAAACGCATTAGGTATGGTAGAAACAAAAGGTTTAGTAGGAGCAATCGAAGCAGCAGATGCAATGGTTAAAGCAGCTAACGTTACTTTAATTGGTAAAGAACAAATCGGTGCTGGATTAGTAACAGTTATGGTTCGTGGTGATGTAGGTGCTGTTAAAGCTGCAACTGATGCAGGTGCTGCAGCTGCTGAAAACGTTGGTGAATTAGTATCTGTTCACGTAATTCCACGTCCACATTCAGAAGTTGAAGTTATCTTACCAAAATAATTGATACGATTATTTGAAAATAAAGGTAAAATAAACAGATAGAACGCAACGAGCGTTTTACTCGTTGCGTTGCCTGTCTGTATGCAAGGATGTGAAAGTGTGTCAGTTTTAACAGAATCCAAAGTTAGAAAAATGCTGAAAGAGTATAACTACTTAGAAAGTGGTATTTTTGAACTCCGTGCAGGAGAAAAATTGACACCGGCTGCAAAAGGCTTTTTGAATGACCGTCACGTCAAAGTTGTAAACTCTAACAAAAGTAAAAGTAGTAGTGCTGCATCGCATACAGCAAATGCTGTTGTGGTCCATAAATCTGTTACATGTGTTGAAGAATCAGCTGTTTTACCACACTTATCAAAATTGATGACTTTGTATCCTTTATTGTTAAAAAATCAACGTGAATTATATCAAGAGTATCAACCAGAAAAGTGTCATCAAATAGGACATTTATTAAATGTTATTGAAAGTATTGTTTCTCATCGTATTCACGATGATATTTGTGAATATCATGAAACATTACCAAATAATGTTGAATTACAAGCTATTCGAGTAGCTAAACAGTTGGACCAAACAAGTGTTATGTTAAATTACACTGCTGCTAGTTGGCAGCTTAGCTGTTATGAAACATATATTGCTTGTGTGGTGTTACGCAAAGAGTTAGAGGAAGCATTATCATCACAAGATGATTCATTTGCAATTCAAACAATTAACTTGTTAAAAGCTATTGAAGTCTTATTATGGCTTATCACAAGTGAATAAAAATAATGGAGGTATGAGATGTCTTTAAATGGATTAGATCAATTAGTGGATAAAGTTCTAGAATTGGTTCAAACAGAACTCACTGGAACTTTTGAAGTAGAAGCTAGTGGACGCCATGTGCATTTAAGTCAAAAAGATTTAGACGCATTATTTGGACCAGGTTATCAACTGACAAAATTAAAAGACCTTTCTCAACCTGGACAATTTGCATGTAAAGAACGTATTACAGTATTAGGCCCTAAAGGTGCATTACACAATGTTATTATTTTAGGACCAGTTCGTAGTGAATCTCAAGTTGAAGTATCATTAACGGACTGTTTAGCCCTAGGTACGCAAGCTCCAGTTCGTGAAAGTGGAGATATTGAAGGTACACCGGGTGTTGTTTTATTAAACGGTACAAAAAATGTTGTTTTAGACAAAGGTTTAATTGTAGCAAAACGTCATATTCACATGACACCAGAAGATGCTGCAAAAGCTAATGTTGAAAATCAAGAAATTGTTCAAGTTAAAGTTGAGGGAACACGTCCACTTATTTTTGATGATGTAGTGGTTCGTGTAAGTCCTAAATTTGCAACGTATATGCATATTGACTATGATGAAGCAAATGCGTGTGGCTTTAAAAAAGGTATGAGAGGACGTATTATTAAAAAATAATACGGTCTTGTATTGCAGTGGTGATACAATCATTTTATAAAGAAAGGCTGATGAAGAATGGAAAATTTAGACAAACTTGTTCAGTTAATAACCGATCGTTTGTTAGAAAACCTTCAAAATGAGCCTGAAAAAGAATCCATATTATTGATTGGTAAAGATAGTACGCGTTTAGCGTTAGAAAAAGCAGGTTATGATTTAGTAGATTGTAATAGTGATGTGGTTGACTTGGTTGTGGTAGATGATTTGTCTTTAGACGCTTTTTTAAGAGTAGCGTCTTTATGTCCAACTTCTGAAAAAGAATCAGCATTACTAAAACATTTATTGAATGGTAAAAAAGCTTTTGTATCTAAAGAAGCCTTTAATGTGGAAAACTATAAAGGTTCTGCAAGTAGTTTGTTGTACCGTCAATTAGTGCAACAAAAAGAAAAACTTGAAAAATATGGCGTAACATTTTATCAAGATGAAAACTTGTTGAATTGTCTGTCAAAAACAGATAATCGTCAAGTCGTAAGAGAAACTGTGACAAAACGTTCAGAAACAAGTGGAAATACAAAAACAAAGTTAATTACTGAGAAACGCTTTAAGGAATTAGGATTAACTGAGGGCGATGTGTTCCATATTGAAAAAGGTATGATTGTAACAGCTCTTGCAAAAGATTATGCTAAACGTCATAAAATTATTTTAAATTAAAATTAAGGAGTGGAATGAAAGATGTTTGTTGGGAAAGTTGTAGGTAGTTTATGGGCTACTAGAAAAGATGAGAATTTGAATGGGTTAAAATTATTAGTAATCGAACGTCAACTGAATGAACATCAAGTAGATCCAGCCCTTATTATAGCAGCAGACCGTATCGGTGCAGGTGAAGGTGATTTCGTATTGGTAACAACGGGTAGTTCTGCTCGTGTTAGCTTAAACAATACCGAAGTACCTGTTGATATGGTTGTTGTTGGTATTATTGATAAAGTTGAATATCCAAAAGATGAATAAATAGGAGAATATTGATTTATGAGTATCAATGAAATAATCATTTACATCATGGTTCTATTCATGCTCGTTGGTGCAGTTGATAAATGTATCGGTGGCAAATTAGGCCTAGGTGAAAAATTTGAAGAAGGTATTATGGCAATGGGTGCTTTAGCACTATCAATGGCTGGGATTATGGTTGTAGCACCATTATTGGCTGACTTATTAAAACCAATCATTGTACCATTATATGGTTTGGTTGGTGCTGACCCATCTATTTTTGCGACAACATTTATCGCAAACGATATGGGTGGTGCTCCACTTGCTTTAAAATTAGCTCAAGATCCAGCTGTTGGTAATTTTGCTGCTTATGTATTAGGTTCAATGATGGGACCTACTATTGTATTTACAATTCCAGTTGCATTAGGAATTATTGAAAAAGAAGATCGTCCATTATTAGCACGTGGTATTTTATACGGATTAGTAACAGTACCTATTGGATGTTTCTTAGGTGGATTATTCGTATTACCTTTTGGCACTTTAATTGTAAACTTAATTCCAATTATTATCGTTTCAGGTTTAATTTTTGTAGGTCTATTATTAGCACCAAATGCAATGATTAAAGGATTTGAAGTATTTGGCCAAATTATCGTTGTTATCGCAACTTTAGGTTTAGCATTCGGTGCTGCTCAATTATTAACTGGTAATGAATGGTTGAACAACTTATATCCAGTTGGTGCAGAAACATTACAAGAAGCATTCGGTGTTGTAGGTTCAATCGCTGTAACATTAGCAGGGGCATTTGGTTTAGTTGCTGTGTTTACAAAAGTAGCAAACAAACCATTATCAGCTATCGGTAAATCATTAGGTATGAACGAAGTTGGTGCAGCTGGTTTAGTAGCTTCTTTAGCAAATAATATTGCGATGTTCCAAATGTTAAAAGATATGGACAAACGTGGTAAAATCATCAACGTTGCGTTCGCTGTATCAGCATCATTTGTTATCGGTGACCACTTAGGATTTACTGCTGGGGCAAACTCAGAAATGATCGTGCCAATGATGGTAGGTAAATTAGTTGGTGGTATCACAGCTGTTTTATTAGCATTTGTGTTAACGAAAAAAGAAGCATAATCAATACACTTTGGAGGAATAGATTATGGCAGATGTAAATCGTTCAGAACTAGAAGCATTAGTTCGTAAAATTTTATTAGAAGAATTATTGTCAAAAGACTCAGCTAAAAAAATTAGTAAAGCAGGCGTAGCATCTATTGCTTTACCAACTTTAGATGTTCGTGCTGAAGATCGTTTAGATACAGGTAATCCAAATCACTGTGTATACACACGTGACTTGTTAACATTAGAAGAAAGTCCAAGATTAGGTCTTGGCTTGATGACAATGGAAAAAACAACTTTCCCATGGCATTTAGACTATGATGAAGTGGATTACGTGATCGAGGGTCAATTAGATATTATTACTGGAGATGAAGTAATGAGTGCAGGTCCAGGAGAAATTTTATTTATTCCAAAAGGAAGCGATATTCAATTCTCTGTTAAAGACAAAGCACGTTTTATCTATGTAACATATCCAGCTGACTGGCAAAATCAATAATAAAATGATGAATCGTATTGATGAATGAAATCATCAATACGATTTTTTTGGTTCTATGTCAAATGGTGTTGGTAGAGAGAAATAATGAGTATATTAGTAGTGAATGGCATGACCCATTCACTACCTTTTTCCCATTCTTTTTCTGCCACTGAGAATGGTGTTATATAATTAAAATACGTAATAAAATAAGAGTATCTATAATAAATTGTTTATAAAGGAATAGTTTTTCGTAAAATTATAGTTGTAAGCAAAAAAGTAAGTATTCCATTAGTAAGAAATATTGACTGTTTTTTATTTTTAGATTAAAAAGTGTGTCAATATTTTTTCTTTTGTAGATACTCTAACAGAAAAATAGAATAAATGATACAACAAATTGATATATTGATCTTTTAGTTCGTCATTTTTCTATTTAATTTAAATAGAAGATAAAATTTCTTAAAATTAAGTTAGTATATATCTCTTTCTTTTGAAAAAATAAAAAGAATTTGTTATACTGGATATAACATACTTATTAATAATAAGGAGGATGACATGCAAAAAGAAATAGAACGAAAGTCACTGAATGTTAATTTTATTATCAATTTTATTGTTGCTCTATCGGGTATTATTGCGTATTTTATGACAGAAATACAAGCCTTATTACTTGATGGATTTTTTTCTTTTATTAGTTTTTTATCGGCAATTATTGGTATTTATGTATCGAGAATAAGCCATAAAAAAACAGATATTTATCCAAATGGTTTACATTTTTTGGAACCTTTGTATGCCATTTTTAAATCTATTTTAATCTTGTTTTTGTTTTTGATTGCTTTTATAAATGCAACAGATAATGCACTTCAGTATGTTTTAAAAAGAGAGGGAGAACCTCTTGATATTGGTCCTATTGTGCCGTATACGATTTTTGTCGTTGTGTTATGCTTTGCATTAAGTTTGTATACACATTACCAAAATAAAAAAATAAATCATATTAGTACGATATTATCAGTTGAAGCAAAGGGTAGTCTTATTGACGGTCTACAATCGTTAGGAGCTGGATTGGCATTTTGTTTATTATATCTCATTGATATTCAAGGTCCACTCGGTTTTTTACACTATACAGGAGATTTTTTTATTACAACGATTTCTGTTATCCTATTGTTGAAAGAGCCTATTCAAATGCTACGCTCATCCTTTATTGAATTATCTCAAGGATTAGTGACAGATGAAGATATTACGGAACCGATTGATGAATTGATTGTAAAACATTTTTATCCTATTTTACCGGATATGCACTATCAAGTGATCAAAATTGGCATGGCAATTAAAGTAAGACTTTACGTTCAAAAAAATGAATTAAACTATGTAAAAGATTTACTTGATGTAAAGCAAGAATTTTTAAATGATTTACAAACACTTTATCAAACAGCTAGATTAGAGATTATTCATATATAAGTGTTAGAGAAGTTAAACATACTATAATTGTTTAGCTTCTTTTTATTTAGAAAGAAAACTTTGAATAATAGAGAGATTAATATGATTATAGAGAATAAAAAGTTAATCTAAAATTAAATGGATAAAGTTAGTGATGAATAAGAATTTTTTATTAGATAATTTCTATTTATCCTAAAAAATTATAGCCGGTTCCCTGTCGATAGGGAACCGGCGAATTTTTTTATAGTTGATTGCGATATTCAGATGGTGAGTATCCAGTAATTTTTTTAAATAGTTTACAGTAATAACTTGGTTGGCTATAGCCGAGTTCGTTGGCAATCTTTTCAATAGAGCGTTTTTTATCTTTTAGCATAGATAATGAACGTTCGATTTTTTTCTGATTAACATAGTCGATAAAGCTAAATCCGGTTTGTGATTTAAAGAGTTTGCTGAAATAATCAGGATTTAAATAAACATGTTCGGCGACTACTTTTAAATGGATATTATTGGTTAAATTTTTATCGATATAGCGAATAGCTTTAGCAATATCACTTCTAATTTCTTTGTGTTCGTGGATTTTTCTATTTGCATTGACTAAAGGTTTTTCAATTTCTTCTATGTCTTGAATATCGTACGAGATTTTTGGAGAATGTATTTGTTGACTAGGGAAGTGATATTGTGTCAAAATACGTAAAATTTCGGCGGCACTTTTAACTTGTTGCGCATTTACTTTGCGTATGTTTTTATATGCTTTTAATAATTCAGGATATAAGTGCCAATCGCTTTTTTGATAAATAGGAGGAAATTTTTGATCTGTCGTTAATACTTGTCCACTTAAAATAAAACCGACTAGTTGTTTATCAATAACGACAGGCATGGCTAAATCGGTTAATCCAGCATGACAAGTGTAAGGAATAGGTTTTTGTTCTTTGGCTGCTTCTAACCCTCCATATAAATCACATTTTTCGCAAATTTTTTTATATTCAGGTTTTGTTCGCATAATGGCACAAAATTCACTGAATTGATGCCATTCAGATATTTCTTCTCCATTGATGCCTACTAAAACGGTTGCCAAGCCTGTTGCTTGGGAAAATTCTTGAAGAATTTTGTTAAATTTTATTTTATTTTCTGTATTTTGAAACATAGCCATCAAGCTCCTTCACAAAGATTGTACTCTTTATAACAAATCCGTTAAATTTTAAGGTAGAAATATCAAAAAAATACTAATTTTAAAAAAGGATTTTCTTTGTTAAAATGTCGTTTTTTTAACAGTAATTCCTTTTGAAATACGGATAAAATCAATAAAATATAATTTTTAAGGCGTTTACATTTATTACATTATATCAAAAAAATACTAGTTTGAATACTATAAGGACTTATTTTTTATCCGTAAAATAACTGTTTTGGTGAAAAGGGATACAATATAATATAGATATCAAATGGTCAATATTATATCACTTGATTATTTAGAAAAATTAGGAGGAAAAAACATGCATGCAAGAGCAAATATTACAGAATTTGTAGGAGTAAATCCTATTGGAGAAACAATAGGTCTAGTCATTGCAAATGTAGATCAACAAATTTTAGATGCTATGAAATTGGAGAAAAAATATCGTTCTATCGGTGTTATTGGTGCTAGAACGGGTGCAGGTCCTCATATTTTAGCAGCAGATGAAGCCGTTAAAGCAACAAATACAGAAATCGTGAAAATTGAATTAGCACGTGATACAAAAGGTGGAGCAGGTCACGGAAATTTAATTATTTTTGGTGGCGACGATGTATCTGATGTGAAAAGAGCGGTTGAAGTAACATTACAAGAAGTGACACGTACATTTGGTGATGTGTATGGAAATGATGCAGGACATATTGAATTACAATACACAGCTCGTTCTAGTCAAGCGTGTGAAAAAGCATTTGGTGCACCTATTGGAAAAGCATTTGGTTTAATTGTTGGAGCACCTGCAGCGATCGGTGTTGTTATGGCTGATACAGCTGTTAAAGCTGCAAATGTTGATGTCATTGGTTATGCATCTCCTAGTGATGGCACAAGTTTTTCAAACGAAGTTATCCTATTTATTAGTGGAGATTCTGGAGCTGTTCGTCAAGCAGTTATTTCAGCAAGAGAAGTTGGTAAAACATTATTAGGTACATTGGGAGATGAACCAACAAATTCTCAACCGTCATATATTTAATAAAATGAGCATAGGAGAAAAATCATGAAATCAAAAAGATTTGAAGCATTAAGAAATAGACCTATCAATAAAGATGGTTTTGTGACTGAGTGGATAGAAGAAGGACTTATTGCAATGGAAAGTCCAAATGATCCTATTCCAAGCATAAAAATTGAAAATGGTGTTGTTGTCGAATTAGACGGCAAAAAACAAGCAGATTTTGACTTGATTGACCAATTCATTGCGACATACGGTATTGATTTGACAAGAGCCGAAGAAGTTATGCGTATGGATTCTAGAGATATTGCCAATAAAATATTAACACCAAGTGTTCCAAGAGAAGAGATTGTACCATTAACAACAGCAATGACACCTGCCAAAATTGTTGAAGTGGTTAGTCATATGAACGTTGTTGAAATGATGATGGCAATGCAAAAAATGCGTACAAGAAAACCAACGGCTACACAATCTCACGTAACAAATGTGAATGATAATCCTGTTCAAATTGCAGCAGATGCTGCTGAAGCTGCTTATCGTGGATTTGCAGAACAAGAAACAACTGTTGCCGTTGCACGTTATGCACCATTTAATGCTATTGGGATTATGATCGGTTCACAAGTTGGTCGTCCTGGTGTACTAACACAATGTGCCCTTGAAGAAGCAACAGAATTAGATTTAGGAATGCGTGGATTTACAGCTTATGCAGAAACAATTTCTGTATATGGAACAGAAGATGTCTTTACTGACGGAGATGATACACCTTGGTCTAAAGCCTTTTTAGCATCAGCTTACGCTTCTCGTGGATTGAAAATGAGATTTACATCTGGTACAGGTTCAGAAGTGCAAATGGGACAAGCAGAAGGAAAATCAATGTTGTACTTAGAAGCACGTTGCTTATATATTACAAAAGGTGCTGGAGTACAAGGTATTCAAAATGGTTCTGTATCTTGTATTGGGGTACCAGCAGCAGTACCGTCTGGTATTCGTGCGGTATTAGCAGAAAACCTAATTGCTACAATGCTTGATTTAGAATGTGCATCTTCTAATGACCAAACATTTACACATTCAGATTTAAGACGTTCTATTCGTACATTGATGCAATTTGCACCAGGAACAGATTTTATTAACTCTGGATATTCTTCTGTACCAAACTATGACAATATGTTTGCTGGTTCTAACTGGGATGCAGAAGACTTCGATGATTATAATATTTTACAACGTGACTTAAAAGTAGACGGTGGATTAAGACCAGTTAAAGAAGAAGATGTTGTTAAAGTAAGACATAAAGCAGCTAGAGTGATGCAAGCACTATTTAAAGGGTTAGGCTTACCAAAAATTACAGATGAAGAAGTGGAAGCAGCAACTTATGCACATGGTTCTTTAGATATGCCTGCACGTGATAAAGTTGAGGATATTAAAGCCGCTGTTAATTTATTAGAACGCGGTTTAACAGGTATTGATTTAATTAAAGCATTGGCAAAAAATGGCTTTAGCGATATTGCTGAAGAAATTTTGAACTTATTTAGACAAAAAACAGCCGGTGACTTTTTACAAACATCTGCTATTTTTGATAGTAAATGGCAAGTTATTTCTGCAATTAACTGTCCAAATGATTATGTTGGTGTTGGAACAGGACATCGTTTAGTTGGAGAAGAGTGGGAAAAAGTTAAAAATATTCCAAATGCCATTGATCCACGTGATATTTAAGGAAAAATAGGAGGAAAAAGATATGGTAGAGGTAAATGAAGCCTTATTAAAATCTGTTATTCGTGATATTTTACAAGATGTATTAAAAGAACAGGCTAATCAAAAACAAGATGTTGTAAAAACACCAGAAAAACCGGCACAAGTACGTTATGAAGATACAGTGTTAAGAACCATTGGAACAGCACAACCAAGTCATTCTGTTGATGAAGTTGTGATTGCTGTAAGTCCTTCTTTTGGACGTGCACAAACAAAAACAATGGTAGATATTCCTCATAAAGAAGTATTAAGACAAGTTATTGCTGGTATTGAAGAGGAAGGATTAAAAGCAAGAATTGTACGTGTTTATCGTTCATCAGACGTTGCTTTTGTGGCTGTTGAAGGAGATCACTTATCAGGTTCTGGTATTTCTATTGGTATACAATCTAAAGGAACAACGGTTATTCATCAGCGTGATTTACCACCTTTAAGCAATTTGGAGTTATTCCCACAAGCGCCATTATTAACAGCTGAAACATATCGTTTAATTGGTAAAAATGCTGCGAAATATGCAAAAGGTGAAACACCTAATCCTGTGCCTACATTAAATGATCAAATGGCACGACCAAAATATCAAGCATATTCTGCATTGCTACATATTAAAGATACAAAATGTGTCGTTAAAGGGAAAGCAGCAGAAGAATGTGAGCTACTTTAATAAAAAAAGAAAAGGAGCAAAGAAACATGTCAGAAATTGATACATTATTAAAAAAATTATTGGACAATGTTCAGAGTGAAGAAGTTGGAGTAGAGGATTATCCTATTGCACAAAAACATCCAGATTGGATAAAAATTGGAAAAGATAAAACGTATGCAGATATTACATTGGAAAATGTTTTAAATGATACAATTACAGCAAAAGAGTTAAGAATTTCTTCTGATATTTTAAAAAAACAAGGGGATATTGCTACAGCTGGCGGACGTCCAACGATTAAAAATAATTTTTTAAGAGCCGCTGAATTAGTAAGAGTTCCAGATGAACGTGTATTGGAAATGTATAATGCACTTCGTCCATATCGTTCATCAAAAGAAGAATTATTGGCGATTGCTACTGAATTAGAAACAAAATATGATGCACCTATTTGTGCAGGTTTTGTGAAAGAGGCAGCTTTACATTATGAACGTCGTAAAAAATTAAAAGGCGATAATTAGTCAGTTAGGAGAAAACGTATGAAAACAGTTATCGGTATTGATATTGGTAATTCATCAACGGAATCAGCTTTAGCGACTGTTGATGACACAGGAGTCGTACGGTTTGTTTCTTACGGAATTTCTGATACAACAGGTATCAAAGGAACAGTTGACAATGTTCATGGTATTTATCAATCCATTGAAAAAGTATTAAAAGATACACCATATACTTTAGAAGATATTGATTTAATTCGTATCAATGAAGCTACTCCAGTTATTGGTGATGTGGCAATGGAAACCATTACGGAAACGATTATCACTGAATCAAGTATGATTGGACATAATCCAAGAACTCCTGGAGGAATTGGGCTAGGTGTCGGTGAAACAGTGAACATTGTCGATTTGATTTCCAAACCAATGGATAAAGATTATATTGTTATTGCACAAAAAGAAATTGACTTTGATATGGTGTCTGAACTAATCAATGCATACGTGAAACGTGGGTATTCGATTGTTGGGGCTGTTTTACAAGCAGATGATGGTGTTTTAGTGAATAATCGTTTGCATAAAAAAATACCAATTGTTGATGAAATTGCGTTTATTGATAAAGTGCCTGTTGGTATGCTTGCTGCACTAGAAGTTGTTGAAAAAGGAAAAGTTATTTCTGAGTTATCAAACCCTTATGGGATTGCAACGGTTTTTCAGTTGAACTCAGAAGAAACAAAACATATTGTACCGATCGCAAGAGCATTGATTGGGAATCGTTCAGCAGTTGTTATTAAAACACCTGAAGGAGATGTTCAATCAAGAGTTATTCCAGCGGGAAATATTCAGATTATTGGAGAACATCGCAATTCTCAAGTGAATGTATCTAAAGGTGCACAATGTATCATGGAACATATTGTCGAAGTAGGTACGATTAAAAACGTCACTGGAGAATCTGGGACAAATGTTGGTGGTATGTTAGAAAAAGTTCGACAAACAATGTCTGAATTGACTGGGAAAAATTCTCAAGATATTTATATTAAAGATATTTTAGCAGTTGATACAGTTGTACCAATTGATGTTAAAGGCGGTTTAGCAGGAGAATTTTCAATGGAGCAAGCTGTCGGTATTGCTTCAATGGTTGAGTCTGACAAGTTACAGATGTCTTTGATTGCACGTGAAGTATCCGATACGTTAAAAATCCCAGTAGATATTGGTGGATTAGAAGCAGAATCTGCGATTTTAGGGGCATTAACGACACCAGGAACAAATAAACCATTAGCTATCTTAGATTTAGGAGCAGGGTCAACTGATGCGTCTATTATCAATGAAAAAGAAGAAATGGTATCGGTGCATTTAGCCGGTGCAGGTGATATGGTAACAATGCTTATTAATTCAGAACTAGGTTTAAATAATAAGCATTTAGCTGAAGACATTAAAAAATATCCATTAGCAAAAGTGGAAAGTTTATTCCATATACGTCATGAGGACGGTACTGTTGAATTTTTTGAACATCCGTTATCAGCAGATTTATTTGCACGTGTGATTATTGTAAAAGATAATAAAGAGTTTGTACCATTGATGCAAGATGATGTATCTATTGAGAAAATTAAGCTAGTTAGACAAAGCGCTAAACAAAGAGTTTTTGTAACAAATACTATTCGTGCGTTAAAAACAGTAAGTCCAACAAGCAGTATTCGAGATATTCCATTTGTTGTTATTGTAGGGGGCTCAGCCCTTGATTTTGAAATTCCTCAATTTGTAACAGATGCTTTATCACATTATGCTATTGTTGCTGGACGAGGTAATGTTAGAGGTATCTGTGGTCCAAGAAATGCTGTAGCAACAGGTCTTGTTCTAGCGTATGCCAAAGAATTGATGAAAAAATGAGAGGGTGATATTGATGAGTATTTATGCACAGAAAAAACCCACAATCAATATTTGGCTTGATGATAAAATTGATGAAAAAGATATTCAAGAGATTTGTTATGGCATTGAAGAAGAGGGCATTCCTTTTTCCGTTGCTTATAAATCATCGAATCATAATGCTGTGACATTGAGCTATCAAGCTGCTTTAGAATCTGATTTATTAGTCGGTATTGGTGGAACAGCAACAGAATTTGTTCTGCATTATAAACATTTACCAACAGAGCGCTTTTTGTATCGGTTAAATCGAAAACAAGAAACAACGCCTCGAGAGTTGAGAATTTTAGGAAGTAATGCAGCAAAATTAGTAAAAGGTGAACCTTTTATTGTATCAAGTGTTTTTGAAAAATCATTTTAACGTAAAGGAGATGACAATATGAATAACTTAAAAAGTAAGCAACTTTTGAAGCTATTGGTGATTTGTTTTAATCAATTATGCGATGAAGTGCATACGTCGTTTGGAAAAATAAGTTTGAAAAAAATTGCATCTACTTTGCAAAATGTCACGATTGATAATGTTGTTTCTGCCAGTGATGCTGCTTATTTGCATAAGATTCATTCAGAGTTATCGGCAAATTGCTGGCAAGAGATAACTGTATCAGGTGAAACGCTCTTGATGATAAAAGAACTTGTGGAAATCTTAGTACATGACTATAAAGACGATATATCGAATGATTTGTGTGATTATATACAAAAAGTTTATGAAGTTGCGGTGTTGTCTGAAAAAATAGATTATCAAGAGCATATTTATGAAAAAGTATTGCAAGAAGTTTGTCATACACAAACAAGACAAAGTATTGATTTGCATGAAAAAGCGACTGGGCTATTACGTAAGAGTATTGAGGTTGCGCATGAATTAGGTGTATTGATTGTTTTTAGTTTAGTGGATGCACATGGACATGTGATTTTAACATATTGTATGGAAAATGCTCTTTTAGTCAGTCAAGAAATGGCTTATAAAAAAGCATATTCAGCCGTTGCGATGAAAATGCCAACAAGACAGTTAGCACAGTTAACAAAAATAGGAGAACCTTTATATCAATTAGAAACGATGTCTGATAATACGCTTGTTAGTTTAGCGGGGGGAGAACCTATTTATTCAAATGGTCTGCTAATTGGTGGATTAGGAATTAGCGGTGGTTCATTGGAGCAAGACCAATATATTGCAGAGAAAGTGTTAACTTATTTGTATACAGAGTAATCATAACGTTGGAGGAGAGAATATGACGAAAAAAATATGTGCCATAAATGCTGGGAGTTCTTCTTTAAAATGCCAGTTATTTGAGATGCCGGAAGAAAAACTTATTATGAAATGTTTGTTTGAAAAAATCGGACAAGAACATTCTAGTTTGACTTTGACGTATGACAATCAAGTATTTAAAGAAGAACATACTTTTAATACACATCAAGATGCGATTAGTTGTTTGTTACAGTTGATGATAAAATTGGGTATTGTTGACAATTTATCTGAAATAAGTGGAATTGGACATCGAGTTGCACATGGTGGAGAGTTTTTCAAAGCCTCAGCTATTGTTGATGATCGAGCGTTAGAAGAAATAGAAGCTTTAGGTGCTTTAGCACCTAGTCATAACCCAGTAAATGCCAAGGGTATTCGTATTTGTCGTGAGTTGTTGCCTAATTCACTTCAAGTAGCTGTTTTTGATACAGCATTTCATCAAACATTGGAAAAGGAACATTTTTTATATCCTATTCCATATGAGTACTATAAAGATTTTAGCATTCGTAAATATGGGTTTCATGGAACCAGTCATCAATATATTTATCAAGTATTAAAACAACAAAAGGCGTATAAAACAGTGCCTTTAAAAGTGATAAATTGCCATTTAGGTAATGGATGTAGTTTATGTGCTATAAAAGATGGTAAATCTGTGAATACGTCCATGGGATTTACACCACTAGCTGGTGTAATGATGGGTAGTAGAAGTGGTGATATTGATGTTAGTATTCTACCGTTTTTACAAGAAAAAACCAATATGACACCACAAGATATGTTACAGATGCTTAATCAACAATCAGGTTTATTAGGTATTTCTACTGTGTCAAACGATATACGTGATATTTTAGCATTGGTCGAACAAGGAGATGAACAAGCTTGTTTAGCTATTGAGATGTTTACGAATCGTATTGCACAAACGATTGCTAGCTATATTGTTGACTTAGGTGGAGTAGATGTGATTTCTTTTACAGCTGGTATTGGAGAAAATGCAGCCTATATTCGTGAAAAAATCATTCAAAAATTAGCTTGCTTTTCTATTTTTGTAGATAAAGTGGCGAATGAAAAAAATAAATTATTTATTCACGCTGCAAAATCAAAAGTAAAAATTGCGATAGTACCAACAAATGAAGAACTAATGATTGTGAAAGATACTTATGCATTATTATGCAATGTGGATAAATAATCTAATTTATTAAACTAAAATGCTTACATTCTTTTGACAGTTTGAACATTTTGTAGTAGAATTTATTCGACACGACGATGTGTACTCGATTTTTTATGTTAGCAATGGAGCTACAAGAAACAGATAGAAAATGTTTTTTGTGGCTCTTTTTATTTTTTAAAAAGAGTATTTTTGCGTTGTGAACAAAAAAACATAAGGACTGATTGCATGAAACAATTTATGTTAGCAGGTGTATCAAGTGGTGTTGGAAAAACGACCATTACACTAGGTATTCTAAAAGCTTTAGCAAATAGAAACTTAGTCGTTCAACCTTATAAAGTCGGACCAGATTATATTGATACAGCCTATCATACACGTATTGCCAAACGACCTTCACGCAATTTGGATAGTTTCATGATTCCAGATGAAGATCGCTTGAAATGGTCTTATTCTAAATGGCATCAACAAGCAGATGTTGCTGTCATTGAAGGGGTTATGGGATTTTATGACGGTTTAGGCACTGATAAAGATTGTGCTTCATCGGCTGAAATTGCTAAAAAAATGGGTGTGCCCGTTATTTTAATTGTAGACGGAAAAGCGACTTCAACGTCTGCAGCAGCCATTGTACACGGTTTTGCTTCTTTTGATAAAGATGTCAATATCGCAGGTGTCATTATCAATCGTGTGGCCTCTCAAAATCACTACGAACTGATCAAAGGTGCTATTGAGCGTTATACAAATGTTGAAGTCTTAGGGTATTTCCCTAAAAACATCAATGTTGAATTACCATCAAGACATCTTGGATTAATTCCAGATGTTGAAATGGAAAATTTAGATAAAACATTTGATACATTAGGTGAATTAGCAGAACAATATATCCAATTAGATAGATTGTTAGAAATTGCTGATTTACCTAGAGTAGAACAAGTAAGCCCTTTTAAAACAAAAGATTATACTGGTTTAAAAATGGCTTATGCTTTAGACGATGCTTTTCATTTTTACTATGAAGATAATCTTGATCTGTTAAAAGATTTAGGTGTGGAACTTATTCCATTCAGCCCATTAAAAGATAAAAGCCTTCCTAAAGCAGATGTGTATTATTTTGGTGGAGGATTTCCTGAAATTTATGCAAAAGAATTGGCAGAAAATCAATCCTTTAGACAGTCTGTTTATCAAGCCTCTATAAATGGTGCCCCTATCTATGCTGAATGCGGTGGGTTGATGTATTTAGGTAAATATTTAGAAACAGACGGTCAAATATTTGATATGGTTGGTGTATTTGACGGAAAAAGCGTCATGACACCAAGACTTAAAAAATTCGGCTATTGCCAAGCAACAACGAAAGTAGATAGCTTATTTGGAAAAGCGGGTACACAAGTACGTGGACACGAATTTCATCATTCAACATTTGAAACAAATGAACCAACTGTTTTAGATATGGAAAAAACACGTGATGGAGAAGTTGTTTCTCGTTGGGATGGTGGCTACAAAGTACGTCGTACATTTGCAAGTTATCTACATGTTCATTTCTACCAAAATGAAGAATTATTGTTTAATTGGTTAGATGATGTGAAAGAGGCAATGAACAAATGATTGCCATTATATCAATTTTTATTGCAGTCATATTGGACTGGTTAATTGGAGATCCATATCATTGGCCACATCCAATTAAATGGATTGGTAACTACATTTATTTTTGTTTAAAACAACAAGAAAAATGGAAATTAAATGGCTATTTATTTGGGGCACTTTTATGGATAACAACCGTATCGTTAACCGGAGGTATAAGTTATGGTGTTCTATGGAGTGTACAGCAATTACATAGTATTGTTTATTGGATAGTGTGGACATATTTGGCTTATACGACACTAGCTGCTAAAAGTCTTGCTTTTGAAGCAATGAAAGTTTATCGAACATTGGTTTATGGAACGATTGAAGAAGCACGATATCAAGTTGGTATGATTGTTGGAAGAGATACAACTGAATTAACGAAAGAAGAAATTCGAAATGCTACCATTGAAACAGTGGCAGAAAATACGAGTGACGGTGTTATAGGACCACTTCTTTGCCTATTTATTGGCGGACCGGTATTGGCAATGATTTATAAAGCCATTAACACATTAGATTCTATGGTGGGATACAAAACAGAAAAATACAAACAAATGGGATTTGTATCTGCCAAAATAGATGATATTGTCAATTTAATACCGGCACGTTTGACATGGCTTTTGCTTATGCTTGCCAGTGTTGTGTGTCAATTAAATGTGAAGCAAGCAATAATGATTGGCATTAGAGATCGTTATCAACATGCCAGCCCAAATAGTGCTTTTCCAGAATCTGTTGTTGCAGGTGCTTTAGGCATCCAATTAGGCGGAACACATGTATATCATGGACAAGTCATTGAAAAACCAATGATTGGAGAAAAACAAAGAGAAGTCGACAATCAAGATATTTTATCAACCATACAATTATTATTTATCAGTAATGCACTTGCTTTAATGTTATTTACAGTAACGGCATTATCAATCTATATTTTTTAACATTAGGAGATTAACAAAATGAGTTATATTAAAGACCCAAGTTCAATCGAAGCAAAAAGCTTCCAAATTATTCAATCTATTATTGACGAAGAACATGCAGGATATACATTTAAAGATGGTATGGAAGAAAGTATTATAAAACGTGCTATCCATACATCTGCTGACTTTGATTATTTATATAATTTAAAATTTTCAAATGATGGCGTTCAAAATATTATTCGTGCTTTAGAAGAAAAAGGAACGATTTTCACAGATACAAATATGGCATTAAGCGGTATTAACAAACGTATTTTAGATGAATTAGGCGTGAAATACAGCTGCTTAGTCAACGATGAAAATGTTGCGAAATATGCAAAAGAACATGGTATTACACGTTCAATGGCAGCTATTGAATATGCTGCTACAGTTGAAGGGCCAAAAGTCTTTGTATTAGGAAATGCACCAACGGCTGTTTATAAAGTGATTGATATGGTTAATGAAGGTAAACTTGTTGCTGATGCTGTTGTTGGTGTACCAGTAGGATTTGTTGGTGCTGCTGAATCTAAACAAGCATTACACGACAGTGATATTCCAGCTATTTCAGCTTTAGGTAGAAAAGGTGGAAGCAATGTTGCGGCAGCCATTATCAATGCGATTTTATATCAATTACAATATAAAACAGAAGACTATCAACGCTACTATACACCAGACAAGAAAGACTAGTAGTTTTAGAAAGAAGGCTTTATCAAAGTGGAAGAGTATGCTTACGTTAATGGTAAGAAATTAAAAAAAGGGTATACAACAGGAACGTGTGCAACAGCTGCAACGGTTGCTGCCCTTTATATGATATACAATCAAGAAATTGAAGATAAAGTAACGGTTCATACAGCTTCTGGTGTAAAAGTAACCGTGTCTTTACACGATCAATCCTTTGGAGAAAACACAGCAACAGCAGCCGTTGAAAAAGACGGTGGTGATGATGCAGACGCAACACATGGTATGTTGATTTACTCAACTGTTACTTTATTACCAGACCAAAAAGAGATTATCATTGATGGTGGTGAAGGTGTTGGTCGAGTGACTAAAAAAGGTTTGGCAATCAGCGTTGGAGAAGCTGCTATCAATCCAACACCAAGACGTGTCATAGAAGAAGCAGCAAGGGAGATTATTGGTGAAAACTGTGGTGCAAAAATTGTTATTTGGGCACCAGAAGGTGAAAAACGTGCTTTATTAACGTACAATCCAAGATTAGGTATTGTTGGCGGTATTTCTATTTTAGGAACAACAGGGATTGTTAATCCAATGTCAGAAGATAGTTGGAAAGCAGCTATTACAGTGGAATTAACAATGCTGTATAAAACAGGCGCAACAAGTGTTGTTCTAGCACCGGGAAATTATGGTGAAGATTTTGCGACAGGTACAATTGGTATTAATAAAGAACGTATTGTGAATATGAGTAATTTTATTGGGCATGTTCTAAAAGAAGTACAACGTATTGGCTTTACAAAAGTATTGATGATTGGGCATATGGGCAAACTTGTAAAAGTTGCAGCAGGTATTTTCTCAACGCATAGTAAAGATGCTGATGCACGTATGGAAACATTGATTGCTAATTTAGCATTATTAGGTGCACCAATCGAGTTATTACAAGAAGTTGATAAATGTTTAACGACAGAATCAGCAGGTGAAGCTATAGAAAGATATGGATATACGCATGTGTATCAAGTGATTGCCGATAAAATTAAAGGACGCAGTGAACGTTTATTAAAATATAAAGAACCAAAAGTCGAAGTGGATGTTGTGATTTTTTCTTCTGATACAGGCTATTTAGCATCAACAAAACCATTAGAAGATATTAAGGAGGAATGGGTATGATTTATGTCATTGGTATAGGTCCTGGAGATACACGTTATGGATTATTAGGACATGAAGATTTATTTAAAAAGGCTGATTACATTATTGGAAGTGATCGTCATTTAGAAATTTTACCTGAAGAATATGCACACAAAGGTGTTGTACCTCCTAAAAAATTATTGGCTTTAGAAGAATTATTACGTAGTTATGATGAAGATAAAACACTTGTGTATTTAGCTTCAGGAGATCCTCTAATTTATGGATTAGGAAAATGGTTATCCGAGAAATTTAAAGGTCAAGTAGAAATTATGCCAGGTGTTAGTGCTATGCAATATTTGGCAAGTAAAGCATTTATTCCAATGAATGATGCCTATTTGACAAGTAGTCATGCCAAAATCCCTAATTTTGATTTGATTATGAGTTTATCAAAAGTGTTTATGGTTACAGATGATCATGTTGGTCCGTATCAAATTGCTCAAGAAGCTGTACAACGTGGTTTAAACAAACGTGTGATTATAGGTGAAAATTTAAGTTATGACGATGAAAAAATAACATCATGTCTTGCACAAGATGTTGAAGATAGAGAATATAAAATGAATGTGGTGGTGATCATGGATGAGAGATAATGAATTTATTCGTACAAAAGTACCTATGACAAAAGAAGAAATTCGAGCTATTAGCATAGATAAATTACAATTACACCGTGCAAAAAGAATGCTAGATGTTGGTTCAGGTACAGGAAGCGTGACTATTCAAGCAGCACATATATATCCAGAGTTAGATGTTGTTGCCATTGAAAGAAATCCAGATGCCGTAGCATTAACATTAGAAAATATTGAAAAATTCAACTGTAAAAATGTTACCTTACATGAAGGGCTTGCCCCTATCTCATTAGAAGGGCAGTTTGATGCTATTTTTGTAGGTGGTACAGGTGGCAATATGCGTGAAATTTTTGACTGGTGTCATGAATTACTCGTGCCGGGTGGACGTTTAGTCTTAAACTTTATCTTATTAGAAAATGCCATTGAAGCAGCAGAAATCGCTGAAGAAATGGACTGGCAAGAATTGGAAGTAACAAGTATTCAAGCAGGTCGTTGGACAGGTTTAGGCAAAGGCCATTATTTTAAACCACAAAATCCAACGATTATCGTATCGTGTGAAAAGGCATTAGAAAATCAAGAAGCACAAGAGAGTGCACAAGCATAAACGGATTAAAGAGGAGAAAAACTATGTCAAAAGTACATTTTGTTGGTGCAGGACCAGGAGATGTGGATTTAATCACATTAAAAGGATATAAACAATTATCACAAGCGGATATTGTTATTTATGCCGGTTCATTAGTTAATCCAGCATTATTAGAATACTGTAAAGAAGGCGCAGAAATTTATGATAGTGCGAGCATGCATTTAATGGAAATCATTGATGTCATGGAAGCAGGTGTTAAAGCAGGAAAAGATGTTGTGCGCTTACAAACAGGAGATTTTTCTATTTATGGTTCTATTCGTGAACAAACAGAAGAAATGAAAAAACGTGGTATTGAATTTGATTGCACACCAGGTGTTAGCTCATTCTTAGGAGCAGCCTCAAGTATTGGAACTGAATATACAGTACCAGAAGTATCACAAAGTGTCATCATTACACGTATGGCAGGTAGAACACCAGTACCAGATCGTGAATCATTAAGAAGTTTTGCACAACACAGAACATCTATGGCGATTTTCTTATCTATTCATGGTGTTGAAAAAGTTGTTGAAGAATTAGTAGAAGGTGGGTATCCAGTAACGACACCGGCAGCTGTTATTTACAAAGCAACATGGCCTGAGGAAAGAAAAGTATTTGGTACATTAGAAACAATAGCAGACAAAGTAAAAGAAGCAGGTATTACAAAAACAGCTTTGATTTTAGTTGGTGATTTCCTAGGAGAAGAATTCTATTATTCAAAACTATATCATGAGGAATTTGAACATGAATTCCGTCACGGGAAAAGTAGCCATGCAAAATAATCATCAATCAACCTATGCTATTGTTGCTTTAACAGAGGTTGGAAAAAAAACCGCACTCACATTACAAGAAAAATTAGATAAAAAAAGTACGGTATATACAATGCCTAAAATTTCTGATGAAAGAACGGTTGCTCTACAAGGAAGTCCTGTTAAAGCTATCGCAACACTTTTTACAGAAGTTGATGTATTAATTTGTATTATGGCGACAGGTATTGTCGTGCGTTCTATTGCACCAGTAGTTGCTGATAAAGCAGCCGATCCAGCTGTTATTGTTATGGATGAAAAAGCAACAAATGTCATCAGCTTATTAAGTGGGCATTTAGGAGGAGCAAATACGATTGCTACACAAATTGCTGAATTATTAGGTGGTAATCCGGTGATTACAACAGCAACTGATGTTCAAAATGTGGCAGCATTAGATACTTTAGCCCAATCTGTTAATGGTTGGCGTAGTGAATTACGTCCATTCATTAAACCGTTTAATAGTTATTTAGGTAGTAAAAAAACCGTTTATTTCTATCAGGAAAAACCATGGGTTAGTGATTTTCGTGGTCTAACAGTCATTGGAAAAGATGATTTAGAAAATGTGTTACAAGGAAGCGATCCTATTATTGTGATGACAACAGAACAGATGGATGTTTTTAGAGATGATGTAGCCGTTATTTATCCTAAACCATATATTTTAGGTGTTGGTGCTAGAAAAGATGTAGCTGCAGATGTTTTTGCACAAGGATTTCATCTATTCTGTCAGCAAGAAGGCATTCATCCAAATGAGATTTCTAAAATCGTGAGCATTGATGTAAAAAAAGAAGAGCATGCCATTTTAGAACTTGCTAAAACATTGTCATGTCCTTTTGAAACATTTACAAAAGAACAATTATTAGTCGTAGCAGACAAATACCCACAATCTGAATTTGTGAAAAAAACAGTGGGTGTTGGAAGTGTTGCTTTAGCAAGCGCTGATGTTGCAAGTGGTGGTCAAGTATTAACCGATCGCTTTGCAAAAGACGGATGTACGTATGCTTTAGCAAAATATCCAGTACAAAGATAAAAAAGATGCACATATGAAGGAGAAAAATATGTTATACGTTATTGGCTTAGGACCAGGTAAAGAAGAATTGATGTCACGTGAGGCATTACAAGCTATTGAGGATTGTGAAATTATTGTTGGTTATTCAACATATATGCGTTTAATCCGTGATTTAGTAAAAGATAAAGAGCATGTTGCAACAGGTATGCGTCAAGAAATCGATCGTTGCCAAAAAGCGATTGATTTAGCGATTGAAACAGGTAAAAATGTTGGTGTTGTATCAAGTGGAGATGCCGGTGTATACGGTATGGCTGGATTGATTTTAGAATTAATTGGTGAAGATTCTGATTTAGAAGTAAAAGTTGTTCCTGGTATTACAGCAAGTTTAGGTGCTGCTGCGGTAATGGGTGCTCCATTGATGAATGACTTCTGTCATATTAGTTTAAGTGACTTGATGACACCAATGCCTATTATTGAAAAACGTCTACATGCGGCTGCACAAGGAGATTTTGTTATTTGCTTGTACAACCCAAGAAGTAAAGGTAGACCAGATCATTTATCAAAAGCATTATCTATTATTTCTCAATATAAATCTGAAGATACTATTGTTGGTATTGGTAAAGATATTGGTCGTAAAAAAGAAGAGTATGTTTTAACAACAATTAAAGACTTAGATGAGTCATTAGTAGATATGACAACTATTGTTATCATTGGAAATAAAGAAACATACATTAAAAATGGCCGTATGGTGACACCAAGAGGATACACATTATGATGAAGTTATTATTTGGTGGAACATCAGATAGTACTGCTATCTTAGGATTATTAAATGAATTAAATATTTCGGTTACCACATCTGTGGTAACCGACTATGGTAAGCATTTAGCTTCTAAATATGGACAACCCGTTATCCAAGGAAGATTGACTGCTGAGGATATGGTGTCTTTTATTAAAGAAAATAATGTCGATGAAATCATTGATTCGACACATCCATTTGCCGATATTGTATCAAGGGAAGCAATGCGTGCTGCAGAAATGGCTGGTGTAAAATATATGCGTTTTGAACGTGTTGCAACATCAGATTTAAGTGGTGCGATTGTTGTTTATTCAACACAAGAGGCGATTGAGGTTATCAAAGATTTAGGACATGTCGTTTATTTAGGCACAGGAAGTAAAACATTGCCTTTATTCGTTGATGGTTTACCAGATAAACGCATTATTGCTCGTGTGTTACCAACATCAGAGGTATTACTTGCTTGCGAAAAAATCGGTATGGTAGCCGATCAAATTGATGCTATCAAAGCACCATTTACAAAAGAATGTAATAAAGAATTATTAAAACGTGCGAATGCCAATGTTTTTGTCACAAAAGAAAGTGGCGATGTTGGTGGGGTGCGTGACAAGATTGATGCATGTTTAGAATTGGGTATTGATTGTGTGGTTATTTCACGTCCAAAAGTTGAATATCCAGCAATGGTATCAACAATTGATGAATTACGTGATTATTTGGTAAAACAATAATCAAAAGGAGAATAAAATGTCTGGATTAGTAACATTACTAGGAGCAGGTCCTGGAGATGAAGAATTAGTAACTGTCAAAGGACTTAGACGATTAAAAGAAGCAGATGTTGTTGTGTATGATAGATTAGTCAATCAAGCACTTCTACAACACGTAAAACCTACAAGTGAAAAAATTGATGTTGGTAAAGCACCAAACATGCCTTGTGTGAAACAACGTGATATTGAAGCAATTTTAATCGAAAAAGCAAAAGAAGGAAAACATGTTGTCCGTTTAAAGAGTGGCGATCCTTATGTTTTTGGTAGAGGTGGAGAAGAAGGCATTGCTTTAAAAGAGGCAGGTATTCCTTTTGAAGTTGTACCAGGTGTGACATCTGCTATTGCAGGATTAACATACGCAGGTATTCCAATTACTTATCGTGATATAGCAACAAGTTTCCACATAATTACAGGTCATTTACAAGATGAAAATGAAGCATTGAACTGGGATGCTATTTCTCAATTAAAAGGAACACTCGTCTTTTTAATGGGAATGAAAAATTTAAACAATATTGTAACAGAACTTGTGACAAGAGGATTTGATAAAGAAACGCCTGTTGGTATTGTTGAATGGGGAACACACCCACAACAACGTTCTATTAAAGGAACGCTGGAAACAATTGTATCCCTTGTATCAGAGCATCAATTTAAAGCACCAAGTGTTATTGTGATTGGTCAAGTTGTTGCGTTTAAAGATGATTTGAATTTCCATGAAGCACTCGCTTTATTTGGTAAACGTGTGTTAATTCAACAATCTGAAACAGGTAAATTGCCAAAATTATTAAAAGATGCGGGTGCTAGTGTTTATACGTTCCCAGCAAGAAATACGTTCTTAAAACAACACTTTACATTACCTGATTTAGACAAAGTTAATGGTTTATTCGTCACAGACGCACATAGTTGGAAATATTTCTTAACTGAATTAGTATCGCAAGGTAAGGATATTCGTTCATTACAAGACAAACATATTTATACATTAGGACATCATACATTAAAAGCTGTCAAAGAAACAGGTGTTTTAGTGGACTTATCTGTTAATCAGTTTGATGATGCAATGCTAGTGGATGCTCTAAACAATAAACAAGAACAATTTATTGCACTTGTTGATAAAGAAAAACATGAAGCAATGACTGAAGTATTCAAAGACATTATAGCTTTAGAAACACATGATGTGACATTTGATCATGCCGTTCTATCTGATAATTGGCAAGACCTTGATGTTATTTGTTTACCAAATTCAGTTGCAGCACAAACATTGGTTGCTGTAAGTGAACAAGTTGATGTTTCTTTAAAAGAAAAACCAGTGATTGTTATGGGAGAAATGACAAGAAAAGTGGTTGAGAAAGCAGGATTTACAACAATTGTTGAAACAGATGAACCGACTATTTTATCTATTGTCAAAACATGTGAACGTATTTTAAATTAGGGAGGGATAGACATGACTAAAGCCATTTTAGTTGTGAGTTTTGGGACAACATTCCCAGAAACAAGAAAAAAAACAATTGAAGCTTGTGAAAATGCCATTCAACATCAATTTTCTGAATATAAAGTATATCGTGCATTCACATCAAATATTGTTATTAGACGTATTTTAAAACAAGAAGATTTGCACATTGATACAGTGGCACAAGCATTGGAAAGAATGTATCAAGAAGGTGTTACGGAAGTTTATGTACAACCATTGCATATGATTTTAGGTGATGAATATGAAAAAGTATTGGTACAAGCGATTCAATTTGAAGATAAATTTGATGTATTAAAAATTGCCAAACCTTTATTAAGCAGTATTGAAGATTATGAAGCTATCAAACGTATTTTATTAGATAAATATGGTCAATTTGGAGAAGAAACGGCAACGGTGTTAATGGGACACGGAAGTCAACACTATGCTTTCACATCTTATGCTGCCATCGATCACATGTTAATGAATGAACCTGTTTATGTAGGAGCTGTCGAAAGTTATCCTGATGTTGAATTGATTGAAGAACGATTAAGACAAACAAATGTAAAACACGTTCATTTAGCACCATTTATGTTAGTTGCTGGGGATCATGCAACAAATGATATGGCTTCTGATGAAGAAGATTCATGGTATACATATTTTAGTAAAAAAGGATATACAGTCACAGCCCACTTGATTGGTTTAGGTGAATATAAAGAAATACAACAATTATATATTCAACATTTATTAGATGTGATTGCATAATAGGAGAAAATATGGCGAAATTTTACGGAATTGGTGTTGGACCAGGAGATAGTGAATTAGTGACAATAAAAGCAAGTCGCTTAATTCATGATTTAGATATTTTATACACACCTGAAGCAAAAAAAGGTGCAAAAAGTTTAGCATTAACAATAGCTGAACCATATATTAAAAGTGATTTAGAAATTAAACAAAGACATTTTCCAATGGTTCGAGCAAAAGAAGAAAAACAAGGGCAGTGGGAACAAATTGCCCAAGAAATTGTGGAAGATGTGAAAGCCGGTAAAAATGTAGGTTTCATTACATTGGGTGATCCAATGGTATACAGCACATACAGTTATTTATTGGATATTGTCAAAGATGATATTGATACACAAACGATACCTGGAATTACGTCTTTTTCAAGTATTGCGTCATTCTTAGGGCAACCATTAACAATGGATGAAGAATCTTTTGCCGTTGTTCCAGCAACAGCAGGACATGACAAAATAGAAGCCGCATTACGTCATCATGAAACGATTGTTTTGATGAAAGTGGCAAATCATTTATCCGTAGTTTTACCATTATTGGAAAAATATGAGTTATTGGATAATACATTTTTAGTAAGCAACGCAACAATGGATAAACAAACAGAGTTAAAAGGTGTTAGAAATCTTTCTGTGGATGAAAAACTAAGTTACTTTACAACAATGATTGTAAAGAAAAATCCACTTTAATGATATATACAAAAGAATAGATAGGTCATTTATCTATTCTTTTGTTCCATGTGTTTATTATTTAACACATTATGTGTTAAACATAAAAAAAGTTGTGGGATGTTTCAATTTTTTCAAGAAAGGAGTGTAACCGTTTTTTTAGAAATGTTCTGTGACAAACAAAGGAGAAGAAGTATGAAAAAATCAGTAAAAAACATTGTGATGTTTTCCGCCTTGATTGTTTTATTTATGTTGATTTCATCACAATCAGCTCATGCAATGCATATTATGGAAGGCTATTTACCACCTTTATGGGCAGGTATTTGGTTTATTGTATTTATTCCATTTTTCATTTTAGGTTTAGTTCAAATGAAAAAAATTGTAGCAGAAAATCCGAAAAATAAAACAATGTTGGCATTATCTGGAGCATTTATTTTTATTTTATCAGCCTTAAAAATTCCCTCTGTTACAGGCTCAACGTCACATCCAACTGGTGTTGGATTAGGAACAGCGATGTTTGGACCTAGTGTTATTAGTGTTTTAGGAACGATTTGTTTATTATTCCAAGCGCTATTGCTTGCTCATGGTGGGTTAACGACATTAGGTGCAAATGCATTTTCAATGGCGATTGTAGGACCTTTTGTTGGTTATGCTGTCTATAAATTAGCGTTAAAAATGAATGTATCAACACGTATATCTTTATTTTTATGTGCGTTTGTTGCAGACATCGCAACATATTTTGTTACATCTGTTCAATTAGGATTAGTTTTCCCTGATGCAGAAACAGGTGTTGTTGGTGCTATTGTGAAATTTATGGCAGTCTTTTTGACAACACAAATTCCAATTGCGATTGTTGAAGGTTTATTAACAGTTGTCCTATACAACTTAATTACATCAGCCGATGTTGAAAAAGCGGGGGTATTCAAATGAAAAAACAAAACATTCTTTTACTTTTAGCTGCCGTTTGCGTAATGTTAGGTGCTTTTGTGTTTGCACCTAAAGATGCTGAATATGGTGGTACCGATGATGCAGCAGAAACAGCCATTAAAGAAGTTCAACCAGACTATGAGCCATGGTTTGAATCTTTATATGAGCCAGCTGGTGAAGTTGAAAGCTTATTATTTACATTACAAGGAAGTATTGGTGCAGGGATTATCTTCTATGTGATTGGTTACAATAGAGGAAAATCTAAAAATGCTAACGCTTGATAAATACGCACATGAAAATCGTTTAAAACATGTGTCGCCAGAAAAGAAATTGTGCATCTATATTGGATTATTACTACTCAGTTTTTCTGGTATAGCGTGGGTTCAATTAGCTGTTATAGGAGTAATTGCTCCTATAACAGTCTATATTGCCCGTGTGAAGTGGACAGTTTATGCCAAATGGCAACTTGTTATTATTCCTTTTATTTTTATTAGTTTATTGACATTTGTTTTAACGTACGGAAAAAATATGCATACTTTTGTTTTCTCTATCCCTGCGTTTCATGGATACATTGGTATGACTGAAAAAAGTATTCGTTTAGCTTTGGAGATTTTATTACGTGTGTATAGTTCATGTGTGTCAACTTATTTTTTCGTGTTGACCGTTCCCTTTTCTCAACTCATTCAGTTGATGAAAAAATGTAAAGTGCCCACATTTTTATTGGACATTATTGTCTTAATGTATCGCTTTATTTTTTTAGTTTTATATGAATTTATCACAATGAGAGATACGCTAGATCTGAAATTTTCGTTTAAAGGCTTTAAAAATAATTATCATGCATGGGGGATACTATGTAATACTTTGTTTATAAAGTTATTACATGATAATGATGTATTAAATGATGTATTGGCGTTGAAATTTGAACAGGAGTAATACAGAAAGGATTGACAATCATGTTGCAACTAAATGATGTTACATTTGCTTATGATAAAGTTCCAACCATTCACCATGTGTCTATGGCATTCCAAGAAGGTAAAATAACAGGTATTTTAGGCATGAATGGAAGTGGTAAATCAACGATTATGAAATTGATTATGGGACTACTCAAGGCCGAATCAGGAGAAATCATTTTTGATAATCAACCCATTACAATAAATAAAAAGGCATTGTACGATTATCGTCAAAAAGTGAATATGGTTTTCCAAAACCCTGAACAACAAATTTTTTATACGATTGTTAAAGAAGATATAGCAATGGCATTAAAAAATTTAGGATATGACAAACATGTCATTGATGAACGTGTTTCTAAAGTGCTTGATATAATGGATATTACGCATTTACAAGATAAACCAGTTCAATATTTAAGTTATGGACAAAAAAAACGGGTTGCGATTGCAGGGATGCTTGCTTTACAACCAAGATTTTTACTATTGGATGAACCAACAGCTGGATTAGATCCAAAAGGACGTGACAAAATGAATGAAACAATGCAGCGATTAGTTCAAGCAGGAACAAGTATTATTTTATCCAGTCACGATATGGATTTAATGTATGATTGCTGTGATTATGCCTATGTGATTAAAAAAGGCTCGGTTCTTACTCAAGGAGAAAAATATCAAGTATTTCAAGAAGCAACGTTATTAAAAGAAGCAGGTTTGTCTGTTCCATGGATTGTGAAATTACATCAAACTATTGGAACGCCACTTGCAAAAAATGAAGCATTGTTCTTTGAACATTTTGCACAAAAATAGTAAAATAAAAGAATATGTATTGAAAATAAAGGAGAACATCATGGCAAAATCAATTATGGTTCAAGGGACAGCATCTGATGCAGGAAAAAGTATTATTGTTGCTGGATTATGTCGTATTTTTAAACAAGATGGTTTATCTGTTGTTCCGTTTAAATCTCAAAATATGGCATTGAATTCATTTATTACAAAAAAAGGTGCTGAAATGGGAAGAGCACAAGTGTTTCAATCTGAAGCGGCAGGTGTTGACCCAGATGTACGTATGAATCCTGTTTTATTGAAACCAACATCTGATAGAAAATCCCAAATTGTCTTTATGGGTGAAGTATTAACAGATATGGACGCTGTGGAATATCATGAATTTAAGCAACAACTATTACCAAAAATCAAAGAAGTTTATGAACAATTAAGTGATGAAAATGATGTCATTGTTTTAGAAGGTGCAGGTAGTCCGGCTGAAATCAATTTGAATGACAGAGATATTGTGAATATGGGTATGGCAAAATTAGTAGATGCTCCTGTTATCTTAGTTGCGGATATTGATAAAGGTGGTGTGTTTGCCTCTATTTATGGTACCATTCAACTTATGCCAGAAGAAGATAGAAAACGTGTCAAAGGTGTCATTATCAATAAATTTAGAGGAGATGTTGCCTTACTTCAATCAGGTATTGATATGATTGAATCTTTAACAAATGTAAAAGTATTAGGTGTTGTACCATATGCACATCTAGATATTGATAGTGAAGATAGTGTTGCATTGGTACAAAAAAGTAGACGTTTTGATACGAAAAAAGATTTAGATGTTGCGATTGTTGGATTAAAACGTATGTCTAATTTTACAGATTTCCATAGCTTAGAAATTCAACCAGACGTATCTGTACGTTATGTGATGCCAGGAGATGCCATTGGTTTGCCTGATTTATTGATTTTACCGGGTAGTAAAAATACGATTGAAGATATGCATTATTTAAGAGAATCCGGTTTAGAAAAAGAAATTTTACATTGTTTAGAAAAAGATGTACATATTTTTGGCATTTGTGGTGGTTATCAATTACTAGGTAAAAAAATGACAGATCCTCTACATGTTGAATCCTCTATTGAAGAAATTGAAGGATTAGGATTATTAGACGCATGTACCACTTTTAAATCTGTGAAACGTACAACACAAGTTAAAGCAGACCACGATGGACATGTATTAGAAGGATACGAAATACACATGGGTGAAACGACGATTGCAGACGGTGTCACACCATTTTCAACAATAACTGTCCAAAATGGTGAAGAAACAAGTCGACTAGATGGCGCGATTGGGCATAATGGGCAAGTGCAAGGAACATATTTACATGGTGTATTTGATAATTTAGATTGGACAAGAGATTATTTGAATGGTATCCGTGTAAAAAAAGGTTTAGAGCCAATTACAGAAAAACCAGTGACGATAAAAGAATTTAAAGATAGAGAATATGATAAACTTGCCACTATTTTGCGTAATAGTTTAGATATGGAACAAATTTATAAGATTTTAAATAAGGAAGATTAGCATGAGAATTTATACAAAATACGGAGATAAAGGTTTTACAAGATTATATGGAGGCGACCGTGTGTCTAAAACACATATTCGTGTTGAAGCATATGGAACTATGGATGAATTATGTTCCTTTTTAGGTTATTTAACAGCAGAAATGAAACAATACGAAGTGTTGAATGACTTAACAGAAGAATGTGAAGAAATTCAACAACATTTATTCGACTGTGGAAGTGATTTAGCCACTCCTCGTGAATTACGACCATATAAACAAAAAATAGAAGATGTTACCTTTTTAGAAGAAAAAATTGATGCTTATATGGGTATCCCTCCTAAATTGGAACATTTCATTATTCCAGGAGGACATTCTTTAGCAGGTTTATTCCATATGGCAAGAACGATGACAAGACGTTTAGAAAGATGTATTGTTGCTGTTATTGAAGCCGATGAAGCGGTAAACGAGATTGGATTACAATATATCAATCGTTTATCAGATTATTTCTTTGTAATTGCACGTTTAGTAAATTACAGATTAGGAGTAGCTGATAAAAATTATATACGTAGTGCTAAAATTTTCCGTAGTAAAAAACAGGAGGAAGACAAAGATGTATCCAGTCATGATGAACATTAAAAATAAACGTGTTGTAATGATTGGAGGGGGCAATGTCGCAGCTAGAAAATTAAAAAAATTATTACAAGAAGGGGCACATGTCACGATTGTTAGTCCTACATTGCATGAAAGTATTCCAAAGGAATGCATTACATGGATTGAACGTCGTTATGAAACAGGTGATTTAAACGGTGCAAAATTAGTTTTTGCGTGTACAGATGATCAAGAAGTTAATGTACAAATTATGAGAGATGCCGATACGTGTCAATTAGTGAATAATACAGGGGATAAACATTTTTCAGACTTCTATAATGTATCTATCGTTGAGAAAAAAGATTTTTCTATCAATATTTCAACCAATGGTGTTTCTCCTATGAGAGCAAAAGAAATCAGACAAAAATTAGAAAAACTATTAGACGAAATATAAGAGGAAAGCATTATGTATTTATTGTATGTTGGGTTAACACATAAAAATACGCCTATTCATATTCGTGAGGCGATTCATTTCTCTGATGACACATTAGAGAAAGCATTAAAAACATTATACAAAGAAAAAAGTATTTTAGAAGATTGCATTGTATCCACATGTAATCGTACAGAATTATATCTTGTCGTTGACCAATTACATACAGGACGTTATTATGCAAAACATTTTTTAGCAGATTGGTTCCAAGTAGATGTGACAGAATTGGAAAAATATTTAGTCATGAAAGAAGCCGATGAAGCATTACGACATCTTTTAAAAGTATCTGTTGGTTTAGAGTCTAGAATACTAGGTGAAACACAAATTTTAGGACAACTCAAAAAGGCTTTTGAAAAAGCCAATGTAGTTGGAACAACAGGAATTATATTAAATAATGCATTTCGTCAAGCTGTTTCATTTGCTAAACGTATGCATGAGCAATATAAAATCAATGAACGTCCAACATCAGTAAGTTTTGCAGCCATACAACTCTTAGATGCCTTAAATTTAGAAACATCAAACAAAACGGTTGCGTTAATTGGATTAGGTGAGATTGGACAATTATTAGCTAATTATTTATTAGAACGTTCTTTTAAACAAATTCTCTTTTTTAATCGTACACTTGAAAAAGCAGAAAAATATAATAGACATGAGCATATTTGTATTTGTCCGATTGATGCCTTAGAGAAAGAGTTACCAAGAGCGGATATTGTCTTTTCTGCTGTTAGTACACAAACGTATTTAGTACATCCAACAATGTTAAAAGAACAAGCGATTGTTTTTGATTTAGGGGTACCAAGAACGGTGCATCCAACATCCAAGGTAGATTTGTATGATATTGATACACTGACACAAAAATTAGATAGTTATCAAGCACAAAGAGAACAAATTGCACATCAAATTGTATTAAAGATTGATGACGAGCTAATAGCTTTTGATGAATGGCGTAAAAATTTAGGAATTGTACCTCTTATTAAGCAATTAAGAGAAAATGCTCTGAATGCACAAGCCTCTGCTTTAGACAGTTTGGAAAGAAAATTACCACATTTATCAGAAAGAGAACACAAACTTATTCAAAAACACATGAAGAGTATTGTCAATCAACTATTAAAAAATCCGATTTTACAATTAAAAGAAATGTCTGTTGGAGACAATTCGGAGTATGACATTGCACTTGTTGCAAAGATTTTTGGATTAGATTTAACACAGGAGTAATATATGATTATTAAAGTAGGAACACGTAAAAGTCAATTAGCGTTAACACAAACAAAACAAGTGATTGCTTTATTAGAAAAAGCAAATCCTGATGTGACGTTTGAATTAGTGACCTACCAGACAACAGGCGATAAATTAGTACATGCCAGTTTACAAGAAATTGGTGGAAAAGGTGTCTTTGTCAAAGATATTGAAGTTGGTTTACTAAACAAAAAAATTGATATAGCTATTCACAGTTTAAAAGATGTACCGTCTATTTTGCCAAATGGTTGTGTTATAGGCGCTATTCCAAAACGTGAAGATGTAAGAGATTGTATGATTTTTCATCAGCCAAATATGACATTAGATACATTACCGCAAGGTGCAAAAGTTGGTACAAGTAGTTTAAGACGTCAAGCACAATTATTAAAATTAAGACCTGATTTAAACATTGTTGCATTAAGAGGAAATATTGATACACGTATTCAAAAAGTGTTAGACGGAGAATATGATGCCATTGTTTTAGCAATGGCAGGTTTATCGCGTATGGGGTGGTTAGAAAAAGAAACTTTATCCTTACAACCACTAGATACAAAAGTATTTTTACCTGCTATTTCACAAGGTGCTTTAGCGATTGAATGTCGTGAAGAAGATACGTATGTTTTAGACATTATTCAACGTATACACGATGAAAAAACGGCACAAGAAGTAACCATTGAGCGTGACTTTTTAAAACAAATGGATGGTGATTGTACTTTTCCTATTGGTGCCTATGCCACTGTACAAGATAATATATATACACTACAAACGATGTTGGCAACAGAAGAAACAATGACATGTGTATATGCAACTGTTTCTGATGAACAAGCACATACATTGGCAAAAAACGCGGCAGATTGTTTAGAGGCACAAGGTGCTTTTGGTCGGAAAAAGTAGTTAAGAACAAGAGATAGTAGAACATGAGATATGATGATAAAACATACGGTATCGTCATTATAAAATAAGGAGTGATGCCAATGGGAAAAATTGTATTTACAAGAGAGCATCCTTTAGAAAAAGATTGGACAAATGCATTAAACACATTGGGATTAGATATTGTTCATGCACCATTGATACATTGTACAGCAAATGATATGCCAAAGATGATTTTAAATAATTTGCATAAAGCCGACTGGGTTTTCTTTACGAGTGCAGTGGCGGCAGAGTGCTTTGCACCTTATATGCGTGATTTAAATGTCCGTATTGCAACGATTGGGCATAAAACAACACAAAGTGTAGAGGATTTAGGGTATACAGTTGATTTTGAAAGTGTTAGTCAATACGGTGTTGATTTTGTAGGAGAGTGGTTGACACTTGGTCTGTCACATCAAACAGTATTATTGCCACAAAGTAGTTTATCTAATCCAATTATTGCACAAACACTAAAAGATAATGGGCATACAGCATTAGCTTGGGCAATGTATGACACAAAACCAAACAAAAAAGGACAATCTATGATTGATGCATTGTGTAAAGAAAAAGATGTGATTTGGACATTTGCTAGTCCATCTGCTTGGGAAAGTTTGATACAGGTTAGAGAACAATTACCAAAACATCATCAAGTTGCTGTTATTGGTACGACAACACAACAAGCTGTGATGAATAGTCATCAAATTGTTGATTTTATGCCAGATACACCGGCCATTGATAATATGATTGAAACCATTATTCAAAATAGAGAAAGAGGTGAATGACATGTTTGCCAGACATAGACGTTTAAGACAAACAAAGGCATTTAGAGATTTAGTAAGAGAGACAAGTTTGTCTGTCAATGATTTTATTCAACCAATTTTTGTAAAAGAAGATTTACAAGAACCAAAAGAAATTCTGTCAATGCCTAATGTATATCAATTACCATTAACGCATGTGTTAGATGAAGTCAAAGAGATTGTTTCTTTGGGGATACAAGCTATTATTGTTTTTGGTATTCCAAAGCATAAAGATGAGATTGGTTCAGCCGCATGGGACGATGATGGGATTGTGCAACAAGCTATTCGTTTAATCAAAAAACATTATCCAGACTTAATTGTAATTGCTGATACATGTTTATGTGAATTTACAAGTCATGGACATTGCGGTTTATTAGATAGAGGTCATGTTTGTAATGATATATCTCTTGAAAAATTAACCCAAGTAGCTATTTCACAAGCAAAAGCAGGTGCAGATATTATCGCTCCGTCAAATGCAATGGACGGGTATGTCATGTCTATTCGCAAAGGATTAGATGAAGCAGGTTTTGCTTATACACCAATTATGTCGTATTCTGTTAAATTCGCCTCTAGCTTTTATGGACCATTTAGAGATGCGGGAGAAAGTGCACCAGCTTTTGGCGATAGAAAAACATATCAAATGGATCCTGCTAATCGTTTAGAAGCACTAAGAGAAGCAAAAAGTGATGAAGAAGAAGGTGCAGACTTCTTAATGGTTAAACCTGCACTTGCCTTTTTAGATATTTTAAGAGATGTAAAAGAAAGAACGCATTTACCAGTTGTTGCGTATAATGTAAGTGGTGAATATGCCATGGTGAAAGCAGCCGCACAAAATGGTTGGATTGATGAAAAATTAGTCGTTCTAGAAATGTTAACAGGTATGAAGCGTGCTGGAGCAGATTTAATTTTAACATACTTTGCCAAAGATGCCGCAACATATCTTCAGCAGTAAGGAGTAAACAATGAAAATAGAACAGTCAGTAAAATCTTTTGAGGCATCTCAAAACGTATTTCCAGGTGGAGTAAATAGTCCAGTAAGAGCATTTAAAGCTGTGGGAGGTATACCTTTATTCATTGATAAAGCAAAAGGAGCCTATCTTTATGATGTTGATGGTAATCAATACATTGATTATGTGTTGTCATGGGGACCAATGATTTTAGGCCATGCACAAGATGATGTGATTGATGCTGTTCAAAAAGCTGTGTTAAAAGGAACAAGTTATGGTGCTCCAAGTCCAACAGAAACACGATTGGGTGAATTATTACAAAAACGAGTACCTTATTTGGAAAAATTACGTATGGTTAGCTCAGGAACAGAGGCAACTATGAGTGCCATTCGTGTGGCACGTGGTGTAACAAAACGTGATAAAATTATTAAATTTATTGGCTGTTATCATGGGCATAGTGATGCGTTTTTAGTTCAAGCGGGTTCGGGTGTGGCGACATTTGGATTGCCTAATTCTCCGGGTGTACCGGCTTCTACGGCACAAGATACACTAACATTACCTTATAACGATATAGAGGCATTAAACGCATGTTTTGAACAATGTGGAGATGATATTGCATGTGTCATTATCGAAGCAGTTGCAGGCAATATGGGTTTGATTAAAGCCGATGAAGCATTTATACAAGCCATTCGTTCATTGACAAAAAAACACGGCGCATTGTTTATTATTGATGAAGTGATGACAGGTTTTAGAGCAAGTTATACAGGCGCAACAGGATTATATGATGTTGAACCAGATTTAATTTGTCTTGGTAAAGTCGTGGGTGGTGGTTTCCCAGTTGCTGTTTTTGGTGGTAAAAAAGAATATATGGACGAAGTAGCCCCTTTAGGTAGCATCTATCAAGCAGGGACATTATCTGGTAACCCGATTGCCATGACGGCAGGTTATGAAACAGTTAACCGTTTAACACCCGATTTATTTAAACAAATGGAAAAACATGTTGATATGCTGTGTACAGGATTGAAAGAGTTGGCAAACAAATACACTATACCTTTACAAGTCGTGAGTGCAGGGACAATGTTTGGATTCTTCTTTAACGAAAATGCAGTAAAAAACTTTGAAGATTCTAAATCAAGTGATCAAGATTTATTTGCTAAAGTGCATCGTTTATTACTTGAAAAAGGGGTGTATATTGCACCTTCTCAATATGAATCGAATTTCATGTCAACAGCACATACGACAGAAGATATTGAGCGTACATTGAATGTATTTGACGATGTATTTGGTGAGCTATATGGGTAAGATTGTATTAGTCACGGGAGGTGCTAGAAGTGGCAAATCTTCCTTTACCGAAGAACAGCTGTGGGATAAAGACAATGTTTGCTATATTGCCACAGGGGTGATGAAACAACCAGATGCAGAATGGCAAGAGCGTGTACGGTTGCATCAAGAACGTCGACCAAAATCATGGGGAAACCATGAACAATACGATCATATTGGTGCATGGATACAGACACAATCGTACGATTATTATTTATTAGATTGTGCAACGATGTTAACGACGAATGTTTTGTTTGATACGGTAGAAACATTATTTCCTGAGAAAATTATGATGGAAGATACGAATTTTTTAACGAAAGAACAACAAAGTATTGTGACAGCACATATTCAAAAAGAATGGCAAGCCGTGATGGATGCTGTTAGAGAAAAAGATACAACAATGTATATTGTGACGAATGAAATCGGATTGGGTATTGTCCCTGATACAGCATTAGGGCGCTATTTTAGAGATGTTCTAGGCAATATCAATCAACATTTAGCAAAGGAGGCAAGTGAAGTCTACTTAGTCATTTGTGGGCTATCACAACGATTAAAATGATAAAAGCATTGATTATTTACACACAATTTTTTAGTCGCATTGCTATTCCTAAAACGATAGATATATCTTATGTGCGAAAAGGAATTCCATTTATTACATTATTTGGTTTTTTGATTGGTCTTATATCTGGAGCATTTTACTTTATTACCCAATTATTTTTACCAAAGCTAATTGCATGGATACTTACCTTTCTGTTTGATGTTTTATTAACAGGAGGATTTCACTTAGACGGTTTGGCAGATATGGCAGATGGCTTGTTTTCCTCACGAAAAAAAGAACGTATGTTAGAAATCATGAAAGACAGTCGCATTGGTAGTAATGGTGTGCTCGCCTTAATTTTGTATTATAGCGTAATGTTTGTATCTTTTTCGTATTTACCAGAACCTAAATGGTTTATTGTTGTTTGTCTATCCATGATAGGTAAAGCCGGCTTATCGTTACAACTTTATGAAATGACTTATGCACGAGCAACAGGAGGTTCTGGTCAATTTTTCTCAGGAACGACTTTAACCCAAATTGCTTTGGCACAAATATTACCGATTGTATCGTTAACGTTGGTATTTGGTATAAAAGGCTTTGTAGGATATATGCTTGTGTTATTAGGAGCAGTGGGATATAGATGGTTTGTCTACAAAAAAATAGATGGGCATACAGGAGATACATTAGGAGCATTTGTTGAAATTGCTCATATCTTATTATTGTTAGGACTGATGATATGAAAGTTTATATGATGCGACATGGCGAAACGGATTATAATAAAGCAAGATGTTTTTACGGGAGTGCAGATGTGTCTATCAATGACACAGGTAAACAACAAGCACATCGCATAAAAGACATTATGGCAGATTATCCAGTCGATAAAATTTACATCAGTACATTAAAAAGAACTTATGAAACAGCCAGTATCATTTTTGAAAATCAAGTATTTGATACAGTAAAAGGCTTTGATGAAAAAGGATTTGGTCAGTGGGAAGGGTTAAATGCTGATCAAATTCAAGCAACATATCCTGAGGAATGGCAAGCGTGGTTGGAGGCACCTTTTGAGGTAACTCCACCACTAGCTGAACCATTTACTCAGTTTCAACATCGTGTTTGGGAAGCATTTGACAGAATTTTGAAAGCCCATCAAAACGACAGTATTGCGATTGTGGCACATTTAGGCGTGTTACGGTTGCTCTATCAATCAGTGATTGATAAAGATGCTGTTTTTTGGAACATTGATTTTCCACAAGGCACTGTCACATGCTTTGAAAACACCCATTCTAATGAATGGGAAAGCTATTTAATAACTAGGAAGGAGGCATAAAATGGGGAAACATATTCAAGATAAAGTAATATTTGAAAATGGGGTAGAATTAAGAAATAGAGTTGTCATGGCCCCTATGACCATTAGTGCATGTGAACCAGGAGGCTATGTGTCACAAGCAGATATTGATTATTATAAACAACGTGCAAAAGGAGTAGGTATGATTGTCACAGGTTGTGCTTATATTGATCCTTTAGGACAAGCATTTGAAAACAGTTTTAGCGTCGCTGAAGACGATAAAATTGAAGGATTAAGCCGATTAGCAAAAGCCATTCAAGAAGAAGGTAGTTTGGCAATTTTACAAATTTATCATGGAGGTAGAATGGTCTTTCCTGATGTGATAGGTGGCAAACAGCCTGTTGCACCAAGTGCTGTCAATGCGATTAGAAGTTTTACGGTTACACCAAGAGCACTAACAGCACCCGAAGTAAATGAGATGATGGATCTGTTTTTACGTGCAATTGAACGTGCAATGGAAGCAGGATTTGATGGGGTTGAATTGCATGGTGCAAATACTTATTTACTACAACAATTCTATTCACCACATTCAAATATTCGTCGTGATAAATGGGGTGGAACACCAAATAATCGAATGCGTTTTTCAAAAACATTAGTGAAAAAGGCGAAACAGCTTATTAAAGAAAAAGCAACAAAACCATTTTTACTAGGCTATCGCTTTTCTCCAGAAGAAATTGAAAATCCAGGTATTACACTGTTTGATACATTACAGTTGATTGAGCAACTCATTCGTAATGGTATAGATTATTTGCATACTTCAGTATCAAATGTATGGCGTTCATCTCTTAGAGAAACCAATCAAACAGAACCAATTATGCATAAAATTGTTGAGAAAATTGACAATCGAGTACCTTTTATTGCTGTTGGAAATATTCGCACAGGTGAAGATGCTCAAAAAGTATTGGATGCCAATATTCCATTGTTTGCATTGGGAAAACCATTATTACTAGATCCTGAATGGACCCAAAAAGTTGCTCAAGGAAGAGAAAACGAAATTATCACTGTTTATAAAGACGAGTTACAAAATATTTTAAAACTGCCAACAACGTTTGTTGAAGAGTTAAGAGATTATTTAGAAGGAAAATATTAAATTCAAGGGAGATTTTATTATTATGAAAAAAAGCAAATTATGGCTTGGCTTAGCAGGATCAGTGCTGATGTTAGCAGCTTGTCAACAAAAACAAGACGCAACATCAGAAAATAAAATGGATAAAACAGAAATGGCGTCCGATAAAGAAAAATTAACAATTGCATGGAGTCAAGATGTTGGAGATTTAAATCCGCATCGCTACAATCCGGATCAATTTGTGACACAAGATATGGTCTATGAGGGCTTAGTACGTTATGGGGACAACGGTGTTATCGAACCTGTTTTAGCAGAATCGTGGAAAATTAGTGAAGACGGTAAAACATACACATTTAAATTAAGACATGCTAAATTCTCAGATGGATCTGAATTTAATGCTAAAAACGTTAAGCGTAATTTCGATACAATTTTTTCAGAAGCAAATAAATCAAATCATTCATGGTTTAATTTCACACAACAATTAGACACATATAAAGTTGTTGATGACTACACATTTGAATTAACATTAAAACAACCTTACAGTGCAACATTGTATGATTTAGCCATGATTCGCCCAATTCGTTTCTTAGGAGATGCAGGATTTCCAGAGGGTGATGATACAACCAAAGACAATGTAAAAATGTCTGTTGGAACAGGACAATGGGTTTTAAAAGAAAAGAAAAAAGACGAGTATGCAACTTTTGTTCGTAATGAAAATTATTGGGGAGAAAAACCAAAATTAAAAGAAGTTACGATTAAAATCATTGCAGACCCACAAACGAGAGTATTAGAGTTTGAGTCTGGTAATTTAGACTTATTATACGGAAATGGATTGATTAGTTTAGATACTTTTGCACAATATGCAAAAGATAGTAAATATAAAACAGGGGTATCTGACCCACTATCTACACGTTTATTATTATTGAATGCTAAACAGCCTGTTTTCCAAGATAGAGTCGTTCGTAAAGCAATGAATCATGCGATGAATAAAAAAGAAATTTCAGAGAACTTATTTAGAGGAACAGAAAAACCAGCAGACACTATTTTCTCTAAAAAAACACCTCACTCTGACGCAGGATTAACACCTTATGAATATGATGTCAAAAAAGCAGAATCACTATTAGATGAAGCCGGATGGAAAAAAGGTGCAGACGGCGTTCGTGAAAAAGATGGTAAAAAATTAACAATCAACATGCCATATATTTCAACTAATGCCGCAGATAAAGATTTAGGTGAATATTTCCAAGGTGAATGGAAAAAATTAGGAATTGATGTGCAATTACAAGCAATGGAAGAAAATGGATACTGGACAAATGCAAAATCAGGTAATTTTGACATGATGCTAACGTATTCATGGGGAGCACCATGGGATCCACACGCATGGATGACAGCACTTGCTGAAACAGCAGAACATGGACATCCTGAAAGTATTTCTTTAGAAGCATTGGCGGTTAAACCTGAATTAGACAAAGTCATAAGAGAAACATTGGTAGAACCAGATGAAGCAAAAGTTGATGCAGGTTATAAAAAAGCACTGACAATCTTACACGAAGAAGCAGTGTATATTCCAATTACGTATCAATCTGTTGTATCTGTTTATCGTGCAGGTGAATTAGAAGGTGTACGTTTTGCACCTGAAGAAAATTCTCTACCACTACGCTACATTAGTAAAGCAAAATAGTACATTTATAAAAGAGAAGAGGCCCCACACGCATAAGTGGGGCTTTCATTTAGAAAAGGATGAAGAAGATATGTTAAAAAAATGCCTATCATTTTTTGTTGCTTTATTACTAATCTCGATATTGACCTTTTTGCTAACAAAACTATCCTCTCAAGATCCCGCTGAAAGTTACTTACGCATTTCCAAAATTGGTATTACAGCAGAATCTTTAGCCAATGCAAGAGAGTATTTAGGATTAAATAAATCATGGCTTGAACAATATTTAGATTGGTTATCTAAAGCGATTGTTGGTAATTTTGGCAACTCCTACTTATTAAAATTACCCGTTTTACCACTTGTAGCGACAAGTTTTTTATCGACTTTATATTTAGGATCTATTTCATTTATATTAGTTATTGTCATATCGTTACCATTAGGTGTACTAACAGGTATACGCAAACACTCTATTTTGGATAGAGTAATACAATTTTTCTGTTTTTCAAGTGTTTCCGTGCCTACGTTTTGGTTAGGTTATCTATTGATTATTCTTTTTGCCGTTCAATTAAAATGGCTACCCGTTTCCGGTAAAGGAGATATAACAAGTGTTATTTTGCCAAGTATTACATTGAGTATTCCAATTATTGGGCAATATACAGCACTCATTCGTAAAGTGATTAGTGAACAAATGGACAGTGTCCACGTCCAAAATGCAATGTTACGTGGTGTCAAAATGTCTTATATCATTAAACATCACTTATTACGAAATGCTCTACCAGCTATTGTAACAGGACTTAGTTTGACCTTTATTTATTTAATTACAGGGTCATTGATTATTGAAGAAGTATTTGCATTTAATGGTATCGGAGGATTATTTGTTCACGCTTTACAATCAACAGATATTCCGATTATTCAAGCGTGCATGCTCTTATTTGGTTCCTTATTTTTAGTCAATAATTTAGTGGTACACGACATTACATTATGGATTGACCCACGTATTAGAAAAAGAGGTGAAACCAAACATGTCTAAACGTTTTATTTTTTCACTGACCATTTTATCTATTTTACTTATTTGTGCGATTTTTGCCTCTATGATTGCTCCATTTGATCCGCAATATGTGGATATTACGCATAAATTACTTGCACCCGAGCAATCTCATTTATTAGGAACAGATCAATTAGGTAGAGATGTTTTGTCTAGATTGTTGTATGGGGCTAGATTTTCTTTATTTTTAGCATTTTTAATTACCGTACTAGAAGTAACAATAGGGGTTACTATTGGTTTAATCATTGGCTGGTATCAAGGAAAAGTGGAACAAACATTTTTATGGTTTGCCAATGTCATTTCTGCTTTCCCAAGTTTCTTGTTGTCTTTGGCAACCATTGGTATTTTAGGGCAAGGAATGAGTAATATGGTCATTGCGGTTGTCATTGTAGAGTGGGTTTACTATGCTCGTTTAGTTATCAATCTTGTAAAAAGTGCCAAAGAAGAATCATTTGTAACAGCTTCACTCACAATGGGAATGCCTATTATACACGTGCTAAAAGTACATATTTTGCCATTTATTTATAAACCTATTTTAGTTGTAGCTTTAATGAATATTGGGAACATTATTTTAATGATTTCAGGATTTTCATTTTTAGGTATTGGTGTTCAACCCAATGTGTCAGAATGGGGCATGATGTTACACGACGCACGTCCATATTTCAGAACAGCTGTTTGGACGATGATGTCCCCTGGTCTTGCCATTTTCTTAACAGTTATTTCTTTTAATTTATTAGGAGAACATTTTGATGAGAAAGGGTGGAAACAATTATGGAAAAATTAGTTGTAGATGCTCTATCTGTTCAAATTGGTGATACTGTTTTGCTCAACCATATTGATATTGACTTAACAATAGGTAAGTCTTTAATCATTATTGGGGAAAGTGGTTCTGGTAAGACTCTTTTAACCAAAATGATTATTGGACAAGTACCAAAGCAAGCAATCATTAGTGGAAAGATATTGTATAAAGGCCTATCATTATTGGATTTGTCAAAAAAAGAATGGCAAGTACTTCGTGGTACAAAAATTGCTTATATGGTGCAAAATCCAATGGCAATGTTCAATCCATTCCAAAAAATAAAAGTACACTTTTTAGAAACCATTTTAAGTCACGACAAAATGTCTAAAGAGGGTTGTTTGGACAAAGCTATTCAAGCTATGAAAGATGTTCGCCTAGGACATCCACAAGACGTATTAGAAAAGTATCCATTTGAGTTAAGTGGTGGAATGCTTCAACGTGTCATGTTAGCTATTTTGTTATGTTTAAATACGGATACAATTATTTTAGATGAACCGACCTCTGCATTAGATGCTTATAACCGAGATAATATCGTTCGCCTATTGAAAATGTTACTTGAAAAAGGAAAAACATTGATTACCGTCACACATGATTACGACTTAGCACATGCATTAGGTGGCGAAATGTTAGTCATGTACAAAGGCGATATTGTCGAGAGGGGCTTTGTAGAAGACGTATTAGAAAATCCTCAACATCCTTATACACAAGAATTGGTATTAGGCAATCCTTATGAACGGTTGGTGAATGAACATGATTGAATGTCAGCATATTTATAAAAGTTTTCAAGGCAAAGAGATATTAAAAGATTGTCATTTTCATATCAAAAAAGGTGAAATTATTGGTATTATGGGTGAGAGTGGCAGTGGTAAAAGTACACTGGCAAAAATTCTTATTGGACTTGAAAAAGCAACAAAAGGACAAGTATTATTAGACGGAAAACCATACTGTGTTAAAAAAGATGGAGTTCGTATTCTTCTTGTGTTTCAAGATGCATTTCATGCGGTCAATCCATTATTTACTGTGAAGCAAATTTTATGTGAAGCATTAAAAGAAACCATTCAAATGGAAGAAATTAGTGCTATTTTAAAAGATGTAGGATTGGACGATACTTATTTGGAAAAAACGTCTAAAGAACTAAGTGGAGGACAACTACAAAGAATTTGTATTGCTAGAGCATTATTACTAAAACCAGATGTCATTATTTTTGATGAAGCATTAAGTGGATTAGACCCTTTAATTCAAGGACAACTCTTAAAACTTTTATATGACTTAAAAGCAAGATACAATCAAACCTATGTGTTTATTTCACATGATTTTAATTTATGCTATGCAATATGTCATCGTGTATTAGTGATGTTTGAAGGAGAAATTGTTGATGAAATCAATGATTTCAATATACCAATGAACGTGACACATCCCGTGACACAAAATTTATTAAAAGAATCTCAAAATCCAAAATATTCTAAGTGCCAATTACGAAAAATTGTTGTAAAATTAGAAAGTCAAAGACAAAATATGAATGGAGAATAAAAAAGTGAAAAAAACATTTGAAACAAGAAAATTATACTTTGGATTTCCTGTTTTCTTTTTAGGATACAAAGATGATGTTCACGGATACAATATCTCAACATCTAGTTCAGCTTATTCTTTAGGAAGTATGATGGTTATTGCCATGAGAACAAAAGGCAACGCCATTACAGAAATTACAAAACACCGTCAATTTACGGTAAATATTCCAACACAAGAACTAACAAAAGAATCTGAATTAGCTGGTTTTAATAGCCGTAAAGACAAATTTGCTATTACTGGCTTAACCTATACACTAGGTGAAACAGTAGATGCACCACTAGTAGATGCTTGTCCTGTTTCTATTGAATGTGAAGTGATTGAAATGGTTGAATGTGGTGCATTAACAAATGTTATTGCTCGTGTGACAAGACGTGTCGTTGACGACTCTTTAATTGACGAAAATGAAGCATTTAGAAGTGAAATCTTTTCTCCAATTAGTTATATCGGTGACGGTGCTGCACGTCAATACCGTTATTATAATGATGAAGCAATTAAAATGGGAAGTATCATCAAAAAAATTAGAGAAGAACAAGCAGCAGAACAAGAAAATGCTGATAAATAATGGCTCTATAATAAATCGTGTTGGAGATTAAAGTGACCCCTAAAAGTTAGACAATATATATTTAGTTGAAGGATTGAATTCTGTGCTGTACAGGACTCAGTCCTTTTAGTTTTACGTTGATTTGTTTGTTGTCATAGTCAATATAATCTGAAATAGCTACTTTCTTCTAAGAATTGATGATAAAAAGCATGCTGGTACTACTAACCTTGATCACTGTGTATAATGTTTCCTCGGTATATTTTATCAGGGAGTACCTCTTCAAGTATATTTTGGCTCTATGTCAAATAGGGTTGATGACTCATAAAAGGTAGTGATGTCACGAATGTTACGTCACTATCTTTTTAGTTTAAGTCACAAAGTGATGTACGGCTCACCGACATGTACACGATACATGTCTTTTCCCCTACGTTGTGCGGAGAAGGAGCTATTCGTACGTCACTTTTGACTTAAACTATTAAGCAACTAGTGAAGTAGATGGTACGGTATACGGTACATATAACTTACACATGAATAAAATACGATTTCTAAAATGTGAAAAGTTACGATAACCATAGGCATTTCTCTTAAGTACTTTAATTTTATGATTGATTCCTTCAAGTGCACCGTTAGTCAAATGATGGTAGATAAAGGTGTTTTTAATATAGGGTAAATACCCTTTGAAAGTTCTTAATACTCTACGTAAACCAGGAGAAATAGCTTCCTGTTTAGCCCATATGAGTATTTCTTCAAATCGGTCAAAATCTCTATTGTGTAAAGCAGCTCTTAATTGATGAACGACATCGTATGTGGCTCTTAGTTCGGGGACTTGTTCCAATAAATAATCGACTATCCCTTGTGTATGCGTCATCCAATCAAACAGTGGAAAACGGTGATAAGGATAACTACTTAGTGTATCTGTGTTACTTAAAAACAACTTCCAATAACGTTTCATTTTGTTGTATAAACGGCGATTGTTCTGATGTAAAGCTTTCATTACATGCACTCTGTGTTTTGTTAACTCACGATTTAATGCTTGTACAATATGAAAAGGGTCGATAATGATATGTGCGTTAGGAAATACTTGCTTGGATACCTGAATATAGGGGCGAAACATATCAATCGTAATTGTTTTAACAGCTTTTCTTGTCTGGGTATCGTATCTAGCAAAGTAGTCTAATAGAGTGCTGGGTTTACGGTCGTGTACAACGTCAATCAGTTGATGAGTCAGTGCATCACAATAGATAAAACTCATGGCACTATCAGAAGATTTTACTGACTTGAATTCATCAAAGCATAGATGATGAGGTAATTGTGTGTTGTGATTTACTTTTAAAGTAGAGGCGACTTTATCAACAATACGTCTGACCGTATGTACAGATACATTGTGTTGTTTAGCGATGTAGGTTTCTGAAATGGTTTCTGTAAAAGTGTCCATTATCTTTTGTTTTAAACGGTTCGTGATAAAACAATGCTTATCCACAATAGGTGTTTCAGCCGTAAACGATGATTGACAGATTTTACAATAAAAACGTTGTTTAGTGAGTGATAAATAGGCATTTAGTCCTGAAATTTGGCATAAAGACAGTCGCGATTGACGTGTTCCATTTTTTACAATGCCATTGGTTGTGTGACAATTTGGGCAACAATCTGGTGTATAGGTTAATTTACCGTATAAGACTAATGATTTTTTATGTCGAATGACACATTCAGATATGTTTTCATGATCAAATGTGATGTTTTTATCCTTTAATTGTAGTAAGGTTTCTGTTATACTGGACATGGGCAATTTCTCCTTATTATTTGGTCGTACTTTTAATTTTAGAGAAAATTGCCTTTTTGTCTACATAAAATGAGGGTTGCTGGCTTATGCCATCAACCCTAAAAATTATACAGCCATTAACACCCGGTGGGAAGAAGAAATGGTCGGCGAGAACAGTTGCAGCAATACTTAGTAATGAGAAATATAAAGGAGATGCGCTGCTGCAAAAGTCATTTACAGTTGATTTTTTGACTAAGGAAAAGAAAAAGAATGAGGGTGAAATACCTCAATATTATGTAACAGGAAATCACGAGGCTATTATTTCACCAAGTACATTTGATAGGGTACAGAGGTTACTAGAGCGAAGAAAAGCTGGTTAAGAATAAGAAAGAGATTATTAGCACCCATAAAAAAATGGCAAAGATAATCTTTGATACCTCAGCATTTGAGAAGGAAAAGACAGAACTAGAAGAAGAACTTAATATTGTGGCTTAGCAGGTAAATGACTGTATTAATGAGAATGCCAGAAAAGTTCAAAACCAGGATGATTATGAAATAAGATACTCAAGCCTAGTAAATAGGTTTAATACTACAAAGGTTAGGCTGGATGAAATCAAGCAAACTATCATAGAAAAACAATCCAAGCGTGATGAGGTAGAGGATTTTATAAAGGAATTAGAAAAGCAAGATCTCATGAGAGAGTTTGATAAAAATGTATGGCTTAGTATTGTAGACTATCTTACAGTACATCATGATGGAAAAGTTGAATTTACATTCCTTGATGGCAGTCGGATAGAATTAAATAGATAGAAATCGAAACAGGAATTCTATTGATGACCAATCAGGAAATTTTATATCATGGTATGAAAACAAAGTGATGGAAGACCGATTTGAAATCAGTCAAAATGAGAAATTAAAAAAGATATTAAACGATTAAAAGAAGCTGCAAGATAGAGTAAAATTTAGTTCGATAAAATTGAAAACTGAAAATGGCGCAAAATATCTGGTGTAAAACTGGAAAAAGGACATATTGGACACCAATTCGCACCCCAGATTCACATATCTCGGGTTATCAACCCAGCTGTATTATTTATGTGCCTTGTTATATAGTTTTTGAATATCTTTGGGAAGTTTATCTGGAAGCAGGGCATTAATGCCATCCTCAGTACCATCTTGCAATGCTTTATCATAATACCAACATTTAAACTCGAGCATGGCAAGAGTTTTTTCAAGCTGCTTTATTTCAGAAAGTACAGCTTTTTTACGAGATTCAAATAATTGTTTTCTATCAAAGTAGCTTGATGGGCCTTCCATAACCCACTGAAAGAATCGTTTAATATCTTTTATTTCAAGACCGGATAATTTTAAACATTCAATAACCCGTAAAGCCTCAATTTCAGTATCTCTGAAATATCTGATATTGCCTTTTCGCTCTAGATGAGGGAAAAATCCTTCTTTATCATAGTATCTTAATGTTGAGATTGGGAGATTAAACATCTCTGAAACCTGTCCAATTGTATACATATATTTACCTTCTTTCGATTATAAAAACAATACTTGACCTAAAGTTAACTTCAGGTCTTATAATTATATTATAAGACCTGAAGATTTTATTTTCAATATGAACTTATATGGAGGTATTTGATAATATGAAGACAGATGAACTTAAGCTAGTTGTGGAATGGGACAAGACATTTCCTAAAAGTGAGAAAGTGGATCACAAGAAGGTCACATTTATAAATCGATATGGCATCACACTTGCTGCAGATATGTATATTCCAAAAGAGCCTAAGAATAAATTTCCTGCGATTGCAGTAAGTGGACCTTTTGGAGCAGTAAAAGAACAGTGTTCCGGACTGTATGCCCAGACAATGGCAGAGATAGGGTATCTGACTATTGCATTTGACCCGTCTTTTACAGGTGAAAGTGGTGGAAAACCAAGATATATGGCATCTCCGGATATTAATACAGAGGATTTTATGGCTGCAGTAGATTTTCTTTCAGTTCAGGATAATGTGGATGCAGATAAAATCGGTATTATTGGAATTTGCGGATGGGGTGGTATGGCCATTAACACAGTAGCTCTTGATACCAGAATCAAGGCAACAGTCGTTTCTACAATGTATGATATGACAAGAGTGAATGCCAACGGATATTTTGATTCTGAAAACAATGAGGAAGCTCGTTATAATTTAAAGAAAAAGCTAAATTCAATTAGAACAGAAGAATACAAAAAAGGTGAGTACTCAAGGGCTGGTGGATGTATCCCTCTTCCGGTTCCAGAGGATGTACCATTCTTTGTGAAGGATTATAGCGAATACTATAAAGGTAGAGCCTATCATGCAAGGAGCATTAATTCAAATGACGGATGGAATGTGATTGGCTGTCAGTCATTTATGAATCAACCGATTCTTAAATACAGTAATGAAATCAGAAGTGCAGTTCTTATTATGCATGGAGATAAGGCACATAGTTATTATTTTGGGAAAGATGCATATGAAGCTATGATTAAGGACAGTAATTACACTGATAATAAAGAGTTTCTTACCATTCCAGGTGCTGTTCATACAGATCTTTATGACAATTTAGAAGTGATCCCTTTCGATAAGATACAGAAATTCTTTGAAGAAAATGGAGTATGTTAGTGATGTAAAAGAAAGTATTAACTATATCAACAATTTTAAGGGGTAGAAGCAATGCGAACATTATTTTGTACTATTCTGTCTATGGTGATACTTGTTTCTATGGTGGGATGTGGAAATATCGTAAATGACTGTGACAATAAAAATCAGACAGATAAAATTACTGGGGAAGCTAAAAGTGACAGTCAAAGTGTAAATAGTAAAGAAAGTCAGAAATATGATATGAAATTATATATTAATGATACGCTTGTTCCTGTTATATGGGAGGATAATGCTTCGACGAGGTCACTAATGGAAGATGTCTCAGAGGGTGATATGGTTATCAGTATGTCTAGGTACGGAGGTAATGAGCAGGTGGGTTCATTGAGAAAGCAGTATAGAAGTAATGATAAACAGATGACCACACACAATGGGGATATAGTCCTTTATAACAGTAATAATCTTGTTGTGTTTTATGGTTCAAATTCATGGGCATATACGAAGCTTGGAAAAATAGATTTACCGGAGCAGGAAGTTACAGACTTATTGTCGAATGAAGATGTAATAATAACGATCAAAAAGTAAGGGGTGGTCATTAGAATGGGAAAAATTATAAAGACAGCAGGTAGAAAGTAGCTTGGAGAATTCGCTCGGTAAATTCTTCAAAAGGCAGAAAGTAGCGTTTACTGATATTTTAAGAATTATGGGAATTAATCTGGTAGAATTGCAAAATTTGATGTGAAAATTTAAAGATTTAATTCAATCTAGTTATAATATACAATTTGATTTTAGTGTAAGGACGGTAGCAATACCGTCTCAGACTGTTGACAAATTAAAATGTCGACAGTCTTTTTTCGTATCAGACGTTAAGTTGTACGGCTTACCACGATGTACACGATACATCGCTCGTTCTCTACTACGTGCGAGAACGAAGTCATTCGTACCACAACGTCTGATACGATAATAACGCTTAAAAGTGGTATAATAGAGATAAGAAAAAGGAGGGAAAAATCTATGTTTTATAAAGAAACTCACCCAAATGATGAAATCATATTAAACACATTGTCCGAATTAGTACCAAAAGACCATTTACTACGTAAAATTGATAAATCAATTGATTTCAACTTTATTTATGAGATTACTTCTCCCTATTATAGTCATACCAACGGTCGTAATAGTTTAGACCCTGTTGTTTTATTTAAATTGGTCTTTTTAAAAGATATTTATGGCATTAAATCCATGCGAGAAACCATTAAACGTGTCGAAACGGATGTAGCGTTTAGATGGTTTTTAAACCTCCCTTTCTCTAAACCTACCCCACATTATTCTACTTTCTCTCAAAATTATATTCGCCGTTTTCAAGGTACGTCTGTGTTTGAAGATATATTCAACACTATTGTACACCAAGCTATCTCACATCATTTAATTAGCGGCACAGCATTATTCACAGATTCCACACACATTAAAGCAAACACCAATAAAAATAAATTTAGAAACGCCGTTATTGAAGTGGTTCAGGAACGTAAACGAGATTTAGAAAACGAAATCAACGCCGAACGAGAAGCTATTTGAAAAAAGCCGTTTCATTACACCGATAAAACCAGCTCTAAAACTATTAAAGAAAGTACGACTGATAAAGAAAGTGGCTATTACCATCGGGATAATAAAGAAAAAGGATTTATGTACTTAGACCATCGTAGTGTAGATGGTAAACACAATTTTATTGTAGACTGCTTTATGGCGCAAGTACGTCTCCATTTGGATTTTTGCATAAACTCTGTTATTATTTTCATAATGTATCCAAAATTTTCAATGCAAATTTTTTGTCTAAAAATAAATGCGTTCATAAACTTCCTTTTAATGTACCGATAATGGCAGATGATTTAAATTTGTTATTACATACACTAATTCGGATAGAAATGTAGAAAATATTTTCTAACGACAGCCCAAATGTTTTGTTGTGATTGATTGATAAAAATTGTCCATTGATATTGAATGGGTGACCGTATAAAACAACAACAGCTGTGTCTAATGATTCAAATAATACGTCTTTACGGATAAAGCTAATGAATAAAAATTTTAACAAGCTTTTTATCTTTCGATTCGTCTAGCTCTTTTAAAAGTTTGTATTGACTCAAGGCATATTTTTTCGATAATTCTGTAATCGGTTGGTTATGAATATAGTAGTCCTCTCATAGATGAATTAAAAATGTATCGTTATTTTATACATGTTTTTCCATAGAATATCCTTAATGATTATATAAATTAAATATTATTCTATACGATTTATGCACAGCATTCAAGAAGAAACGTGAATACAACATAAAAAGATAGACATTTCACTCATTTTAAGCTATTCTAAAATGGGTGTTTTTGTCATTTAGACAAAAATAAGAAAATTGCGAATGAGAGATAGTAGATACGTTTTAAGGAGAATGAAACATGAAAAAAATTGTTGTTCACGGGGGCAAAAAACTATTTGGGGAAGTGACAATAAATGGTGCAAAAAATAGTGTTGTAGCACTTATTCCAGCTGCCATTTTAGCGGATAGCCCAGTAACTTTAGAAGGTGTACCAGATATTAAAGATGTACATGCATTGATTGAGATATTACATGATTTTAATGTAAAGGCAGTATTTGATAATGGCGTGTTAACAATAGATCCAACGCATATAAAATCTGTTCCAATGCCAAGTGGTAAAATTCAAAGTTTACGTGCTTCTTATTACTTTATGGGTGCAACATTGGCTCGTTTTCATGAAGGAGTTATTGGATTACCTGGAGGTTGTTTTTTAGGTCCTCGTCCAATTGATCAGCATATTAAAGCTTTTGAAAAATTAGGTGCAACCGTGACGAATGAGCAAGGTGCTATTTCTTTAGATGCTAAAAAACACGGGATACATGGCACACGTATTTACTTTGATGTTGTGTCTATTGGTGCCACAATTAACTGTATTCTTGCAGCGGTGAAAGCAAAAGGTAGAACCATTATAGAAAACGCAGCAAAAGAGCCTGAAATTGTTGATGTGGTAACATTATTGAATAAAATGGGTGCTAATATCCGTGGTGCAGGTACAGCCACTATTCGTATTGATGGTGTGGAACACTTACATGGCTGTACACATGCCGTTATACCAGATCGTATTGAAGCAGGAACGTATTTGTCATTGGCAGCCGCTTGCGGTGAGGGTATTTTAGTCAAAAATGTCATAGCCGAACATATTGAAAGTTTTTTGGCGAAATTAGACGAAATGGGTGTCGATTTTGTTGTTGGAGAAGAAGATATTTTAGTAAAACCAACGAAAGAATTAAATATGGTATCAATTAAAACGCAACCTTATCCGGGATTTGCGACTGATTTACAACAACCGATTACACCATTATTATTAAAAGCAACAGGAACAGGAACGGTTTTAGATACGATTTATCCAAAACGTGTGAAACACATTGCTGAATTGGTGAGAATGGGTGCAAATGTCAAAGTAGAAGGAGATACGATTCGTTTCAATGGGCCTTCTGAACGTCTTATGGGTGCACAAGTCACAGCTAGCGACTTAAGAGCAGGGGCATGTTTATTAATTGCCGGTTTAATGGCAGAGGGAACAACAGAAATTTATGGTGTAGAGCATATTTTAAGAGGATATGCCCATATTATCGATAATTTACGTGCATTAGGGGCGGATATTGAAATGGTTGAAATTGGAGGCGACTAATGGAAAATATTTGGACTTTAGAAACACTTGAGCAAGAAACGTTAAAAGAAATTTATAAATATGCTAGAGAATTAAATATTCCCTCATATAGTCAAATGAATAAAAAGGAATTGTGCATGGCTGTCATTCGTGCACAAGAAGAAACACAAGGTTTCTTTACAGTTGAAGGTGTTTTAGACGTTGTTTATAACGGACAAGATAGCTATGGTTTTTTACGTCCAATAAATTATACCCCAAGTCAAGAAGATATTTATATTTCTAATTCACAAATGCGTCGCTTTGATTTAAGAAGAGGCGATTTAGTGACAGGAACGGCTCGTCCACCAAAACAAAGTGAACGTCGCAATGGGTTAATGCATGTGTTAAAAGTCAATGGACAAGATCCAGAAAAAGCTAAAGAAAGAGAGCATTTTCCAGCTTTAGTCCCACTTTATCCAGACACACAAATTGTTTTGGAACATAAAACAAATGATATTGCTGCACGTGTGATTGACTGGGTAGCACCAATTGGGTTTGGACAGCGTGGGTTAATTGTTGCACCTCCAAAAGCAGGTAAAACATCATTGATTAAAACGATTGCCAAAGGAATTACACAAAATTATCCAGACGTTTATTTAATTGTCTTATTGATTGACGAACGTCCAGAAGAAGTAACTGATTTAGAACGCAGTATTAACGGAGAAGTGGTTTATTCGACATTTGATCAACAACCTGAAAACCATGTACGTTTAGTTGAGTTAGTTCATGAACGAGCATTACGCTTAGTTGAAGAAAAAAAAGATGTTGTCATTTTAATGGATAGCATTACCCGTTTAGCTAGAGCATATAATCTTGTTATTCCTCCGTCTGGTCGAACATTGAGTGGAGGGATTGATCCAGCCGCTTTTTATAAACCAAAACGTTTTTTTGGAGCCGCACGTAATATTGAGGACGGCGGTAGTTTAACAATTCTTGCAACGGCATTGATTGATACAGGTAGTCGCATGGACGATGTGATTTATGAAGAATTTAAAGGAACTGGTAATATGGAATTACATTTATCCAGAGAACTAGCAGAAAGACGTATTTTTCCTGCAATTGATATAAAAAAATCAGGCACACGTCGTGAAGAATTATTGATAGATAAAAAACGTTTAGACTTAATTTTTAAAATGCGTAACAGTATGAAAGGAGATTCACTCGAGTATACAGAGGCTATTTTAAAAGGAATGCGTAGTACAACAAGCAATAAAAAATATTTTGATTTATTAAAATAAGAAGGTAGAGAGAATATGACAAGAAAAGTATATTTAAACCATGACGGTGGTGTAGATGATTTAGTATCTTTATATTTATTATTGAAAATGGACGATGTTGAAGTTGTTGGTGTTGGTGTCATTGAAGCAGATTGTTATTTAGAACCTGCCGTATCTGCAAGTAAAAAAATTATTGAAAAATTCGGATCAGAAAAAGATAAAAAACATATCAAAGTTGCATCTTCTAATTCAAGACCGGTTCATCCATTTCCTAAAGAATGGCGCATGCACGCTTTTACAGTAGATGCCTTACCTATTTTAAATGAACATAAACCAGTAAGTATTCAAGATAGTTCTTTGAAAGCACATGAAGATTTAGTGCATGTCTTAAAAAATAGTGATGAAAAAATTGATTTAGTTTTTGTTGGTCCATTAACCGATTTGGCAAGAGCGTTAGAAATGGATGCAAGCATTGAAGAAAAAATCAATAAATTATATTGGATGGGTGGAACATTTTTAGAGCATGGCAATATTGAAGAACCGGAGCATGATGGAACAGCAGAGTGGAATGTATTTTGGGATCCATTTGCCGCAAAACGTGTTTGGGATTCTTCAATCAAAATTGAATTAGTTGCTTTAGAAAGTACAAGAAAAGTTCCTTTAACATTAGATGTACGTGATATGTGGGCAAGTCAACGTCGTTTTGAGGGAGTTGACTTTTTAGGACAATGTTATGCTATCGTACCACCATTGACTCATTTTGTAACGAACTCAACATATTTCTTATGGGATGTATTAACGACAGCTTCATTTGGACAAGAAGCTTTAGTCAAACGTGACATTGTATACAGTGATGTGGTCACAACAGGAGCAAGTAAAGGACGCACGATAAAAGTAGAAAATGGACGACCAGTTGACTTAGTATATGATGTCAATCCAACAGCATTTTTTGATTATATTACTGATTTAGCTAAAAAATAGAAAGGAGTAAGGATGTTATCAATTATAATTCCTTGTTACAACGAAGAAGGAGCCATTCCTTTGCTATATAAGCACGTGATTGATGTATTAAAAGAGATTGGTATGTCTTATGAATTGATTTTTGTCAATGACGGCAGTAAAGATAACACGTTATTGCAATTAAAATTATTGGCAAAAAAAGACAATCATGTAAAATACATTAGCTTTAGTCGTAATTTTGGAAAAGAAAGTTCAATGCTTGCAGGATTGAGTTACGCAAGTGGACAAGCTGTGATTATTATGGACGCTGATTTACAACATCCTCCTCTACTTATTAAAGAAATGATCAATGCTTTTCATGCTGGATATGATCAAGTAATTGCCAAAAGAACACGAACGGGAGATTCTGTATCTAAAACGTTTTTTGCCAAGATGTATTATAAAATTGTCAATCATTTAACAGATGTTGAAATGGTTGACGGTGTTGGCGATTTTCGTTTATTAAGCAGAAAAGCAGTCGATGCTTTATTGTCATTAAAAGAGAGCAATCGTTTTTCAAAAGGTCTTTTTTCTTGGATTGGCTTTAAACAAAAAATTATCGAGTATGAAAATCAAGAACGTCAAGTTGGAGAAACAAAATGGTCGTTGAAAAAATTATTTAACTATGGTGTGCAAGGTATTTTATCATTTAACGACAAACCTTTACGCATCACCTTTCAATTAGGATTAGTATGTGTGCTCATGTCATTTTTATATATTTTATGGACATTTATCACAATATTAAAAGAGGGTGTGACGGTTGGTGGGTATTTTACGACAATTTCTGCCATTTTAGTGATTGGTGGTGTGCAACTCATCTCGATTGGTGTTTTGGGAGAGTACATTGGTAAAATTTACTACGAAGTAAAAAAACGTCCACCATATCTGATTGATGATACAAATATAAACGTAAAGGAGAGCGAGCATGACATCGTTTAAACCAACATGGATGTTAAATAGTGTTTATGGTTTAACGCCAGAAGCATTACAAACACATGATATTCATACTGTTTTAGTTGATTTAGACAATACGATTGTTGCTTGGTGTGATCCATTAGGGACCCCTGCTTTAAAAGAATGGTTACAAACCTTAAAAGAGGCACATATTCAAGTAGCCATTGTATCGAATAATCGACAAAATCGTGTTGCCAAAGTAGCGAATACTTTAGATATCCCTTATGTTGCCAGTGCTAAAAAGCCACTGTCTAGTGGTTTGAAAAAAGCAATGGAGAATTTACAAAGTACACCAGATAAAACAATTATGGTGGGAGATCAATTATTGACTGATATTGTAGCCGGTACTTTATCAAAAATGAGAACAGTTATGGTAAAACCACTTGTAAACAGTGATTATTTTATGACAAAAATCAATCGTTTTTTTGAAAGACGTATTTTAGCAAAATGGCAAAAAAAATATCATTTAGAATGGAGAGAAACACTTGACTGAAACACTTTTTTGTATAGGTTGTGGATTAGCTATACAAACAGAAAATCCAAAAGAAAAAGGGTATACGCCGAAATCTGCGTATGAAAAAGGTATTGAAACAGGACAACTTTATTGTCAACGTTGTTTTAAATTAAGACACTATAATCAATTAGAAAAAGTATCCGTATCCGATGATGATTTTTTAGCCATGTTGCATGAAATAGGTTCACGTGATGCCTTGATTGTGAATGTGATTGATATTTTTGATGTTTATGGTTCTATGATTTCTGGTTTGCATCGTTTTGCAGGCAAAAACGATATTTTGATTGTTGCTAATAAAGTTGATTTATTGCCAAAATCCGTTAATTTAAATCGTGTGAAACACTGGTTAAAAGAACAATTACACACACAAGGCATTAAGCCTATTGATATTGTCATGGCAAGTGGTAAAAAGAAAAAAGAGATTGATGCCTTATTAGATGTTATTGAACATCGTAGGCAGGGTAAAGATGTCTATGTTGTAGGTGTCACAAATGTTGGAAAATCAACTTTAATCAATGCTATTTTCTAGTTTAGGTGGTACACAAGAATTGATAACAACATCTCAATTTCCAGGAACAACATTAGATCAAATTCGTATTCCTTTTGAGGATGGCGCTGATTTAATTGATACGCCAGGAATTATTCATCGTCATCAAATGGCACATTATTTAGATGAAAAATCATTGAAACTAGTATCTCCACAAAAAGAATTAAAGCCGGTGACATTCCAATTAAATGAAGAACAAACATTATTTCTTGGAGGATTAGCTCGTTTTGATTATTTATCGGGAGAAAAAAATGCTATGACATTTTATTTTGCTCAAGAATTGTTGTTACATCGCACAAAATTAAATGGAGCAACAGCTTTTTATGACAAACATAAAGGTGGTTTATTATCGCCTGTCCCGCAAGAAGATGTGGCATTTGTACGTAGTGAATTTTTTATCAAAAAACAAATGGATATTGTAATTTCTGGATTGGGTTGGATTACAATGCATCATAAAGGTAAAGTAGCTGTTTATGTTCCAAAAGGTGTGGACGTAACAATTAGGGAGGCAATTATTTAATGTTGACAACAAAACAAGTCAAATTTTTGAAAAAAGAAGCACACCATTTAAAACCAATTTTTCAAATTGGAAAAGGTGGTTTAAACGAAGATATGCTTAGACAAATAGGTGAAGCTATCGAAAAAAGAGAATTGATAAAAATAAATTTATTACAAAATACAATGGAAGATGAAGAACATGTTGCAAGTGTTCTAACAGAAATGTTACACGTTCATATTGTTCAAATTATCGGGCATACACTTGTTTTATACAAAGTATCCTCAAAAGAAAAATATAGACGTATCTCTGTGTGTGTGAAAGAAGTATAAATACCTTATTATCTTCTATGTATTGCAACAATGATTAAGGAAAAAAAAATAGAGAAAAACGAGTCTTTATCGCTTTTCTCTATTTTTAATTCGTCGTTAAATCGTGTTGGTGTAAATGGAGCATGATTAAAATACAATGTCTTATGAAAAAGGTATCAAAATAGTTGTAGAGATATTTTTTATATGAATAAAATGTTCATGTTGACACAAAGCTCGTTTTTCTATATGCTAATCGTGTTAAACAAATGTTTTTGAAATGCTATAGGTATATAAGAAAAGGAGGATACTATGAAGTTTGCAATTTTTGGTGCAGGTGCTTTAGGGTGTCGTATTGGTTATCAGTTAATGAAAGCAGGGGAGAATGTCACATTGGTCGATACATGGAAAGACCATGTCGAGAAAATTAAAAAAAGTGGCTTATATGTCGATTATAATGGTATTGAAGAATGTGTACCAATTCCCATTTATTATCCTGAAGAAGTAACCAATACTTTTGATGTCATTATCCCATTAACAAAATCAATGGCATTAGAGAATGTCTTAAAAGATGTAAAAACATATTGTCATCAAAATACCCGTGTTATCTCTTTATTAAATGGGTTAGGACATCATACTATTTTTGAAAAGTATATACCAAAAGAAAATATCGTGTTAGGGACAACCATTTGGACGGCACAATTAAAAGAAGCAGGGCATGTATTGTTACATGGTGTTGGTAATATTACTTTGCAAAATGCTGTACTAGATGACACATTAAAAGAAAGCGTTGAACAGATTGTACATATTTTTAATCAAGCAAATTTAAATGCACAATATAGTGATAATGTGATGCATGCCATTTGGAAAAAAGCATGTGTGAATTGTTGCTCTAATGCAGCTACAGCTCTTTTAGAATGTAATTTAGGAGAATATTTATTACAAGAAAATGGTAAGGAGGTTGTTAGACATCTAACCGAAGAATTTGTAGAAGTCGCTCGCACACAAAATATTGATTTTGATTTAGAAGAATTGCTTGCGTTTGTCTTGCAGGCAACATTAAAAGTAAAAGACCATTATACATCTATGTACCAAGATTTAGTGAAAAACCGTCGCTTAACAGAAATTGATTATTTGAATGGCTATATTGCAAAACTTGGGAAACAAAACAATATTTCTGTTCCGTATAATGATTTCATCACAAAACTGATGCATCTAAAAGAGGTTATTTTAGACGCTAAATAAAAAACTTTGTCAAATTGTATTAGTAAGTTGTCCCAAAAGTCAAAAAGCGAAGTCAACACGGTAATATGTTGACTTCGCTTTTCCTGTTTTTAGGTGTTAGAATGAATTTTATAATAAAAATGAGGTACTTTTATTTATAAACTCATCTTCAAAATGGCAAGTGCATCATCATAGCCTAATGGTTCTAAACGACCAAAAGTACCATAAATCATGCAATGCTCTGTCATTTCTTTTAATTTTGTATCATCAATCTCAACTTGAGCTAAAGTACTTGGTGCATTTAAACTTGTCCAAAAAGCACGAAGTGCATCAATCCCAGCTTTTGCTGTATCAAAGGCTGTTTCTTTTTGAATGCCAAATACATTTTTTGCAAATTTCTCAAAACGATCCACGTGTTTAGGCATGACATATGACATCCAGTTTGGCATGATAATGGCTAAACCTTGTGCATGTGCAATATCATAATAAGCACTAACAGCGTGTTCGATATTATGCGTACTCCAGTCACCACTATATCCCCAACGTAAAGAACCATTTAATGCAACTGTTCCAGCTAGCATAAGTGTTTCTCGTGCATCATAATCTGTTGGATTATCAATCACTTTTGGTGCAGTTTCAATAATGGCACGTAAAACACCTTCAATCATACCGTCTTGAACAGTTGTGTTTGTAGCTTCGTTAAAGTATTGTTCAATTAAGTGACTCATCATGTCTACAATACCATTTACAGTTTGATGTTCAGGTAAAGTGAATGTGTATGTAGGATCTAAAATAGAAAAAGCAGGATAAACAAGAGGATTTCCCCAACCTAATTTTTCATTTGTGTCAATATTTGTAATCACACTACCAGAATTCATTTCTGAACCTGTTGCAGCAAGTGTTAAAATCGTACCAAATGGCACAGCTTGTGTTGGTTTATGTTTACCAATAACAATATCCCAAGCGGGACCGTCATAATAAGCAGCAGCAACAATCAATTTTGTACAATCAATGACACTACCACCACCAACAGCTAAAACCACGTCAATCTTGTGTTCTTTAATCATATCAGCACCTTTTTGAGCTGTTGTAACACGTGGGTTTGGTTCAACACCGCTTAATTCAAAAACATCAAAACCCTCTAATTCTGTCATGATAGAATCGTATAAACCAGTACGTTTAATACTACCACCACCATAGACTAATAATAGACGTTTTCCATATTGTTCAAGTTCTTTTTTTAATTGAGAGATTTTATTTTTTCCAAAAATAAGTTTTGTCGGGTTTTTATAAGCAAATTCAACCATGTGATTACCTTCTTTCATAAATAATGACTATAGTCTACAATATACATATATTACTTTCAACTATTTCGTTTTAAAGGAGGCATTCATGTATTACAGCACAATTTTTTATCGTATGCATACTTATTATATAGTTGTGTCAGAAAAAGGCTTAGTTTCTATTGATATAAGCCCGTTTTATGTACAACTTTATCAAGCTATAAAATGTGATGAAAAAACAAATATATATGTACAACAACTAATGGAATATTTTACAAAGAAACGTACCGTATTTGATGTCGTATTTGATTTACGTGGTACACCATTTCAAATAGAGGTTTGGAAAGCCTTATTATCTGTTCCATTTGGTTCGACGGCAACTTATACGGATATTGCTTGTCTTATCAATAAACCTAAAAGTGTCAGAGCAGTTGCAAATGCGATTGGTAAAAATCCAATTTTAATGATGATTCCTTGTCATCGTATTTTAGGTAAAAACGGTTACTTAGGTGGCTTTCGAGCAGGTATTTCTTTGAAAATAGAATTATTAGAACATGAAAAAGAAAAATATACATACTAAATCGAACATTTTTTTAAAAAATTATATTTTTCTCTGTACTTTTAGAAAAAAGTATGTTACATTAACTATAATGTTTTTTGTTAGACTTTTCGGGTAATTGTAAGTTTAAATCATTTTGTGTTTACGACAGTTGGCACCGGCTACAAAAGATATAATAAACTGTGCACGTGCACAACAGGAGGATTTCCAATGGAAAAAGGAACAGTAAAATGGTTTAATGCAGAAAAAGGATTCGGGTTTATTTCTCGTGAAGGTGGCGAAGATGTATTCGTACACTTTACAGCAATCCAAACAGACGGTTACCGTACATTAGAAGAAGGTCAAGAAGTTGAATTTGAAATCGGTGAAGGCGCTCGTGGCCCTCAAGCAGTAAACGTTGTAAAATTATAATCATAAAAAAGTCACCTTACTTAAAGGTGGCTTTTTTTATTTGATAGAGATAAAATAGAAAATATTTTAAAATAGAAGAGGTTATCTATGAAAATAACAACGTGGAATGTGAACGGTGTTCGTTCCGTTTTAACAAAAGGTGTTTTACAAGACTATTTACAAGAAAGTATGCCAGATATTATGTGCTTACAAGAAGTGAAAGCTCTAATAACAGATGTTGATTATCCATTTTCTGACTTTGGTTATCATGTCTATTGGAATAGTGCTGTAAAAAAGGTTATTCTGGTACAGCTATTTTAACGAAAATAAAACCATTGTCAGTGTTTTATGGTATTGATAAAGAAGAACATGATCAAGAGGGGCGTGTGATTACACTCGAGTTTGATACATATTATCTTGTCACAGTTTATACGCCGAATGCAAAGCGTGATTTGACACGATTAGTTTACCGTCAACAATGGGAAGATGATTTTTTAAATTATATTAACGCACTAAATAAGAAAAAACCTATTGTCTTTTGTGGGGATTTAAATGTGGCGCATCGAGAAATTGATTTGGCAAATCCAAAAACAAATATTGGCAATGCAGGTTTCACAAAAGAAGAACGTGAAAAATTTGATTGTGTACTAAAAGCGAACTATGTTGATAGTTTTCGTGCTTTTTATCCAGACAAAACAGGTGCTTACACATGGTGGAGCTATATGAATCAAGCTAGAAAAAGAAATATCGGATGGAGAATTGATTATTTTATCGTAGCAAAAGAATTTATGTCACATGTTAAAGATGTGGTGATTCGTGAAGATGTATTAGGCTCTGATCATTGTCCAGTTGAATTATGGCTAGATTGAGTAAATGTATAGAGTGTTCAAAATGATTATGATATAATAATGCCAATGATTAGGAGGTTATGGAATGACAATAAATTGGACAGAAGAAGTAGCAAAAAGAAAAGATGACTTATTGGCAGATTTAAATGCTTTATTAAGTATTGATAGTGTTCGTAATGACGATTTAGCAACAGAAGATGCACCTGTAGGTCCTGGGCCAAGAAAAGCATTAGAGGCGTTTTTGGCTATTGGTGAACGTGATGGTTTTATCACAAAAAATGTAGATAATTTAGCTGGTCATATTGAGTTTGGACAAGGTGAAGAATTGATGGGGGTTTTTGGACATGTTGATGTAGTACCTGTTGGAACAGGGGGATACAGATCCATTTACACCAACAATTAAAGATAATCGTTTATACGCACGTGGTTCAAGTGATGATAAAGGACCAACAGTGGCTGCTTACTATGCTATTAAAATGATTAAAGAATTAGGTTTACCTGTGTCTAAAACATACGCTTGATTATTGGAACAGATGAAGAGAGTGGTTGGAAATGTATGACCCGCTACTTAGAAGTTGAGAGAACGCCAGATTTTGGTTTTTCTCCTGATGCTGATTTCCCAATTATCAATGGAGAAAAAGGTATTTTAACATTACACGTCAGTGTTAAAAATGCACCAAGCCAAGCGGATACAAAATTAGTGTCTTTTGAAGCAGGTTTACGTGAAAATATGGTACCACAAGATGCTTCAGCTTTATTCGTCACACCTGTATCTATCGAAACATTACAAAAAGATTTAGATGCATTTGTCAACAAATACCCAATTACAGCTACTTTATCTAAAAAAGATAATACAGTAAGAATTGATGTTGTCGGAAAAGCATCTCATGGGATGGCACCGATGAATGGTGTGAATGCAGGTACTTATTTAGCTGTATTCTTAAATCAATATCATTTTGAAGGGCATGATAAAAACTTTTTATCCTTTATTGAACAAACATTACATTTGGAACATTATGGAGAAAAATTAGGTTTAACATATACAGATAAAGTCATGGGTGAATTGACAATGAATCCAGGAGTATTCACATATAATGAAAATGGTGGAAAAGTATTGTTAAACTTCCGTTATCCACAAGGTATTACAGCTGAAGAAATTAAAGCTGGAGCTGAAAAAGCATTGGTTGACTTTAATGTTGTTGTGACAGCCGGTAAATCTCAAATACCTCACTATGTTCCTGCAAGTGATCCACTTGTGAAAACATTACTTGATGTATATGAAAAACATACAGGGCATAAAGGTGTTGAGAAAACAATCGGTGGTGGAACATATGGACGTTTACTAAAACGTGGTGTTGCATATGGAGCGATGTTCCCACACAGCATTGATACAATGCACCAAGCGAATGAATTTATTGATTTAGATGATTTATTCAGAGCATGTGCGATTTATGCAGAAGCAATCTATGAATTAGTAAAATAATCTAAACAACCACTTTGCACCGTGCAAAGTGGTTGTTCAAATTAAAATAAACACGATTGTTTCTTGTATTGATTTTATGAGCTTACAAGAAACAAAGTGTTTTAAACGGGAGAATAAAGTTGAAAATAAAAGATAGTTATTTTAGTTACTTCACCATGTATTTTTTCTACTATGCCTCGTATGCATTATTCACAGCATTTACATCTATTTGTATTGAATAAAGGCTATACAAGTGTGGATGTATCCATTATTGTGTCATCAGGTTTAATTGCAGGTATGGCAACACAACCTATTATTGGCTATTTAAGTGACCGTTTTAATATTAAATTGTTAAATACGATTTTGTTGAGTTTATCGGCTTTATTTGGATTAGTATTTTCTTTTTTAAATGATGTTTTCTTTATGGCGATAATGTATGCCATTGTTTTTTTATTGATGAATGGTGTGAACCCAGCTATTGAGAAAACAGCAACAACAAGTCGTTTTAGATATGGAACACTACGTATTTGGGGGACGATTGGTTTTGCGATTGGTGCACAATTAGCAGGTTTGGTTAATCAATACATAGGAGCATCGTTTATTTATTTTTTATTCTGTTTAACGATGCTTCTATCAGTATGTGGTATGTTATTTACAAAAAATAATGTAGATACATTAAGTATACAGACAAATCAATCTAATTATAAAGCGACGCTATTTGGTAATAAGCAATATACGATGTATTTGATTATTGCATCTATTTTTTATGGCACATTAAGTGTATCTGGAACGCATATTCCAGCAATGTTACAGCAAAGTGGATTAAATGAAACGGTAAGTATGACTGTTGTTTCATTTGCTGTTCTTTGTGAAATGCCGCTCGTTTTCTTTTCACATTTATTTATGGATAAAATGAAAAATAAACATTTACTTACTTTATTGTATATTTCTCTTATGGTACAGTTTTTAGCTTATGGCTTATTGGCGATTTTACCCATTAAAATTATCGCTACTTTATTGTTTAAACATACCGTTGGAATGACGTTTATTATGACCAATTTAAAAGTAGTACGTACAATTATACCAAATGAATATCAATTTAGTGCTTTATCAATTGTTGCAACATTAGGTAGTTTATCGGCTGTATTATGGCAATTTATTGGTGGATTTCTTATTACATATTATGGATATAGTAGCTTTTATTTAGTGATGTTAGCTTCATTATGTATTGGATTTTTATTATTAGTGAATTTTAAAGTGCAAGATAATAAAGATTTAATTTTGTTTCGATAATAGTCGTCATCTTAGAGCAAGATGACGACTTTATTTTTTGTAAAAATAAATAAAAAACAGTTTACGAAATAAAGATTTCGTATTACAATACGTTCATGGAAAATCAACTATTATTGCATAGCATTCAAATTTTACTTATCTGTTTAATTTTTTGGTTTTTGTTTATTATGTTTTCTTATACAAAAAAACATAAAATATCATTAACAAAAAAGTTTTGGACAGGATTTGGTATTGGTTATTTAACGGATTTATTGGATACATTAGGAATAGGAACTTTTGCAACGACAACAACACTTTTTAAACTAACAAAATTAGTAGAAGATGACCGTAAAATACCAGCCACTATGACAACAGCTCATGTTATTCCTGTTTTAACAGAAGCACTTTTATTTATTACAATTGTTAAAGTCGATTTATGGACACTCATTGTCATGGCTTTATCTGCTTTTTTAGGAGCATTTGTTGGAGTACGCGTAACACAGCATTGGAATACGTCTAAAGTCCAACGCATTTTAGGTTCTTTATTGCTTTTAGCTGCTTTTTTTATGGTATATCGTATGATAACCAATCCGGGTGCCGATTTAAACGATGATATAAGAGGATTGTACGGTATCAATTTATTGATAGGTGCCATTTTTGACTTTGGTATTGGTATGCTCATGAGTATGGGCTTAGGAAATTACGCTCCAGAATTGATTTTCTTCTCACTCATGGGAATTAGTCCTGCCGTTGCTTTACCTGTTATGATGTTAAATGCAGCTATGATTATGACAGCAGGAGCCAAACAATTTATTTTATCAGGACGTGTCAATTGGCCTGGCGTTCCTGGCATTATTGTTGGTGGTGTACTTGGGGTATTAACAGCAGGGTTCTTTTTAACGAATATTGATGTAAATCAATTAAAAGTACTTGTTGTGTTTATCGCCTCTTATACAGGTATTACGCTTTTATACGCGTCATATAAAAAACGTGTTGACGGATAAATCCGGAAACACGTTTTATTTTATAAATAGAACTAATTTTATTATTAAATCAATAAAGTCAGAAATTAGTGAGTTTTATAGATGATGAACTTTAGCATGATATAGAATAAAAAGGGCTCTATAATAAATCGTGTTGGTGGGAATAATCCACCAACACGATTTTGTATATAAAAGTGGACAAAAAAAGAGAAATACCTGTATGATTAAATCACCACAATTAAACAAGGAGGTATTTCTCATGGATTATTATACAAAAAAATTATTGACATTAACAGATAAATCTTTCATAGCTGATGAACATTGGTTAGAAGAAAAAACAATAAATGGTATTCCACACCACTTTATTAAAGGTACTTGGACAAAGCCTTGCCACACCTGTCCACATTGTCATGCTAAAACACTCATCAAACATGGGACATATCAAACGAAAACATTATTACCAAAGTTTAGACAAATCAAAACTGTTTTACTTCTTAAAAGAACCCGTTATCGCTGTAAAACGTGTCTAAAAACCTGTTCTTCTTCGTGTTCTTTAGTCGATAAACATTGTTGTATTTCTAAAGAATTAAAACAACTTATTGCACTTGATTTAACGAAAAATATTTCAAGAAAACATATCTGCCAAGACCACTTTGTATCTGATGTGACCGTACAACGTGTCTTAGATAAATATACAAAACAAGTTAAACCGTCTTTTCATTATCTACCTAAGGTACTATGTATCGACGAATTTAAGTCTGTGACATCTCATTTAGGGAAGATGAGTTTTATCTGTGTAGACGGATTGACGCACCGTATTATTGATGTGTTACCTAGTCGCCAATTAGACCATTTAATCACTTATTTTAAACAATTTTCTAAAAAAGCAAGACATAGCGTTCGCTATCTTGTTATGGATATGAATGCCAATTATGGCAAACTTATTCAGAAGGTTTTTCCTAATGCCGTTATTGTCACAGATAGATTTCATATCATACAACATATACATCGGAATTTAAATACACTACGTATAAAAGAAATGAACACCTTTAAAAAAGAAGAAAAGGCTTATAAACACTTAAAGAAATACTGGAAATTATTATTAAAAGATGCCTTTGATGTAAATGATACAGACTATCACTATCACCAATCCTTTAAAACATATCTGACACACGCACAAATCCTGGATAGATTATTAGACTATAGTCCTGTTTTAAAACAAGCATATGAGTTTGTACAAGAGTTGAGATATGCTTATAGACAGCGAGATTTTGAGTCATTTATGGAGGTTATTCATCATATTGACCCGTCATTACCAGAGTGGTTTAGAAAGAAATTTGATATTTTTAAAACCTATCAGAATGGTATTTATCAAGCTTTTACCACACCTTATTCAAACGGTATCACAGAAGCTATCAACAATCATATTAAAGTCATCAAACGGATTGCCTATGGCTACAGACGTTTTTCTTATTTTAGATTGCGTATTTTAATCATACAACACCATTCTCAGTGGCAGAAAAAGAATGTGAAAAAGGTAGTGAATGGTTAATGCCATTCACTACCAACATACTCACTATTTCTCTCCACCAACACAATTTGACGAAGAGCCATAAAAAGAGGGTTATTTTCATAAGAAAGACCAATGATTTTGTTTGACAAATGATATTTCATTACGTAAAATGATAGTGTGTATCTACACGAACCTTATACTTGGTAAATGCGTATCACCAACGATTTACTCGGCATAGGGCAATTTTAAAGAAAGAGGTGTTAGAAATGGCAATTTCTAAAGAACAAAAAACTGAAATCATCAAAGCATACGCAACACACGAAGGAGATACAGGTTCTCCAGAAGTACAAATCGCAGTGTTAACAGCTGAAATTAACGCTTTAAACGAACATGCACGTGTTCACAAAAAAGACTTCCATTCAGCTCGTGGTATGATGAAAAAAATCGGTCATCGTCGTCACTTGTTAGCGTACTTACGTAACAAAGATATTCAACGTTACCGTGAATTGATTCAACGTTTAGGCTTACGTCGTTAATCAGTATTGTTTAGGCGGTATTCCATTTTGGAGTACCGCCTATCCTATGTAAGCTCATTTTAAGTAGCCACTAGACTACTATGCAAAGAAGAGTGAATGACAATTGATTGACTGTTCTTTGTTTAGTAGCGTGGCAGAAAGATAGAGGAATAAATATGACAAAACAAGTTTTTGAAACGATGTGGGCAAATCGTCCATTAAAAGTTGAAGTAGGGCAATTAGCCAAACAAGCAAATGGTGCTGTTTTAGTTCGTTATGGAGATACAGTTGTGTTGACAGCGGTTGTTTGTTCAAAATCAGCCACAACAGGAGATTTTTTCCCGCTAACTGTAAACTATAATGAAAAAATGTATGCCGTTGGTAAAATGCCAGGAGGCTTTATTAAACGTGAAGGTCGTCCAAGTGAGAGTGCAACTTTAACAGCACGTTTAATTGATAGACCGATCCGTCCAATGTTTGCAGACGGATTTAGAAATGAAGTACAAATTACTAATACAGTATTATCTGTAGAACAAGATTGTTCTCCAGAAATGGCAGCAATGTTTGGTTCTTCTTTAGCTTTATGTATTTCTGATATTCCATTTGACGGGCCAATTGCAGGAGTTGATGTTGGACGTGTTAATGGTGAATATGTTATTAACCCAACAGTTGCTCAAAAAGAAAACAGTGATATTGAACTATCTGTTGCAGGAACAAAGACGGCTATCAATATGGTAGAAAGTAGTGCAAAAGAAGTTTCAGAAGAAGACATGTTGCATGCCTTACTATATGGACATGAAGCTATTAAAGCACTTGTTCAATTCCAAGAAGAAATCACACAAGCTGTTGGTAAAGAAAAAATGGATATTGACTTGTTGACATTAGATGAAGACCTTGTTAAAGAAGCACAAGACTTATTTAAAGATAAAATGTTAACAGCTATTCAAACCGAAGAAAAATTAGCACGTGAAGCAAATATTGAAGCAGTTAAAGAAGAAGCTATTTTATTCTTTGAAGAAAAATATGCAGAACATGAAGAAATTGAGCGTATTGCTAAAGAAATTCGTCAAATTGTTTATGATTTAGAAAAAGATGAAGTACGTCGCTTAATTACAGAAGATAAAGTAAGACCAGACGGTCGTAAAATTGATGAAATTCGTCCACTATCTTCAGAAGTTGCTTTATTACCACGTGTTCATGGTTCAGGCTTATTCACACGTGGACAAACACAAGCATTAACGGCAGCAACTTTAGCACCATTAGGCGAGCATCAAGTCATTGACGGATTGGGTATTGAAGAAGGAAAAAGATTTATTCATCATTATAATTTCCCACAATTTTCTGTTGGTTCAACAGGACGTGCAGGAAGTCCAGGACGCCGTGAAATTGGACATGGTGCATTAGGAGAACGAGCATTAAAACAAATTATTCCAACACCAGAGGAATTTCCATATACGATTCGTTTAGTATCTGAAGTATTAGAATCAAATGGATCAAGTTCACAAGCAAGTATTTGTGCCGGTACATTGGCGTTAATGGATGCAGGTGTTCCTATTAAAGCACCAGTTGCCGGAATTGCTATGGGATTGGTGATGAATGAGGATAATGGACAGTATACCGTTTTAACAGATATTCAAGGTTTAGAAGATCACTTAGGTGATATGGACTTTAAAGTAGCTGGAACAAGTGAAGGTATCACAGCTTTACAAATGGATATTAAAATTAAAGGTATTACTGAACAAAATTTTAACAGAAGCATTAACACAAGCCAAAAAAGCACGTTTGGAAATTTTAGAAGAATTAACAAGCACGATTGCACAACCTAGACCAGAATTAAGCCCGTATGCACCGAAAATCGAAATGATACAAATTCATCCAGATCAAATCAAGGTTGTCATTGGGCGTGGTGGAGAAACCATTAATGCCATTATTGATGAAACAGGAGTTAAAATAGATATTGACCAAGAGGGTAATGTGAGTATTGCTTCTTCTGATACGGATATGATTAAGCGTGCTATCCAAATTATTGAAGAATTAACACATGTTGTTGAAGTAGGCAATATTTATGAAGGTACAGTTAAACGTATTGAAAATTTGGCGCCTTTGTTGAAATTGTAAAAGGAAAAGACGGTCTAGTTCATATTTCTGAAATATCTCATGAAAGAACGAAATCTGTTGAAGATGTTTTAAAAATAGGACAAATGGTACGTGTCAAAGTCATTGAAATTGATAAACAAGGTAGAATTAACTTATCAATGAAAGCTCTTATTGAAAAACCAGTTTTAGACCAAGAATAAATAAAAAACGGGCTCTATGTCAAATAGGGTTGATGACTCATAAAAGGTAGTGATGTAACAAATGTTACGTCACTATCTTTTTTTAAGTCACAAAGTGATGTACGGCTCACCGACATGTACACGATACATGTCTTTTCCCCTACGTTGTGGGGGAAGGAGCTATTCGTACATCACTTTTGACTTAAACTATTAAGCAACTAGTGAAGTAGATGGTACGGTATACGGTACATATAACTTACACATGAATAAAATACGATTTCTAAAATGTGAAAAGTTACGATAACCATAGGCATTTCTCTTAAGTACTTTAATTTTATGATTGATTCCTTCAAGTGCACCATTAGTCAAATGATGGTAGATAAAGGTGTTTTTAATATAGGGTAAATACCCTTTGAAGTTCTTAATACTCTACGTAAACCAGGAGAAATAGCTTCCTGTTTAGCCCATATGAGTATTTCTTCAAATCGGTCAAAATCTCTATTATGTAAAGCATCTCTTAATTGATGAACGACATCGTATGTGGCTCTTAGTTCGGGGACTTGTTCCAATAAATAATCGACTATCCCTTGTGTATGCGTCATCCAATCAAACAGTGGAAAACGGTGATAAGGATAACTACTTAGTGTATCTGTGTTACTTAAAAACAACTTCCAATAACGTTTCATTTTGTTGTATAAACGGCGATTGTTCTGATGTAAAGCTTTCATTACATGCACTCTGTGTTTTGTTAACTCACGATTTAATGCTTGTACAATATGAAAAGGGTCGATAATGATATGTGCGTTAGGAAATACTTGCTTGGATCTGAATATAGGGGCGAAACATATCAATCGTAATTGTTTTAACAGCTTTTCTTGTCTGGGTATCGTATCTAGCAAAGTAGTCTAATAGCGTGCTGGATTTACGGTCGTGTACAACGTCAATCAGTTGATGAGTCAGTGCATCACAATAGATAAAACTCATGGCACTATCAGAAGATTTTACTGACTTGAATTCATCAAAACATAGTGATGAGGTAATTGCGTGTTGTGATTTACTTTTAAAGTAGAGGCGACCTTATCAACAATACGTCTGACCGTATGTACAGATACATTGTGTTGTTTAGCGATGTAGGTTTCTGAAATGGTTTCTGTTAAAGTGTCCATTATCTTTTGTTTTAAACGGTTTGTGATAAAACAATGCTTATCCACAATAGGTGTTTCGCTGTAAATGATGATTGACAGGATTTACAATAAAAACGTTGTTTAGTGAGTGATAAATAGGCGTTTAGTCCTGAAATTTGGCATAAAGACAGTCGCGATTGACGTGTTCCATTTTTTACAATGCCATTGGTTGCGTGACAATTTGGGCAACAATCTGGTGTATAGGTTAATTTACCGTATAAGACTAATGATTTTTTATGTCGAATGACACATTCTGATATGTTTTCATGATCAAATGTGATGTTTTTATCCTTTAATTGTAGTAAGATTTCTGTTATATTAGACATAGGCAATTTCTCCTTATTATTTGGTCGTACTTTTAATTTAGAGAAAATTGCCTTTTTGTCTACATAAAATTAGGGTTGCTGGCTTATGCCATCAACCCTAAAAATTATACAGCCATTAACACCCGGTGGGAAGAAGAAATGGTCGGCGAGAACAGTTGCAGCAATACTTAGTAATGAGAAATATAAAGGAGATGCGCTGCTGCAAAAGTCATTTACAGTTGATTTTTTGACTAAGGAAAAGAAAAAGAATGAGGGTGAAATACCTCAATATTATGTAACAGGAAATCACGAGGCTATTATTTCACCAAGTACATTTGATAGGGTACAGAGGTTACTAGAGCGAAGAAAAGCTGGTTAAGAATAAGAAAGAGATTATTAGCACCCATAAAAAAATGGCAAAGATAATCTTTGATACCTCAGCATTTGAGAAGGAAAAGACAGAACTAGAAGAAGAACTTAATATTGTGGCTTAGCAGGTAAATGACTGTATTAATGAGAATGCCAGAAAAGTTCAAAACCAGGATGATTATGAAATAAGATACTCAAGCCTAGTAAATAGGTTTAATACTACAAAGGTTAGGCTGGATGAAATCAAGCAAACTATCATAGAAAAACAATCCAAGCGTGATGAGGTAGAGGATTTTATAAAGGAATTAGAAAAGCAAGATCTCATGAGAGAGTTTGATAAAAATGTATGGCTTAGTATTGTAGACTATCTTACAGTACATCATGATGGAAAAGTTGAATTTACATTCCTTGATGGCAGTCGGATAGAATTAAATAGATAGAAATCGAAACAGGAATTCTATTGATGACCAATCAGGAAATTTTATATCATGGTATGAAAACAAAGTGATGGAAGACCGATTTGAAATCAGTCAAAATGAGAAATTAAAAAAGATATTAAACGATTAAAAGAAGCTGCAAGATAGAGTAAAATTTAGTTCGATAAAATTGAAAACTGAAAATGGCGCAAAATATCTGGTGTAAAACTGGAAAAAGGACATATTGGACACCAATTCGCACCCCAGATTCACATATCTCGGGTTATCAACCCAGCTGTATTATTTATGTGCCTTGTTATATAGTTTTTGAATATCTTTGGGAAGTTTATCTGGAAGCAGGGCATTAATGCCATCCTCAGTACCATCTTGCAATGCTTTATCATAATACCAACATTTAAACTCGAGCATGGCAAGAGTTTTTTCAAGCTGCTTTATTTCAGAAAGTACAGCTTTTTTACGAGATTCAAATAATTGTTTTCTATCAAAGTAGCTTGATGGGCCTTCCATAACCCACTGAAAGAATCGTTTAATATCTTTTATTTCAAGACCGGATAATTTTAAACATTCAATAACCCGTAAAGCCTCAATTTCAGTATCTCTGAAATATCTGATATTGCCTTTTCGCTCTAGATGAGGGAAAAATCCTTCTTTATCATAGTATCTTAATGTTGAGATTGGGAGATTAAACATCTCTGAAACCTGTCCAATTGTATACATATATTTACCTTCTTTCGATTATAAAAACAATACTTGACCTAAAGTTAACTTCAGGTCTTATAATTATATTATAAGACCTGAAGATTTTATTTTCAATATGAACTTATATGGAGGTATTTGATAATATGAAGACAGATGAACTTAAGCTAGTTGTGGAATGGGACAAGACATTTCCTAAAAGTGAGAAAGTGGATCACAAGAAGGTCACATTTATAAATCGATATGGCATCACACTTGCTGCAGATATGTATATTCCAAAAGAGCCTAAGAATAAATTTCCTGCGATTGCAGTAAGTGGACCTTTTGGAGCAGTAAAAGAACAGTGTTCCGGACTGTATGCCCAGACAATGGCAGAGATAGGGTATCTGACTATTGCATTTGACCCGTCTTTTACAGGTGAAAGTGGTGGAAAACCAAGATATATGGCATCTCCGGATATTAATACAGAGGATTTTATGGCTGCAGTAGATTTTCTTTCAGTTCAGGATAATGTGGATGCAGATAAAATCGGTATTATTGGAATTTGCGGATGGGGTGGTATGGCCATTAACACAGTAGCTCTTGATACCAGAATCAAGGCAACAGTCGTTTCTACAATGTATGATATGACAAGAGTGAATGCCAACGGATATTTTGATTCTGAAAACAATGAGGAAGCTCGTTATAATTTAAAGAAAAAGCTAAATTCAATTAGAACAGAAGAATACAAAAAAGGTGAGTACTCAAGGGCTGGTGGATGTATCCCTCTTCCGGTTCCAGAGGATGTACCATTCTTTGTGAAGGATTATAGCGAATACTATAAAGGTAGAGCCTATCATGCAAGGAGCATTAATTCAAATGACGGATGGAATGTGATTGGCTGTCAGTCATTTATGAATCAACCGATTCTTAAATACAGTAATGAAATCAGAAGTGCAGTTCTTATTATGCATGGAGATAAGGCACATAGTTATTATTTTGGGAAAGATGCATATGAAGCTATGATTAAGGACAGTAATTACACTGATAATAAAGAGTTTCTTACCATTCCAGGTGCTGTTCATACAGATCTTTATGACAATTTAGAAGTGATCCCTTTCGATAAGATACAGAAATTCTTTGAAGAAAATGGAGTATGTTAGTGATGTAAAAGAAAGTATTAACTATATCAACAATTTTAAGGGGTAGAAGCAATGCGAACATTATTTTGTACTATTCTGTCTATGGTGATACTTGTTTCTATGGTGGGATGTGGAAATATCGTAAATGACTGTGACAATAAAAATCAGACAGATAAAATTACTGGGGAAGCTAAAAGTGACAGTCAAAGTGTAAATAGTAAAGAAAGTCAGAAATATGATATGAAATATTATATTAATGATACGCTTGTTCCTGTTATATGGGAGGATAATGCTTCGACGAGGTCACTAATGGAAGATGTCTCAGAGGGTGATATGGTTATCAGTATGTCTAGGTACGGAGGTAATGAGCAGGTGGGTTCATTGAGAAAGCAGTATAGAAGTAATGATAAACAGATGACCACACACAATGGGGATATAGTCCTTTATAACAGTAATAATCTTGTTGTGTTTTATGGTTCAAATTCATGGGCATATACGAAGCTTGGAAAAATAGATTTACCGGAGCAGGAAGTTACAGACTTATTGTCGAATGAAGATGTAATAATAACGATCAAAAAGTAAGGGGTGGTCATTAGAATGGGAAAAATTATAAAGACAGCAGGTAGAAAGTAGCTTGGAGAATTCGCTCGGTAAATTCTTCAAAAGGCAGAAAGTAGCGTTTACTGATATTTTAAGAATTATGGGAATTAATCTGGTAGAATTGCAAAATTTGATGTGAAAATTTAAAGATTTAATTCAATCTAGTTATAATATACAATTTGATTTTAGTGTAAGGACGGTAGCAATACCGTCTCAGACTGTTGACAAATTAAAATGTCGACAGTCTTTTTTCGTATCAGACGTTAAGTTGTACGGCTTACCACGATGTACACGATACATCGCTCGTTCTCTACTACGTGCGAGAACGAAGTCATTCGTACCACAACGTCTGATACGATAATAACGCTTAAAAGTGGTATAATAGAGATAAGAAAAAGGAGGGAAAAATCTATGTTTTATAAAGAAACTCACCCAAATGATGAAATCATATTAAACACATTGTCCGAATTAGTACCAAAAGACCATTTACTACGTAAAATTGATAAATCAATTGATTTCAACTTTATTTATGAGATTACTTCTCCCTATTATAGTCATACCAACGGTCGTAATAGTTTAGACCCTGTTGTTTTATTTAAATTGGTCTTTTTAAAAGATATTTATGGCATTAAATCCATGCGAGAAACCATTAAACGTGTCGAAACGGATGTAGCGTTTAGATGGTTTTTAAACCTCCCTTTCTCTAAACCTACCCCACATTATTCTACTTTCTCTCAAAATTATATTCGCCGTTTTCAAGGTACGTCTGTGTTTGAAGATATATTCAACACTATTGTACACCAAGCTATCTCACATCATTTAATTAGCGGCACAGCATTATTCACAGATTCCACACACATTAAAGCAAACACCAATAAAAATAAATTTAGAAACGCCGTTATTGAAGTGGTTCAGGAACGTAAACGAGATTTAGAAAACGAAATCAACGCCGAACGAGAAGCTATTTGAAAAAAGCCGTTTCATTACACCGATAAAACCAGCTCTAAAACTATTAAAGAAAGTACGACTGATAAAGAAAGTGGCTATTACCATCGGGATAATAAAGAAAAAGGATTTATGTACTTAGACCATCGTAGTGTAGATGGTAAACACAATTTTATTGTAGACTGCTTTATGGCGCAAGTACGTCTCCATTTGGATTTTTGCATAAACTCTGTTATTATTTTCATAATGTATCCAAAATTTTCAATGCAAATTTTTTGTCTAAAAATAAATGCGTTCATAAACTTCCTTTTAATGTACCGATAATGGCAGATGATTTAAATTGTTATTACATACACTAATTCGGATAGAAATGTAGAAAATATTTTCTAACGACAGCCCAAATGTTTTGTTGTGATTGATTGATAAAAATTGTCCATTGATATTGAATGGGTGACCGTATAAAACAACAACAGCTGTGTCTAATGATTCAAATAATACGTCTTTACGGATAAAGCTAATGAATAAAAATTTTAACAAGCTTTTTATCTTTCGATTCGTCTAGCTCTTTTAAAAGTTTGTATTGACTCAAGGCATATTTTTTCGATAATTCTGTAATCGGTTGGTTATGAATATAGTAGTCCTCTCATAGATGAATTAAAAATGTATCGTTATTTTATACATGTTTTTCCATAGAATATCCTTAATGATTATATAAATTAAATATTATTCTATACGATTTATGCACAGCATTCAAGAAGAAACGTGAATACAACATAAAAAGATAGACATTTCACTCATTTTAAGCTATTCTAAAATGGGTGTTTTGTCATTTAGACAAAAATAAGAAAATTGCGAATGAGAGATAGTAGATACGTTTTAAGGAGAATGAAACATGAAAAAAATTGTTGTTCACGGGGGCAAAAAACTATTTGGGGAAGTGACAATAAATGGTGCAAAAAATAGTGTTGTAGCACTTATTCCAGCTGCCATTTTAGCGGATAGCCCAGTAACTTTAGAAGGTGTACCAGATATTAAAGATGTACATGCATTGATTGAGATATTACATGATTTTAATGTAAAGGCAGTATTTGATAATGGCGTGTTAACAATAGATCCAACGCATATAAAATCTGTTCCAATGCCAAGTGGTAAAATTCAAAGTTTACGTGCTTCTTATTACTTTATGGGTGCAACATTGGCTCGTTTTCATGAAGGAGTTATTGGATTACCTGGAGGTTGTTTTTTAGGTCCTCGTCCAATTGATCAGCATATTAAAGCTTTTGAAAAATTAGGTGCAACCGTGACGAATGAGCAAGGTGCTATTTCTTTAGATGCTAAAAAACACGGGATACATGGCACACGTATTTACTTTGATGTTGTGTCTATTGGTGCCACAATTAACTGTATTCTTGCAGCGGTGAAAGCAAAAGGTAGAACCATTATAGAAAACGCAGCAAAAGAGCCTGAAATTGTTGATGTGGTAACATTATTGAATAAAATGGGTGCTAATATCCGTGGTGCAGGTACAGCCACTATTCGTATTGATGGTGTGGAACACTTACATGGCTGTACACATGCCGTTATACCAGATCGTATTGAAGCAGGAACGTATTTGTCATTGGCAGCCGCTTGCGGTGAGGGTATTTTAGTCAAAAATGTCATAGCCGAACATATTGAAAGTTTTTTGGCGAAATTAGACGAAATGGGTGTCGATTTTGTTGTTGGAGAAGAAGATATTTTAGTAAAACCAACGAAAGAATTAAATATGGTATCAATTAAAACGCAACCTTATCCGGGATTTGCGACTGATTTACAACAACCGATTACACCATTATTATTAAAAGCAACAGGAACAGGAACGGTTTTAGATACGATTTATCCAAAACGTGTGAAACACATTGCTGAATTGGTGAGAATGGGTGCAAATGTCAAAGTAGAAGGAGATACGATTCGTTTCAATGGGCCTTCTGAACGTCTTATGGGTGCACAAGTCACAGCTAGCGACTTAAGAGCAGGGGCATGTTTATTAATTGCCGGTTTAATGGCAGAGGGAACAACAGAAATTTATGGTGTAGAGCATATTTTAAGAGGATATGCCCATATTATCGATAATTTACGTGCATTAGGGGCGGATATTGAAATGGTTGAAATTGGAGGCGACTAATGGAAAATATTTGGACTTTAGAAACACTTGAGCAAGAAACGTTAAAAGAAATTTATAAATATGCTAGAGAATTAAATATTCCCTCATATAGTCAAATGAATAAAAAGGAATTGTGCATGGCTGTCATTCGTGCACAAGAAGAAACACAAGGTTTCTTTACAGTTGAAGGTGTTTTAGACGTTGTTTATAACGGACAAGATAGCTATGGTTTTTTACGTCCAATAAATTATACCCCAAGTCAAGAAGATATTTATATTTCTAATTCACAAATGCGTCGCTTTGATTTAAGAAGAGGCGATTTAGTGACAGGAACGGCTCGTCCACCAAAACAAAGTGAACGTCGCAATGGGTTAATGCATGTGTTAAAAGTCAATGGACAAGATCCAGAAAAAGCTAAAGAAAGAGAGCATTTTCCAGCTTTAGTCCCACTTTATCCAGACACACAAATTGTTTTGGAACATAAAACAAATGATATTGCTGCACGTGTGATTGACTGGGTAGCACCAATTGGGTTTGGACAGCGTGGGTTAATTGTTGCACCTCCAAAAGCAGGTAAAACATCATTGATTAAAACGATTGCCAAAGGAATTACACAAAATTATCCAGACGTTTAAATTGTCTTATTGATTGACGAACGTCCAGAAGAAGTAACTGATTTAGAACGCAGTATTAACGGAGAAGTGGTTTATTCGACATTTGATCAACAACCTGAAAACCATGTACGTTTAGTTGAGTTAGTTCATGAACGAGCATTACGCTTAGTTGAAGAAAAAAAAGATGTTGTCATTTTAATGGATAGCATTACCCGTTTAGCTAGAGCATATAATCTTGTTATTCCTCCGTCTGGTCGAACATTGAGTGGAGGGATTGATCCAGCCGCTTTTTATAAACCAAAACGTTTTTTTGGAGCCGCACGTAATATTGAGGACGGCGGTAGTTTAACAATTCTTGCAACGGCATTGATTGATACAGGTAGTCGCATGGACGATGTGATTTATGAAGAATTTAAAGGAACTGGTAATATGGAATTACATTTATCCAGAGAACTAGCAGAAAGACGTATTTTTCCTGCAATTGATATAAAAAAATCAGGCACACGTCGTGAAGAATTATTGATAGATAAAAAACGTTTAGACTTAATTTTTAAAATGCGTAACAGTATGAAAGGAGATTCACTCGAGTATACAGAGGCTATTTTAAAAGGAATGCGTAGTACAACAAGCAATAAAAAATATTTTGATTTATTAAAATAAGAAGGTAGAGAGAATATGACAAGAAAAGTATATTTAAACCATGACGGTGGTGTAGATGATTTAGTATCTTTATATTTATTATTGAAAATGGACGATGTTGAAGTTGTTGGTGTTGGTGTCATTGAAGCAGATTGTTATTTAGAACCTGCCGTATCTGCAAGTAAAAAAATTATTGAAAAATTCGGATCAGAAAAAGATAAAAAACATATCAAAGTTGCATCTTCTAATTCAAGACCGGTTCATCCATTTCCTAAAGAATGGCGCATGCACGCTTTTACAGTAGATGCCTTACCTATTTTAAATGAACATAAACCAGTAAGTATTCAAGATAGTTCTTTGAAAGCACATGAAGATTTAGTGCATGTCTTAAAAAATAGTGATGAAAAAATTGATTTAGTTTTTGTTGGTCCATTAACCGATTTGGCAAGAGCGTTAGAAATGGATGCAAGCATTGAAGAAAAAATCAATAAATTATATTGGATGGGTGGAACATTTTTAGAGCATGGCAATATTGAAGAACCGGAGCATGATGGAACAGCAGAGTGGAATGTATTTTGGGATCCATTTGCCGCAAAACGTGTTTGGGATTCTTCAATCAAAATTGAATTAGTTGCTTTAGAAAGTACAAGAAAAGTTCCTTTAACATTAGATGTACGTGATATGTGGGCAAGTCAACGTCGTTTTGAGGGAGTTGACTTTTTAGGACAATGTTATGCTATCGTACCACCATTGACTCATTTTGTAACGAACTCAACATATTTCTTATGGGATGTATTAACGACAGCTTCATTTGGACAAGAAGCTTTAGTCAAACGTGACATTGTATACAGTGATGTGGTCACAACAGGAGCAAGTAAAGGACGCACGATAAAAGTAGAAAATGGACGACCAGTTGACTTAGTATATGATGTCAATCCAACAGCATTTTTTGATTATATTACTGATTTAGCTAAAAAATAGAAAGGAGTAAGGATGATGTTATCAATTATAATTCCTTGTTACAACGAAGAAGGAGCCATTCCTTTGCTATATAAGCACGTGATTGATGTATTAAAAGAGATTGGTATGTCTTATGAATTGATTTTTGTCAATGACGGCAGTAAAGATAACACGTTATTGCAATTAAAATTATTGGCAAAAAAAGACAATCATGTAAAATACATTAGCTTTAGTCGTAATTTTGGAAAAGAAAGTTCAATGCTTGCAGGATTGAGTTACGCAAGTGGACAAGCTGTGATTATTATGGACGCTGATTTACAACATCCTCCTCTACTTATTAAAGAAATGATCAATGCTTTTCATGCTGGATATGATCAAGTAATTGCCAAAAGAACACGAACGGGAGATTCTGTATCTAAAACGTTTTTTGCCAAGATGTATTATAAAATTGTCAATCATTTAACAGATGTTGAAATGGTTGACGGTGTTGGCGATTTTCGTTTATTAAGCAGAAAAGCAGTCGATGCTTTATTGTCATTAAAAGAGAGCAATCGTTTTTCAAAAGGTCTTTTTTCTTGGATTGGCTTTAAACAAAAAATTATCGAGTATGAAAATCAAGAACGTCAAGTTGGAGAAACAAAATGGTCGTTGAAAAAATTATTTAACTATGGTGTGCAAGGTATTTTATCATTTAACGACAAACCTTTACGCATCACCTTTCAATTAGGATTAGTATGTGTGCTCATGTCATTTTTATATATTTTATGGACATTTATCACAATATTAAAAGAGGGTGTGACGGTTGGTGGGTATTTTACGACAATTTCTGCCATTTTAGTGATTGGTGGTGTGCAACTCATCTCGATTGGTGTTTTGGGAGAGTACATTGGTAAAATTTACTACGAAGTAAAAAAACGTCCACCATATCTGATTGATGATACAAATATAAACGTAAAGGAGAGCGAGCATGACATCGTTTAAACCAACATGGATGTTAAATAGTGTTTATGGTTTAACGCCAGAAGCATTACAAACACATGATATTCATACTGTTTTAGTTGATTTAGACAATACGATTGTTGCTTGGTGTGATCCATTAGGGACCCCTGCTTTAAAAGAATGGTTACAAACCTTAAAAGAGGCACATATTCAAGTAGCCATTGTATCGAATAATCGACAAAATCGTGTTGCCAAAGTAGCGAATACTTTAGATATCCCTTATGTTGCCAGTGCTAAAAAGCCACTGTCTAGTGGTTTGAAAAAAGCAATGGAGAATTTACAAAGTACACCAGATAAAACAATTATGGTGGGAGATCAATTATTGACTGATATTGTAGCCGGTACTTTATCAAAAATGAGAACAGTTATGGTAAAACCACTTGTAAACAGTGATTATTTTATGACAAAAATCAATCGTTTTTTTGAAAGACGTATTTTAGCAAAATGGCAAAAAAAATATCATTTAGAATGGAGAGAAACACTTGACTGAAACACTTTTTTTATAGGTTGTGGATTAGCTATACAAACAGAAAATCCAAAAGAAAAAGGGTATACGCCGAAATCTGCGTATGAAAAAGGTATTGAAACAGGACAACTTTATTGTCAACGTTGTTTTAAATTAAGACACTATAATCAATTAGAAAAAGTATCCGTATCCGATGATGATTTTTTAGCCATGTTGCATGAAATAGGTTCACGTGATGCCTTGATTGTGAATGTGATTGATATTTTTGATGTTTATGGTTCTATGATTTCTGGTTTGCATCGTTTTGCAGGCAAAAACGATATTTTGATTGTTGCTAATAAAGTTGATTTATTGCCAAAATCCGTTAATTTAAATCGTGTGAAACACTGGTTAAAAGAACAATTACACACACAAGGCATTAAGCCTATTGATATTGTCATGGCAAGTGGTAAAAAGAAAAAAGAGATTGATGCCTTATTAGATGTTATTGAACATCGTAGGCAGGGTAAAGATGTCTATGTTGTAGGTGTCACAAATGTTGGAAAATCAACTTTAATCAATGCTATTATTTCTAGTTTAGGTGGTACACAAGAATTGATAACAACATCTCAATTTCCAGGAACAACATTAGATCAAATTCGTATTCCTTTTGAGGATGGCGCTGATTTAATTGATACGCCAGGAATTATTCATCGTCATCAAATGGCACATTATTTAGATGAAAAATCATTGAAACTAGTATCTCCACAAAAAGAATTAAAGCCGGTGACATTCCAATTAAATGAAGAACAAACATTATTTCTTGGAGGATTAGCTCGTTTTGATTATTTATCGGGAGAAAAAAATGCTATGACATTTTATTTTGCTCAAGAATTGTTGTTACATCGCACAAAATTAAATGGAGCAACAGCTTTTTATGACAAACATAAAGGTGGTTTATTATCGCCTGTCCCGCAAGAAGATGTGGCATTTGTACGTAGTGAATTTTTTATCAAAAAACAAATGGATATTGTAATTTCTGGATTGGGTTGGATTACAATGCATCATAAAGGTAAAGTAGCTGTTTATGTTCCAAAAGGTGTGGACGTAACAATTAGGGAGGCAATTATTTAATGTTGACAACAAAACAAGTCAAATTTTTGAAAAAAGAAGCACACCATTTAAAACCAATTTTTCAAATTGGAAAAGGTGGTTTAAACGAAGATATGCTTAGACAAATAGGTGAAGCTATCGAAAAAAGAGAATTGATAAAAATAAATTTATTACAAAATACAATGGAAGATGAAGAACATGTTGCAAGTGTTCTAACAGAAATGTTACACGTTCATATTGTTCAAATTATCGGGCATACACTTGTTTTATACAAAGTATCCTCAAAAGAAAAATATAGACGTATCTCTGTGTGTGTGAAAGAAGTATAAATACCTTATTATCTTCTATGTATTGCAACAATGATTAAGGAAAACAAAAATAGAGAAAAACGAGTCTTTATCGCTTTTCTCTATTTTTAATTCGTCGTTAAATCGTGTTGGTGTAAATGGAGCATGATTAAAATACAATGTCTTATGAAAAAGGTATCAAAATAGTTGTAGAGATATTTTTTATATGAATAAAATGTTCATGTTGACACAAAGCTCGTTTTTCTATATGCTAATCGTGTTAAACAAATGTTTTTGAAATGCTATAGGTATATAAGAAAAGGAGGATACTATGAAGTTTGCAATTTTTGGTGCAGGTGCTTTAGGGTGTCGTATTGGTTATCAGTTAATGAAAGCAGGGGAGAATGTCACATTGGTCGATACATGGAAAGACCATGTCGAGAAAATTAAAAAAAGTGGCTTATATGTCGATTATAATGGTATTGAAGAATGTGTACCAATTCCCATTTATTATCCTGAAGAAGTAACCAATACTTTTGATGTCATTATCCCATTAACAAAATCAATGGCATTAGAGAATGTCTTAAAAGATGTAAAAACATATTGTCATCAAAATACCCGTGTTATCTCTTTATTAAATGGGTTAGGACATCATACTATTTTTGAAAAGTATATACCAAAAGAAAATATCGTGTTAGGGACAACCATTTGGACGGCACAATTAAAAGAAGCAGGGCATGTATTGTTACATGGTGTTGGTAATATTACTTTGCAAAATGCTGTACTAGATGACACATTAAAAGAAAGCGTTGAACAGATTGTACATATTTTTAATCAAGCAAATTTAAATGCACAATATAGTGATAATGTGATGCATGCCATTTGGAAAAAAGCATGTGTGAATTGTTGCTCTAATGCAGCTACAGCTCTTTTAGAATGTAATTTAGGAGAATATTTATTACAAGAAAATGGTAAGGAGGTTGTTAGACATCTAACCGAAGAATTTGTAGAAGTCGCTCGCACACAAAATATTGATTTTGATTTAGAAGAATTGCTTGCGTTTGTCTTGCAGGCAACATTAAAAGTAAAAGACCATTATACATCTATGTACCAAGATTTAGTGAAAAACCGTCGCTTAACAGAAATTGATTATTTGAATGGCTATATTGCAAAACTTGGGAAACAAAACAATATTTCTGTTCCGTATAATGATTTCATCACAAAACTGATGCATCTAAAAGAGGTTATTTTAGACGCTAAATAAAAAACTTTGTCAAATTGTATTAGTAAGTTGTCCCAAAAGTCAAAAAGCGAAGTCAACACGGTAATATGTTGACTTCGCTTTTCCTGTTTTTAGGTGTTAGAATGAATTTTATAATAAAAATGAGGTACTTTTATTTATAAACTCATCTTCAAAATGGCAAGTGCATCATCATAGCCTAATGGTTCTAAACGACCAAAAGTACCATAAATCATGCAATGCTCTGTCATTTCTTTTAATTTTGTATCATCAATCTCAACTTGAGCTAAAGTACTTGGTGCATTTAAACTTGTCCAAAAAGCACGAAGTGCATCAATCCCAGCTTTTGCTGTATCAAAGGCTGTTTCTTTTTGAATGCCAAATACATTTTTTGCAAATTTCTCAAAACGATCCACGTGTTTAGGCATGACATATGACATCCAGTTTGGCATGATAATGGCTAAACCTTGTGCATGTGCAATATCATAATAAGCACTAACAGCGTGTTCGATATTATGCGTACTCCAGTCACCACTATATCCCCAACGTAAAGAACCATTTAATGCAACTGTTCCAGCTAGCATAAGTGTTTCTCGTGCATCATAATCTGTTGGATTATCAATCACTTTTGGTGCAGTTTCAATAATGGCACGTAAAACACCTTCAATCATACCGTCTTGAACAGTTGTGTTTGTAGCTTCGTTAAAGTATTGTTCAATTAAGTGACTCATCATGTCTACAATACCATTTACAGTTTGATGTTCAGGTAAAGTGAATGTGTATGTAGGATCTAAAATAGAAAAAGCAGGATAAACAAGAGGATTTCCCCAACCTAATTTTTCATTTGTGTCAATATTTGTAATCACACTACCAGAATTCATTTCTGAACCTGTTGCAGCAAGTGTTAAAATCGTACCAAATGGCACAGCTTGTGTTGGTTTATGTTTACCAATAACAATATCCCAAGCGGGACCGTCATAATAAGCAGCAGCAACAATCAATTTTGTACAATCAATGACACTACCACCACCAACAGCTAAAACCACGTCAATCTTGTGTTCTTTAATCATATCAGCACCTTTTTGAGCTGTTGTAACACGTGGGTTTGGTTCAACACCGCTTAATTCAAAAACATCAAAACCCTCTAATTCTGTCATGATAGAATCGTATAAACCAGTACGTTTAATACTACCACCACCATAGACTAATAATAGACGTTTTCCATATTGTTCAAGTTCTTTTTTTAATTGAGAGATTTTATTTTTTCCAAAAATAAGTTTTGTCGGGTTTTTATAAGCAAATTCAACCATGTGATTACCTTCTTTCATAAATAATGACTATAGTCTACAATATACATATATTACTTTCAACTATTTCGTTTTAAAGGAGGCATTCATGTATTACAGCACAATTTTTTATCGTATGCATACTTATTATATAGTTGTGTCAGAAAAAGGCTTAGTTTCTATTGATATAAGCCCGTTTTATGTACAACTTTATCAAGCTATAAAATGTGATGAAAAAACAAATATATATGTACAACAACTAATGGAATATTTTACAAAGAAACGTACCGTATTTGATGTCGTATTTGATTTACGTGGTACACCATTTCAAATAGAGGTTTGGAAAGCCTTATTATCTGTTCCATTTGGTTCGACGGCAACTTATACGGATATTGCTTGTCTTATCAATAAACCTAAAAGTGTCAGAGCAGTTGCAAATGCGATTGGTAAAAATCCAATTTTAATGATGATTCCTTGTCATCGTATTTTAGGTAAAAACGGTTACTTAGGTGGCTTTCGAGCAGGTATTTCTTTGAAAATAGAATTATTAGAACATGAAAAAGAAAAATATACATACTAAATCGAACATTTTTTTAAAAAATTATATTTTTCTCTGTACTTTTAGAAAAAAGTATGTTACATTAACTATAATGTTTTTTGTTAGACTTTTCGGGTAATTGTAAGTTTAAATCATTTTGTGTTTACGACAGTTGGCACCGGCTACAAAAGATATAATAAACTGTGCACGTGCACAACAGGAGGATTTCCAATGGAAAAAGGAACAGTAAAATGGTTTAATGCAGAAAAAGGATTCGGGTTTATTTCTCGTGAAGGTGGCGAAGATGTATTCGTACACTTTACAGCAATCCAAACAGACGGTTACCGTACATTAGAAGAAGGTCAAGAAGTTGAATTTGAAATCGGTGAAGGCGCTCGTGGCCCTCAAGCAGTAAACGTTGTAAAATTATAATCATAAAAAAGTCACCTTACTTAAAGGTGGCTTTTTTTATTTGATAGAGATAAAATAGAAATATATTTTAAAATAGAAGAGGTTATCTATGAAAATAACAACGTGGAATGTGAACGGTGTTCGTTCCGTTTTAACAAAAGGTGTTTTACAAGACTATTTACAAGAAAGTATGCCAGATATTATGTGCTTACAAGAAGTGAAAGCTCTAATAACAGATGTTGATTATCCATTTTCTGACTTTGGTTATCATGTCTATTGGAATAGTGCTGTAAAAAAAGGTTATTCTGGTACAGCTATTTTAACGAAAATAAAACCATTGTCAGTGTTTTATGGTATTGATAAAGAAGAACATGATCAAGAGGGGCGTGTGATTACACTCGAGTTTGATACATATTATCTTGTCACAGTTTATACGCCGAATGCAAAGCGTGATTTGACACGATTAGTTTACCGTCAACAATGGGAAGATGATTTTTTAAATTATATTAACGCACTAAATAAGAAAAAACCTATTGTCTTTTGTGGGGATTTAAATGTGGCGCATCGAGAAATTGATTTGGCAAATCCAAAAACAAATATTGGCAATGCAGGTTTCACAAAAGAAGAACGTGAAAAATTTGATTGTGTACTAAAAGCGAACTATGTTGATAGTTTTCGTGCTTTTTATCCAGACAAAACAGGTGCTTACACATGGTGGAGCTATATGAATCAAGCTAGAAAAAGAAATATCGGATGGAGAATTGATTATTTTATCGTAGCAAAAGAATTTATGTCACATGTTAAAGATGTGGTGATTCGTGAAGATGTATTAGGCTCTGATCATTGTCCAGTTGAATTATGGCTAGATTGAGTAAATGTATAGAGTGTTCAAAATGATTATGATATAATAATGCCAATGATTAGGAGGTTATGGAATGACAATAAATTGGACAGAAGAAGTAGCAAAAAGAAAAGATGACTTATTGGCAGATTTAAATGCTTTATTAAGTATTGATAGTGTTCGTAATGACGATTTAGCAACAGAAGATGCACCTGTAGGTCCTGGGCCAAGAAAAGCATTAGAGGCGTTTTTGGCTATTGGTGAACGTGATGGTTTTATCACAAAAAATGTAGATAATTTAGCTGGTCATATTGAGTTTGGACAAGGTGAAGAATTGATGGGGGTTTTTGGACATGTTGATGTAGTACCTGTTGGAACAGGTTGGGATACAGATCCATTTACACCAACAATTAAAGATAATCGTTTATACGCACGTGGTTCAAGTGATGATAAAGGACCAACAGTGGCTGCTTACTATGCTATTAAAATGATTAAAGAATTAGGTTTACCTGTGTCTAAAACATTACGCTTGATTATTGGAACAGATGAAGAGAGTGGTTGGAAATGTATGACCCGCTACTTAGAAGTTGAGAGAACGCCAGATTTTGGTTTTTCTCCTGATGCTGATTTCCCAATTATCAATGGAGAAAAAGGTATTTTAACATTACACGTCAGTGTTAAAAATGCACCAAGCCAAGCGGATACAAAATTAGTGTCTTTTGAAGCAGGTTTACGTGAAAATATGGTACCACAAGATGCTTCAGCTTTATTCGTCACACCTGTATCTATCGAAACATTACAAAAAGATTTAGATGCATTTGTCAACAAATACCCAATTACAGCTACTTTATCTAAAAAAGATAATACAGTAAGAATTGATGTTGTCGGAAAAGCATCTCATGGGATGGCACCGATGAATGGTGTGAATGCAGGTACTTATTTAGCTGTATTCTTAAATCAATATCATTTTGAAGGGCATGATAAAAACTTTTTATCCTTTATTGAACAAACATTACATTTGGAACATTATGGAGAAAAATTAGGTTTAACATATACAGATAAAGTCATGGGTGAATTGACAATGAATCCAGGAGTATTCACATATAATGAAAATGGTGGAAAAGTATTGTTAAACTTCCGTTATCCACAAGGTATTACAGCTGAAGAAATTAAAGCTGGAGCTGAAAAAGCATTGGTTGACTTTAATGTTGTTGTGACAGCCGGTAAATCTCAAATACCTCACTATGTTCCTGCAAGTGATCCACTTGTGAAAACATTACTTGATGTATATGAAAAACATACAGGGCATAAAGGTGTTGAGAAAACAATCGGTGGTGGAACATATGGACGTTTACTAAAACGTGGTGTTGCATATGGAGCGATGTTCCCACACAGCATTGATACAATGCACCAAGCGAATGAATTTATTGATTTAGATGATTTATTCAGAGCATGTGCGATTTATGCAGAAGCAATCTATGAATTAGTAAAATAATCTAAACAACCACTTTGCACCGTGCAAAGTGGTTGTTCAAATTAAAATAAACACGATTGTTTCTTGTATTGATTTTATGAGCTTACAAGAAACAAAGTGTTTTAAACGGGAGAATAAAGTTGAAAATAAAAGATAGTTATTTTAGTTACTTCACCATGTATTTTTTCTACTATGCCTCGTATGCATTATTCACAGCATTTACATCTATTTATGTATTGAATAAAGGCTATACAAGTGTGGATGTATCCATTATTGTGTCATCAGGTTTAATTGCAGGTATGGCAACACAACCTATTATTGGCTATTTAAGTGACCGTTTTAATATTAAATTGTTAAATACGATTTTGTTGAGTTTATCGGCTTTATTTGGATTAGTATTTTCTTTTTTAAATGATGTTTTCTTTATGGCGATAATGTATGCCATTGTTTTTTTATTGATGAATGGTGTGAACCCAGCTATTGAGAAAACAGCAACAACAAGTCGTTTTAGATATGGAACACTACGTATTTGGGGGACGATTGGTTTTGCGATTGGTGCACAATTAGCAGGTTTGGTTAATCAATACATAGGAGCATCGTTTATTTATTTTTTATTCTGTTTAACGATGCTTCTATCAGTATGTGGTATGTTATTTACAAAAAATAATGTAGATACATTAAGTATACAGACAAATCAATCTAATTATAAAGCGACGCTATTTGGTAATAAGCAATATACGATGTATTTGATTATTGCATCTATTTTTTGGCACATTAAGTGTATCTGGAACGCATATTCCAGCAATGTTACAGCAAAGTGGATTAAATGAAACGGTAAGTATGACTGTTGTTTCATTTGCTGTTCTTTGTGAAATGCCGCTCGTTTTCTTTTCACATTTATTTATGGATAAAATGAAAAATAAACATTTACTTACTTTATTGTATATTTCTCTTATGGTACAGTTTTTAGCTTATGGCTTATTGGCGATTTTACCCATTAAAATTATCGCTACTTTATTGTTTAAACATACCGTTGGAATGACGTTTATTATGACCAATTTAAAAGTAGTACGTACAATTATACCAAATGAATATCAATTTAGTGCTTTATCAATTGTTGCAACATTAGGTAGTTTATCGGCTGTATTATGGCAATTTATTGGTGGATTTCTTATTACATATTATGGATATAGTAGCTTTTATTTAGTGATGTTAGCTTCATTATGTATTGGATTTTTATTATTAGTGAATTTTAAAGTGCAAGATAATAAAGATTTAATTTTGTTTCGATAATAGTCGTCATCTTAGAGCAAGATGACGACTTTATTTTTTGTAAAAATAAATAAAAAACAGTTTACGAAATAAAGATTTCGTATTACAATACGTTCATGGAAAATCAACTATTATTGCATAGCATTCAAATTTTACTTATCTGTTTAATTTTTTGGTTTTTGTTTATTATGTTTTCTTATACAAAAAAACATAAAATATCATTAACAAAAAAGTTTTGGACAGGATTTGGTATTGGTTATTTAACGGATTTATTGGATACATTAGGAATAGGAACTTTTGCAACGACAACAACACTTTTTAAACTAACAAAATTAGTAGAAGATGACCGTAAAATACCAGCCACTATGACAACAGCTCATGTTATTCCTGTTTTAACAGAAGCACTTTTATTTATTACAATTGTTAAAGTCGATTTATGGACACTCATTGTCATGGCTTTATCTGCTTTTTTAGGAGCATTTGTTGGAGTACGCGTAACACAGCATTGGAATACGTCTAAAGTCCAACGCATTTTAGGTTCTTTATTGCTTTTAGCTGCTTTTTTTATGGTATATCGTATGATAACCAATCCGGGTGCCGATTTAAACGATGATATAAGAGGATTGTACGGTATCAATTTATTGATAGGTGCCATTTTTGACTTTGGTATTGGTATGCTCATGAGTATGGGCTTAGGAAATTACGCTCCAGAATTGATTTTCTTCTCACTCATGGGAATTAGTCCTGCCGTTGCTTTACCTGTTATGATGTTAAATGCAGCTATGATTATGACAGCAGGAGCCAAACAATTTATTTTATCAGGACGTGTCAATTGGCCTGGCGTTCCTGGCATTATTGTTGGTGGTGTACTTGGGGTATTAACAGCAGGGTTCTTTTTAACGAATATTGATGTAAATCAATTAAAAGTACTTGTTGTGTTTATCGCCTCTTATACAGGTATTACGCTTTTATACGCGTCATATAAAAAACGTGTTGACGGATAAATCCGGAAACACGTTTTATTTTATAAATAGAACTAATTTTATTATTAAATCAATAAAGTCAGAAATTAGTGAGTTTTATAGATGATGAACTTTAGCATGATATAGAATAAAAAGGGCTCTATAATAAATCGTGTTGGTGGGAATAATCCACCAACACGATTTTGTATATAAAAGTGGACAAAAAAAGAGAAATACCTGTATGATTAAATCACCACAATTAAACAAGGAGGTATTTCTCATGGATTATTATACAAAAAAATTATTGACATTAACAGATAAATCTTTCATAGCTGATGAACATTGGTTAGAAGAAAAAACAATAAATGGTATTCCACACCACTTTATTAAAGGTACTTGGACAAAGCCTTGCCACACCTGTCCACATTGTCATGCTAAAACACTCATCAAACATGGGACATATCAAACGAAAACATTATTACCAAAGTTTAGACAAATCAAAACTGTTTTACTTCTTAAAAGAACCCGTTATCGCTGTAAAACGTGTCTAAAAACCTGTTCTTCTTCGTGTTCTTTAGTCGATAAACATTGTTGTATTTCTAAAGAATTAAAACAACTTATTGCACTTGATTTAACGAAAAATATTTCAAGAAAACATATCTGCCAAGACCACTTTGTATCTGATGTGACCGTACAACGTGTCTTAGATAAATATACAAAACAAGTTAAACCGTCTTTTCATTATCTACCTAAGGTACTATGTATCGACGAATTTAAGTCTGTGACATCTCATTTAGGGAAGATGAGTTTTATCTGTGTAGACGGATTGACGCACCGTATTATTGATGTGTTACCTAGTCGCCAATTAGACCATTTAATCACTTATTTTAAACAATTTTCTAAAAAAGCAAGACATAGCGTTCGCTATCTTGTTATGGATATGAATGCCAATTATGGCAAACTTATTCAGAAGGTTTTTCCTAATGCCGTTATTGTCACAGATAGATTTCATATCATACAACATATACATCGGAATTTAAATACACTACGTATAAAAGAAATGAACACCTTTAAAAAAGAAGAAAAGGCTTATAAACACTTAAAGAAATACTGGAAATTATTATTAAAAGATGCCTTTGATGTAAATGATACAGACTATCACTATCACCAATCCTTTAAAACATATCTGACACACGCACAAATCCTGGATAGATTATTAGACTATAGTCCTGTTTTAAAACAAGCATATGAGTTTGTACAAGAGTTGAGATATGCTTATAGACAGCGAGATTTTGAGTCATTTATGGAGGTTATTCATCATATTGACCCGTCATTACCAGAGTGGTTTAGAAAGAAATTTGATATTTTTAAAACCTATCAGAATGGTATTTATCAAGCTTTTACCACACCTTATTCAAACGGTATCACAGAAGCTATCAACAATCATATTAAAGTCATCAAACGGATTGCCTATGGCTACAGACGTTTTTCTTATTTTAGATTGCGTATTTTAATCATACAACACCATTCTCAGTGGCAGAAAAAGAATGTGAAAAAGGTAGTGAATGGTTAATGCCATTCACTACCAACATACTCACTATTTCTCTCCACCAACACAATTTGACGAAGAGCCATAAAAAGAGGGTTATTTTCATAAGAAAGACCAATGATTTTGTTTGACAAATGATATTTCATTACGTAAAATGATAGTGTGTATCTACACGAACCTTATACTTGGTAAATGCGTATCACCAACGATTTACTCGGCATAGGGCAATTTTAAAGAAAGAGGTGTTAGAAATGGCAATTTCTAAAGAACAAAAAACTGAAATCATCAAAGCATACGCAACACACGAAGGAGATACAGGTTCTCCAGAAGTACAAATCGCAGTGTTAACAGCTGAAATTAACGCTTTAAACGAACATGCACGTGTTCACAAAAAGACTTCCATTCAGCTCGTGGTATGATGAAAAAAATCGGTCATCGTCGTCACTTGTTAGCGTACTTACGTAACAAAGATATTCAACGTTACCGTGAATTGATTCAACGTTTAGGCTTACGTCGTTAATCAGTATTGTTTAGGCGGTATTCCATTTTGGAGTACCGCCTATCCTATGTAAGCTCATTTTAAGTAGCCACTAGACTACTATGCAAAGAAGAGTGAATGACAATTGATTGACTGTTCTTTGTTTAGTAGCGTGGCAGAAAGATAGAGGAATAAATATGACAAAACAAGTTTTTGAAACGATGTGGGCAAATCGTCCATTAAAAGTTGAAGTAGGGCAATTAGCCAAACAAGCAAATGGTGCTGTTTTAGTTCGTTATGGAGATACAGTTGTGTTGACAGCGGTTGTTTGTTCAAAATCAGCCACAACAGGAGATTTTTTCCCGCTAACTGTAAACTATAATGAAAAAATGTATGCCGTTGGTAAAATGCCAGGAGGCTTTATTAAACGTGAAGGTCGTCCAAGTGAGAGTGCAACTTTAACAGCACGTTTAATTGATAGACCGATCCGTCCAATGTTTGCAGACGGATTTAGAAATGAAGTACAAATTACTAATACAGTATTATCTGTAGAACAAGATTGTTCTCCAGAAATGGCAGCAATGTTTGGTTCTTCTTTAGCTTTATGTATTTCTGATATTCCATTTGACGGGCCAATTGCAGGAGTTGATGTTGGACGTGTTAATGGTGAATATGTTATTAACCCAACAGTTGCTCAAAAAGAAAACAGTGATATTGAACTATCTGTTGCAGGAACAAAGACGGCTATCAATATGGTAGAAAGTAGTGCAAAAGAAGTTTCAGAAGAAGACATGTTGCATGCCTTACTATATGGACATGAAGCTATTAAAGCACTTGTTCAATTCCAAGAAGAAATCACACAAGCTGTTGGTAAAGAAAAAATGGATATTGACTTGTTGACATTAGATGAAGACCTTGTTAAAGAAGCACAAGACTTATTTAAAGATAAAATGTTAACAGCTATTCAAACCGAAGAAAAATTAGCACGTGAAGCAAATATTGAAGCAGTTAAAGAAGAAGCTATTTTATTCTTTGAAGAAAAATATGCAGAACATGAAGAAATTGAGCGTATTGCTAAAGAAATTCGTCAAATTGTTTATGATTTAGAAAAAGATGAAGTACGTCGCTTAATTACAGAAGATAAAGTAAGACCAGACGGTCGTAAAATTGATGAAATTCGTCCACTATCTTCAGAAGTTGCTTTATTACCACGTGTTCATGGTTCAGGCTTATTCACACGTGGACAAACACAAGCATTAACGGCAGCAACTTTAGCACCATTAGGCGAGCATCAAGTCATTGACGGATTGGGTATTGAAGAAGGAAAAAATTTATTCATCATTATAATTTCCCACAATTTTCTGTTGGTTCAACAGGACGTGCAGGAAGTCCAGGACGCCGTGAAATTGGACATGGTGCATTAGGAGAACGAGCATTAAAACAAATTATTCCAACACCAGAGGAATTTCCATATACGATTCGTTTAGTATCTGAAGTATTAGAATCAAATGGATCAAGTTCACAAGCAAGTATTTGTGCCGGTACATTGGCGTTAATGGATGCAGGTGTTCCTATTAAAGCACCAGTTGCCGGAATTGCTATGGGATTGGTGATGAATGAGGATAATGGACAGTATACCGTTTTAACAGATATTCAAGGTTTAGAAGATCACTTAGGTGATATGGACTTTAAAGTAGCTGGAACAAGTGAAGGTATCACAGCTTTACAAATGGATATTAAAATTAAAGGTATTACTGAACAAATTTTAACAGAAGCATTAACACAAGCCAAAAAAGCACGTTTGGAAATTTTAGAAGAATTAACAAGCACGATTGCACAACCTAGACCAGAATTAAGCCCGTATGCACCGAAAATCGAAATGATACAAATTCATCCAGATCAAATCAAGGTTGTCATTGGGCGTGGTGGAGAAACCATTAATGCCATTATTGATGAAACAGGAGTTAAAATAGATATTGACCAAGAGGGTAATGTGAGTATTGCTTCTTCTGATACGGATATGATTAAGCGTGCTATCCAAATTATTGAAGAATTAACACATGTTGTTGAAGTAGGCAATATTTATGAAGGTACAGTTAAACGTATTGAAAAATTTGGCGCCTTTGTTGAAATTGTAAAAGGAAAAGACGGTCTAGTTCATATTTCTGAAATATCTCATGAAAGAACGAAATCTGTTGAAGATGTTTTAAAAATAGGACAAATGGTACGTGTCAAAGTCATTGAAATTGATAAACAAGGTAGAATTAACTTATCAATGAAAGCTCTTATTGAAAAACCAGTTTTAGACCAAGAATAAATAAAAAACGGGCTCTATGTCAAATAGGGTTGATGACTCATAAAAGGTAGTGATGTAACAAATGTTACGTCACTATCTTTTTTTAAGTCACAAAGTGATGTACGGCTCACCGACATGTACACGATACATGTCTTTTCCCCTACGTTGTGCGGGGAAGGAGCTATTCGTACATCACTTTTGACTTAAACTATTAAGCAACTAGTGAAGTAGATGGTACGGTATACGGTACATATAACTTACACATGAATAAAATACGATTTCTAAAATGTGAAAAGTTACGATAACCATAGGCATTTCTCTTAAGTACTTTAATTTTATGATTGATTCCTTCAAGTGCACCATTAGTCAAATGATGGTAGATAAAGGTGTTTTTAATATAGGGTAAATACCCTTTGAACGTTCTTAATACTCTACGTAAACCAGGAGAAATAGCTTCCTGTTTAGCCCATATGAGTATTTCTTCAAATCGGTCAAAATCTCTATTATGTAAAGCATCTCTTAATTGATGAACGACATCGTATGTGGCTCGTAGTTCGGGACTTGTTCCAATAAATAATCGACTATCCCTTGTGTATGTGTCATCCAATCAAACAGTGGAAAACGGTGATAAGGATAACTACTTAGTGTATCTGTGTTACTTAAAAACAACTTCCAATAACGTTTCATTTTGTTGTATAAACGGCGATTATTCTGATGTAAAGCTTTCATTACATGCACTCTGTGTTTTGTTAACTCACGATTTAATGCTTGTACAATATGAAAAGGGTCGATAATGATATGTGCGTTAGGAAATACTTGCTTGGCTATCTGAATATAGGGGCGAAACATATCAATCGTAATTGTTTTAACAGCTTTTCTTGTCTGGGTATCGTATCTAGCAAAGTAGTCTAATAGCGTGCTGGATTTACGGTCGTGTACAACGTCAATCAGTTGATGAGTCAGTGCATCACAATAGATAAAACTCATGGCACTATCAGAAGATTTTACTGACTTGAATTCATCAAAACATAGGTGTTGAGGTAATTGCGTGTTGTGATTTACTTTTAAAGTAGAGGCGACCTTATCAACAATACGTCTGACCGTATGTACAGATACATTGTGTTGTTTAGCGATGTAGGTTTCTGAAATGGTTTCTGTTAAAGTATCCATTATCTTTTGTTTTAAACGGTTTGTGATAAAACAATGCTTATCCACAATAGGTGTTTCCGCTGTAAATGATGATTGACAGGATTTACAATAAAAACGTTGTTTAGTGAGTGATAAATAGGCGTTTAGTCCTGAAATTTGGCATAAAGACAGTCGTGATTGACGTGTTCCATTTTTTACAATGCCATTGGTTGCGTGACAATTTGGGCAACAATCTGGTGTATAGGTTAATTTACCGTATAAGACTAATGATTTTTTATGTCGAATGACATATTCTGATATGTTTTCATGATCAAATGTGATGTTTTTATCCTTTAATTGTAGTAAGATTTCTGTTATATTAGACATAGGCAATTTCTCCTTATTATTTGGTCGTACTTTTAATTTAAGAGAAAATTGCCTTTTTGTCTACATAAAATTAGGGTTGCTGGCTTATGCCATCAACCCTAAAAATTATACAGCCTATTTTTCTATCGTTGAGAATGGTCGTGTATAGTTACCATTGCTTTATTACACATCAACTCTTTAGGTAAAAAATGAGGGTTTAGTCCAATATGATGACATTACCATAATGCATAAAAATAGAGTGGTATAAAAAGTGAAGTGTTTCATAGCTGATAAAAAAAGGGTTTCTAATAGATATTTATAAATGATATTGGGTATTTCCTGTTTTTAGGTCCATTTTTATTTAAAAACTTTAATTGACAAGAGGATTTCAGAATAAAGTATACATTGTTCTTGATGCATAAATTTATTTAAAATACATACTATTTTGCACAATAAACCTATTATGAAGCCATATAATAGAATTGACATCTTATGTAAAATCCTTTATTATACAAAATGTAACTATTACGATTTGTGAAAGGGAGAAAAATGAAGAGAAAACATATTATTATCGGAACAGTAGGAGCGGTTGCGTTAACAAGTGTGTGTGCTTTTGCGTTGTTGCAATCACAATCAAATAATGTAACGAAAATGGAAGCACCCGTATCCAATAAGCAAACAGAAAATACAAAAGACAAAACAGCATTATATGAAACAATTGCAAATCAAATTAAACAAAACAAACCAGTACCCGTTGTGGGTAGAGTTTTTGAAAATGGTTATTTATTAAAGCACGGTAATCATTATCACTTTGTTCATGGTAAAGTACCTGAGAATGCTATTTTTGAAAAAATGGTTGAAAAACAAGATTATTATGTGTTTGATCCAAAGGATATTGTAGAAGAAAATGAATTAGGGTATGTCGTACGTCATGGAGATCATTTCCACTTTATTCCAAAAGGCAGTGTGAATAACGGCACAACAATAGCACATCATGATGAGCACAAAGTAGACCATGAGCATGATGATTATGTGTTTAGTCCAAGTGATGTTGTTGGTGAAACAGAAACCGGATATATTGTACGTCACGGAGATCATTTCCACTTTATTCCAAAAGGTAGTGTGAATAATGGTACAACAATAGCACATCATGATGAGCATGAAGCAGGCCATGACCATGAGCATGATGATTATGTGTTTAGTCCAAGTGATGTTGTTGGTGAAACAGAAACCGGATATATTGTACGCCATGGAGATCATTTCCACTTTATTCCAAAAGGCAGTGTGAATAACGGTACAACAATAGCACATCATGATGAGCATGAAGCAGCTCATGACCATGAACATGGTGTAAATGATATAGTGAATAAAGAGCATGAATCAGATAATACGCACGAAGGTCATGAACATCACGATGCAGATAATTCAATGCATGACGATAATGAACATCATAGTGAAGAAAATGAACATCATCAATTTGCATTTGATCCAAAAGATATTGTGAGTGAAGATGAAGAAGGATATGTTGTACGTCATGGAGATCATTTCCATTATGTTTACAAAAAAGATCTTCCGTCTGATTTTGTGAAACCTCATGAGGAAGAAGAAACAGAAGAACCAAAAATAGAAGAACCAAAAACAGAAGAGCCAAAACCAGAAGAACCCACGAATTTGCCAGATGATTTAGAAGAAAAAATAAACTATATTATAGCGGCGTATGGTGTTCCAAGAGAAGCAATCAAAGTCCATAATGGATACTTTGTATTTAATGAACCGACACATGAATATGATCCATCCCATATTCATCCGTATGCTATTCCTATTAACAAATTAAAAATACCTGTTATGACAGATGATAAAGAGGCAGATTTTGAAAATGAATGGTTATCTATTGCAGAACGAATGGGTGTTTCTCCGGAGCAATTAGAAATTAAAGATGGCTATTTTGTTATTTCACATGGTGATCATAGTCACTATGTGAAAATTATGTCGGGTGGAGAAAAAGAATACTTCAAAAATAAATTGCCAGATATTGTTGGAGCCTTTGTTCGTGGTGATTTAGATAAAGATGTTGTTATCAATAAAGCACAAGATCTTGAAAAACAAGCAGAGGATACTTATAAAGATGATCCTAAGCAATTAAGACGTATTAAAACAGCTTTACGTCAATTTAAAGAAAAAGTTGCTTTAGGTGGTAATTCAACGCAAGGTTATTTAGATATGTTAACAGCTTTTGAAAAACAATATATTTCGTTAAATGAAGAAGAAGCGTTGTCCGAAGAAGATCAAGCATTGGCGCAAAAACATAGTGAGCTTGTTGATAAAATTAATCGATTGAATTTATCAAGATTTTCAATAACAAAAGAAAATTTGCTAGATAAACTTTATAAAATTAGTGAATCAAAAAATCTTCAACGATTAAATGATTTGGATATATATATCAATGGATTTAATGATTTGAGAGCAAGACCTGGTATTACTGGGTTACAATTTTTAGATTATTTATTAGCTCATGTGGACGATAGAGAATTGTCTTATGATACAAGAGAATTTGTGTCAGATGCGATTTATGAATCTTATGAAGCAAGTATTATGAATCGCAAATCTATTTTCTCTATTTTCCATTTGATTGCAGACGCTAAAGATGCAATCCGTTTGTCTCATGAAACACCAGCAGAAACAAATAATACAATAACGGGTCCAAAATATGCAAGATTAGACGAACCATTTGAGTGGAGAGTGCCGTCTGTTCGAGAAGATGCGAAACGTTTTGTAGAAGATGTTAGAGGGTTGATTGGACCAACTGATCCAACACCAACACCGTCAAACTTCAAAGAAAAACCTGTTTCTGATACACCAAAGGAAGATATGGTAGTGAATAGTGTAGAAGATGATACTACAGGCAATGCGGTAAGTGAAGAACCAAAATCTAATGAAGAAGTATCGACGTCTGAAATGCCAGAAGTGTCTTCAGAAACAGAAGAAAAAGAATCAAGTGATGCTGCATTGGAAACGAACAATGAAGAAACAGCATCTGATGATAGTGATGTGGTGCGTATTGTCAATCCGAATTCAGAAGAAGTAGAGGAAAATTCGACTGAAGATCATCACTAAAAAATGAAGTAGGTGACGAGGTGAACCAACTATGGATGGTTCACCTCGTTTTGCGTTTCTATGTCAAATGACGCTAGAGGAGAGGAATAGAATAGTATTAGCTACCCAATGCTTTATTCTATGACTGAGAATGGCCTTAAGTACGTTAGATTAATATGATTCTGTTTGAATATGGAATAATGAATATAATGTAATGATTTTTTCGTCAACATTATTTCATCTCGAGTTTTAAGATATTGATTGAGTAAGTTGTCGTGAGAAAGCAAACATGATATGATAAATTTATCTAAAAGTGAAAGGAAAGCATGTATGCCAATTAAAGATATCGTGCAGCCTAATATCATTCCAATTGATGACGTATTACGATTGAGAAAGTTTGACGGAAATTTTTATTTTGCACTTGAATGGTACCAAGACGAAGAAACAGTCTGGTATGTAGATGGTGATAGAGATCTATACTCTAAAGAATTACTTGAAAAAATGTATATGTACTGGAATAGTGTTAGTGAAGTCTATTTTATTGAAGTGTATACGAATGGAACGTATCAACCGATTGGGGATGTATCATTTCATCAAGAAGATATGCCTATTGTGATAGGCAATAAATCATATCGAGGAAAAGGTATTGGGAAAAAAGTTATTCAAACACTTATTGAAAGAGCCAAGACTTTAGGATATGACAAATTATATATCGAAGAAATCTATGATTTTAATGTTGCTTCTCAAGCACTTTATATGAGCTTAGGATTTAAAAAGAAAGAGTTTGTCAACAAAGGATGGTCTTATGAACTTATTTTATCATCATAAAAAGGAGATATTATGAACGACTCAATAAAACGTATTGAATATATGGAAAATGTATTAGATAAGCAAATCAATGATTTACAACAACTAGAAAAATGCTTAGATGTGTTGGATAAAGACTACTCAAACTATCAAGAATTGATCACTTATTACTATAGTGACGAACGAAATACTGATTTAATATTGGATGATACAAATCAATTACCAAAGATGTTAAAAAGAGGTGTTTTATCAGAAGATGCTATTTACAATATGATGGCAGATAGACATGAATTATTGATACGCATGCTAGAAACAGCAACCAAATGGTTGAAAAATGACTAAATAAAGAAGTATTCGAGGTGAATGAACGTTTTTGAACGTTGTTCACCTCTTTAGTTGTTTTTTCTTAAATAAGTTGTTAGAGAGAAATTAGTACTGTCTTTTTTACCATTAAGAATGATGAAAAGATGTTATTTAAAAGCACTGTTAAATAGGACTGATTTCATCATATAATTGTTTATCATTTAAGTGGATTTATTTTGTTTAAATGAGCAATTATTTCTTATATTACCTTATCAATACATAAAACGACGAGGTATAAAAATTCTTTAATAACCGAACGGGTAAACGTTTACAATTCATTCGGATTATGTTATTATAAATTTACCTATAAGGAGGGAAATTTATGAAAAGAAAACGTCTATTATTAGCAACTGCTTTATTGGTAGCGGGTACAATTTGTCCACTCACCCAAATAAAAGCAGAAACAAGTAGAGTACAAACTCTTGTTGAGGGAATGAGTATTCGTCAAAAAATCACGCAAATGTTGATGCCAGACTTTAGAAAATGGAAACAAGCTGGACAAGATAGCGAAACAGATTTTACAGAATGGTAATTTACCACTATTACTAACTATTGACCAAGAAGGTGGTATTGTATACCGCTTAGGTAGTGGAACAGCTTTACCAGGTAATATGGCAGTTGGGGCAACAAGAGAACCAGAATTAGCTAGACAAGCAGGAGAAATTATTGGGAGAGAATTATCTGCTTTAGGGCTAAATGTTGACTTTGCCCCTGTTTTTGATACAAATAATAACCCACATAATCCGATTATTGGATTACGTTCATTCTCATCTGATCCAAATGTCGTAGCATTATTAGGTGTTCCAATGATGCAAGGTATTCAAGAATACAATGTTGCTGTTGCAGCAAAACATTTTCCAGGACATGGTGATACAGCAACGGATTCACATACAGGATTACCATTGGTTGATAAATCTTATGCTGAACTAGAAGCATTAGAATTATTACCATTTAAAGCAGCTATTGATAATGGTGTTGACATGTTGATGACAGCACATATTCAATATCCACAAATTGAAAAAGATACTGTTGTATCAAAAAAAAGTGGCGAAAAAATTTATATTCCAGCAACGTTATCTGATGATGTTATTACAGGGATTGTTCGTAATAAATTCGGATACAATGGTGTTGTGATTACCGATGCCATGGGAATGGATGCTATTGCGAAAAACTTTGGTGAATCAGAAGCAGCAATTATGGCCATTAAAGCAGGTGTGGATATTGTGTTAATGCCTACTTTTTTAAGAAGTAAAGCTGATTTAGTAAAAATTGATACAATCATTAATGACATTGAACAAGCTGTGAATGAAGGAATTATTCCAGAAAGTCGATTGAACGAAGCGGTGACACGTGTTTTAACATTGAAAGAAAAACGTGGCGTACTAGATTTTTCATTAGCGGATAGAACACTAGAAAAAGCAACGGCAAGTGTTGGTTCGGATATGAACCGTGACTTAGAACGTACTATCGCTACAAGTGCTGTAACTGTTGTGAAAAATGACGATACAGTTTTACCATTCAAAGCAAATGCAGGCGATAAAGTTCTTTTATTAGGTGCATATAATAATGAATTGCCAGGATTAGAATTAGGAATGAGACGTTTGATTGCAGATGGTATTGTTTCTAAAGACGTTACATTTGAGTCTTTCCGCTATAGTAATCAAACAACAATAGATGAATTAAAATCAAAAATAGACAATGCTACACATGTAATTGTTATTTCAGAAATAGGTAGACAAGCACAATTAGCAAGTGATGTATGGTTAACAAAAATTCCAACAGAAGTAATTGATTATGCGAATGAAACAAATAAAAAATCTGTTGTTATGAGTATTTCTAAACCTTATGATGTTGCTAACTATCCACGTGCTAAAGCGATTGTTGCTGTATACGGAAACAAAGGAATGGACCCAACAGAAGCGTTGAAACCAGACAATGCGTTCGGACCAAATATTCCTGCTGGTGTAGAAGTTATTTTTGATGGCAAAGAACATATTGGTACATTGCCAGTAGATGTACCGGTTGTTGAAAATGGTGTTATCTCTGAAACAGAAATTGCCTATCCAATTGGTCATGGTTTAATGTATACAGATGCTATTAAAGAAATGAATTTATCACTACCTGAAACAGCAAAAGTAGGGCAAAAATTTAAAGCAACGGTTACATTAGGAGAACTAAATGGATTAGAAAAAGAAGATTATGATGTTGCCGTTAAAGTGGATACAACAAAATTTAAAATTGTTGGTGATAAAACAAGTGATACGTTAGTTGTACATAAAAAAGCAATGGATAAATCTCCAATAGAAATAGAATTAGTTCCATTATTATCTGGTGTACATGCACCTGTTCTTTCAGTAAGTGTTATTGATAAACAAGAAAGAATGTTTACAAAAGAATATGAAGCTGAAATGATTGATGTAGCTTCTAATATAGATAACACTATGAAAACAAGTTTATCTATACCTGAATTTGCAAGAGTAGGGCAAAAATTTAAAGCAACGGTTACATTAGGAGCATTAAATGGATTAGAAAAAGAAGATTATGATGTTGCTGTTAAAGTGGATACAACAAACTTTAAAATTGAGGGCAATGAAACAAGCGATACGTTAGTTGTACATAAAAAAGCAATGGATACATCACCAGTAGAAGTGAATGTTATTCCAATAAATAATGGTGAATATGCACCTATTCTTTCAGTAACTGTTACTGATAAAAAAGATAATATGTTTATAAATGAATATAAAGATGAAATGGTTCGCGTATTGTTGATGGATATGGAAGGTGTGAATTTATCCCTACCTGAAACAGCAAGAGTAGGACAAACATTCAAAGCAACGGTTACATTAGGAGAACTAAATGGATTAGAAAAAGAAGATTATGATGTTGCCGTTAAAGTGGATACAACAAAATTTAAAATTGTTGAAAATCCAGCATATACAATAGTGACAGGTACAACAGGATTTAGAAGTGTTGATAGTGATACTGAAACAACAGTAATGATACATAAAAAAGCATTGGATGTATCACCAATAGAAATAGAATTAGTACCATTAGTATCTGGTAAATATGCTCCCGTTCTTTCAGTAAGTGTGATTGATAAACAAGGAAGAATGTTTACAAATGAATATCAAGATAGAATGGTGTCTGTTTTACCAATGAGAATGCCAGCGGTAAGCAGTACAATGAAAGCGCCAAAAGAAGTGCAACAAGCAGACGTTTCTACAAAAGGTAAATATTTACCAAAAACAGGTGAGCAGTCAGTTGCTATTTATGTAGGCTTATTATTTGTCGGCATGGCTGTTTTAGTCAGAAAAAAAGCAGAAGATAAATAACAACTTAGGTTGTGCGATATAGCTAATGAATGCATGAAATTTGTATAAAAATAATCGCAAATTACAATAGTAAATTAACTACCTCAGGCAAATCATAAGGGCACAAATAATGAAATAATTTACGAGGATAATGGTTTATCCATTGTTCAACAGCCGTTGCTTCGTCAGAAGTAACGGCTGTTGTGCCTTTTATGTTATAGTTATTTTGCATCTATCGGTATCCTTTTTTGTTGTTATGAAAAGTATATCCTATGAGATGTTTTTTGTACCACTGGTTAACTTAATTATATAATTTACTATGTATATAGCAAATATGAAATTGTTTACAAAAAAAGAGCAGAGATGTACAATAAATATATAAATAATTAGATGACGTTAGCAAAGAAAGGGTGTATGTGACATGAAACTAAAATTTAAACATTTTTTTGTTATATTAAGTATCATAGGGTTTCTAAGCCTTGTCATAATAAATTGGAATAGTTTAATGGCATTTGATATGAAAACGATTGTTATTCTTGTGCTACTGGGATTGTTTATTATTGTTCGTTTAGCTGAGTATAAATCTATAAAAGAATAGTTATAGAATAAATATCATTTTTATAAAAAGATGTTGACGGTTTCAAAAAAATATAGTATAGTAATTTCAATAAAATATGTGGCATGTTACTGGTAAAGCAGGCAGGACCTTTATAAATGGATAGGTAGAGTGTATCCATTTATAAGGGTCCTTTTGTTTTTGTTTCATGTAAAAAACTATTGTCAAAAGGTGTTTACCACAAATGATAGTAGTACGATAAAAGAAAGGCTCTATAATAAATCGTGTTGGTGGGAATAATCCACCAACACGATTTTGTATATAAAAGTGGACAAAAAAAGAGAAATACCTGTATGATTAAATCACCACAATTAAACAAGGAGGTATTTCTCATGGATTATTATACAAAAAAATTATTGACATTAACAGATAAATCTTTCATAGCTGATGAACATTGGTTAGAAGAAAAAACAATAAATGGTATTCCACACCACTTTATTAAAGGTACTTGGACAAAGCCTTGCCACACCTGTCCACATTGTCATGCTAAAACACTCATCAAACATGGGACATATCAAACGAAAACATTATTACCAAAGTTTAGACAAATCAAAACTGTTTTACTTCTTAAAAGAACCCGTTATCGCTGTAAAACGTGTCTAAAAACCTGTTCTTCTTCGTGTTCTTTAGTCGATAAACATTGTTGTATTTCTAAAGAATTAAAACAACTTATTGCACTTGATTTAACGAAAAATATTTCAAGAAAACATATCTGCCAAGACCACTTTGTATCTGATGTGACCGTACAACGTGTCTTAGATAAATATACAAAACAAGTTAAACCGTTTTCATTATCTACCTAAGGTACTATGTATCGACGAATTTAAGTCTGTGACATCTCATTTAGGGAAGATGAGTTTTATCTGTGTAGACGGATTGACGCACCGTATTATTGATGTGTTACCTAGTCGCCAATTAGACCATTTAATCACTTATTTTAAACAATTTTCTAAAAAAGCAAGACATAGCGTTCGCTATCTTGTTATGGATATGAATGCCAATTATGGCAAACTTATTCAGAAGGTTTTTCCTAATGCCGTTATTGTCACAGATAGATTTCATATCATACAACATATACATCGGAATTTAAATACACTACGTATAAAAGAAATGAACACCTTTAAAAAAGAAGAAAAGGCTTATAAACACTTAAAGAAATACTGGAAATTATTATTAAAAGATGCCTTTGATGTAAATGATACAGACTATCACTATCACCAATCCTTTAAAACATATCTGACACACGCACAAATCCTGGATAGATTATTAGACTATAGTCCTGTTTTAAAACAAGCATATGAGTTTGTACAAGAGTTGAGATATGCTTATAGACAGCGAGATTTTGAGTCATTTATGGAGGTTATTCATCATATTGACCCGTCATTACCAGAGTGGTTTAGAAAGAAATTTGATATTTTTAAAACCTATCAGAATGGTATTTATCAAGCTTTTACCACACCTTATTCAAACGGTATCACAGAAGCTATCAACAATCATATTAAAGTCATCAAACGGATTGCCTATGGCTACAGACGTTTTTCTTATTTTAGATTGCGTATTTTAATCATACAACACCATTCTCAGTGGCAGAAAAAGAATGTGAAAAAGGTAGTGAATGGTTAATGCCATTCACTACCAACATACTCACTATTTCTCTCCACCAACACAATTTGACGAAGAGCCAAAAGAAAAGGAGTGTTTCATATGAACTATAAAAAAGTAGCAGAAGATGTGTTAAAACACATTGGAGGAAAGGAAAATATTTCTCATTTTGAGCATTGCTCAACACGTTTACGTTTTACATTGGTTAACAATGATAAAGTGAATATAAGTGCTTTAGAAAGTATTGATGGTGTTGTAGGCGTAAGACAAAATATACAAACACAAATCATTATCGGAAATGAAGTTAATGAAGTTTATGAAGAAGTAAGAAAATTAGTTGGAGAGGTATCTGCTTCAACAACACCAATATCAAATAAAAAAGTACCGTGGACAAGTGTCTTTTTAGATTTCTTAGTAGGTGTGTTCCAACCATTAGTACCCGCAATTGCCGGTGGGGGTGTGTTGAAATCAATTTTATTATTATTAAATTTATGTGGTATTTTACCTAAAGATTCAACAGCATTTGTCGTATTCAATCAAATTGGTGATGCACCACTTTACTTTTTACCATTGCTTGTTGCTGTTTCAACAGCTAAAAAATTAAAAGTGAATGAATTAGTTGCAGCATCAGCAGTTGGTGTATTGTTATTACCTGCTGTGACAAAATTATTAACAGAGGGATTAGTATTATTTGGTTTATCTGTACAAAATATTGCATATGCGTATCAAGTATTTCCTGCTATTTTAACAGTTTTATTATATGCTGTATTAGAAAAACAGTTAACAAAATATACACCAAAACCAATTCGTATTTTCTTTGTACCAATGATGTCATTGGCGATTACAGTACCAATTACATTGTTTATTTTAGGACCGCTAGGATTTAATTTCGGTCAATTATTCTCAACTGTTATTTTATTCTTATTCCGTCATTTAGGGTGGGTAGCAACAGCTTTACTTGCATCTGTTTTACCATTTATGGTTGCTACAGGAATGCATAAAGCAATGTTACCTTATGCTATTGCAACAATGGGTGAGTTGCATAAAGAAATTTTGTACTTACCTGCATCATTAGCACATAATATTTCAGAATCAGGTGCATCTTTTGCAGTTGCTTTAAAAACAAAAGATGAAAAATTACGTGCAACGGCTATGTCATCAGGTATTTCAGCATTATTTGGGATTACAGAACCTGCATTATACGGGGTAACATTACAACATAAAGCTGTTTTGTATAGCGTTGTGTTAAGTTCATTGATTAGTGGAGCGTTTATTGGAATTGTTGCTGTGGAGGCTTTTGCATTAGTTGGGCCAGGTCTAGCATCTATGACGATGTTTACAAATCCTGCCAATCCAATGAATTTAGTGTGGGCATTTGTTGGTTTTGCATTGGCATTTGTCATTGCGTTTGTGGCAACATTCATTCAATATAAAGAACAAGAAAAAGACACAACTATTCGTTATATTAGTCCAGTTGAAGGGAATATTGTTCCATTAGAACAAGTTAATGATGATGTGTTTTCGTCTAAATTAGTTGGGGAAGGTATTGCCATTGAACCAACATCAGATGGTGTGCTTGTATCACCTTTTACAGGAACAGTTGAGGTGGTTTATGAAACTGGACATGCGGTGATGTTAAAAGATACATTAGGTGCAGAAGTATTATTTCATATTGGAATTGACACGGTAAAATTAAATGGTATGTATTTCACAAAACATGTGGAGAATGGTGCTATTGTAAATAAAGGTGATGTGTTAGTAACATTTGATGTTGAAAAAATTAAACAAGAAGGTTATGACCCAACTGTTATGATGATTGTAACAAATCACCAGCACTATAACATACATTTATCAGCACAAACACATACAACAACAAAAGATATATTACTCACGATTGATAAGAAAGGAGAATAAGATGACAGTTTTACCAGAAGGATTTTTATGGGGTGGTGCCATTGCAGCCAATCAAGCAGAAGGTGCTTGGAATGTAGACGGTAAAGGATTATCCGTTGCCGATATTGCGATGTATCGTCCTGATTTAGATGTAAAAAATTATAAAGGACACATGACTGTCACAACAGAAAGTGTGTTAAAAGCTGCAAAAGATACGAGCGATAAATGGTATCCCAAACGTCGTGGTATTGACTTTTATCATCATGTTGATGAAGATTTAGAATTATTTGCAGAAATGGGTTTTAAAGCATTACGTGTGTCGATTGCATGGAGTCGCTTATTCCCAACAGGAAAAGAATTAACTCCGAATCAAAAAGGTATTGCATTTTATAAAAGAATGTTTCATAAAATGAATGAATTAGGTATTGAACCGATTGTAACATTGTCACATTATGAAATGCCATTGCATTTGAGTTTAAATGGTAATGGTTGGGTAGACAGAGTGGTGATTGATGATTTTCTACGTTTTTGTCAAGTGTGCTTTACAGAGTTTAATACAGTGCAGTACTGGCTAAGTTTTAATGAAGTTGATAGCATTTTAAGACATCCTTTCACAACGGCTGGTATTATTCCAGATCAATGCCCTGAAAATCAAGAAGAAGCAGTCATTTATCAAGCATTACATCATCAGTTTGTGGCGTCTGCTAAAGCAACAAAATTATTAAAAGAGATAATTCCAAATGCTAAAATGGGCTGTATGTTAACAAAATTAACAACGTATCCATTAACATGTAAACCAGAAGATGTTGAATTAACGCTGAAAAAGAATTTACAAAATTATTTTTATGCCGATGTGCAAGTGTTTGGTGAGTATCCAAGATTAACACTAAATGCTTTAGAAAAAAAAGGTATTGTGTTATCATTTGAACCTGATGATTTAGCATTATTAAAAGCATATCCAGTTGATTTTGTATCATTTAGTTATTATATGTCTATGGCAGAATCAACCGATCCAAATGCTCCAAGAACACCCGGAAATACGGTTCTAGGAGTGAAAAATCCTTATTTACCAGCGACTGACTGGGGTTGGCAAATTGATCCAAAAGGATTAAAGATTTCATTACTTGAATTATATGACCGTTATAGAAAACCATTGATGATTGTAGAAAATGGAATGGGTGCAAAAGACGTCTTAGAAGAGGACGGTTCAATCCATGATCCGTATCGTGTCGCATATTTTAAAGCACATTTTGAACAAATGAAAGAAGCAGTCGATGAAGGTGTAGAGTTATTAGGATATACAAGCTGGGGTGCTATTGATATTGTTAGTGCTGGTACATCACAAATGAGTAAACGTTATGGTTTTATTTATGTAGATATTGATGATGAAGGTAATGGTACCTATAAACGTTATAAAAAAGATTCATTTTATTGGTATAAAAAAGTAATCGCATCAAATGGAGAAGATTTAGGCGATTAAAAAGTAGGAGGTGGCGTATGTCGGTTATTAAAAAAGTGCTTAATTCCAGTGTTGTTTTAGTTGATGATAAAGGCAAAGAAATGATTGCGCTTGGAAAAGGCATTGGTTATGGAAAAAAGCCGGGAGAAGCATTGGAAAAAAATCAAATTAGTCAATTATTTTTTCCAGTTGAGACACCTCAAGCACGACAACTATTTTACCTCATTGAAAATATTCCAAGTCAATATTTTGATATAACAAACGATATTTTATCTTTTTCAGAGCAATTATTAGACGAAACAGTTTCTCCGTTATTGTATTTATCGTTAACAGACCATATTCATTTTGCGATTGAGCGTCATCAACAAGGTATTGTTTTGAGTAATAAAGTGTTTTGGGAAGTGAAGTTATACTATCCTCAAGAATTTAAAATTGGGCAATATGCTATTGGATTAATTGAGAACGTTTTTCAAGAAACATTGCCAGAGGAAGAAGCTGCTAATATCGCATTTCATTTTATCAATGCGCGTCAAGCAGGAGATGAGAAAAATGCACAAAAAAGTGTCAAAATGATTGGAAATATTGTTAATTTAGTCAAGTATACACTTGGAAAGTCTTTAAAAGAGGATTCCATTCACTATAAACGTTTTATCGTCCACATTCGCTTTTTTGTAGAACGTTTTTTATCCCATGAAATGATAAATGATGATAATATGTTATTGTTTCAACAAGTATCTGAAAATTACCCAAAAGCAATGGAAGATGCTAAAAAAATTCAACAATTTATTTATCAACACTATGGTAGTAAAATATCAGTTGATGAAGTAACGTATTTAGCCATTCATATTAATCGTTTATTGAAAGATGCCGAATGACTTAATAGTCGTCATATCGAAGTGGAGCAACAAGTTGATGTTGCTCCACTTCTGTATTTCTATGACATAGATAAAAATAAAAATAGAGAACATCGCATTTTATATTCGTCATATTTTTCTACAATTTATTTATATAAACTTTTAGATTGAGAAAAAGAGCATGTTCAGTTCACTTTTTGCACGGGGTACAAACAAAAGATGAACCCAATTTGTATTGAAGCACTGAAACCGTAACCATATAATAGAATTAAGGAATGGAGGTGAGGACATGTTAAAAGATGTACTAAGAGAAACACATATTCAATTAGATGTTGAAGCCGACAACTTTGAAGATGCGATTTTACTATCGGTTGCCCCATTATTAAAAAATGGGTTTGTTTCTCAAGAGTATGTGGATAACATTATTCGTATTTATAAGGAAACAGGCCCTTACATTGTGATTACGAAACATGTAGCACTACCTCATGCACCAAGTCAGTGTGGAGCATTGAAATTAGGGATGGGGCTAACACGATTAAAAACACCTGTTGTATCAGGAAATCAAGCCAATGATCCAGTAAAATATTTATTTTCACTAAGTGCACCGGATAGTAATAGTCACTTAGAAGTATTAGCAGAATTGGTTTCTTATTTGAGCAGTGATACATTTCTTTCTCAAGTGGAACTTGCAAAAGAACCAAAAGATATTATGGCATTATTTTTAAATAACAATTAGGAGGTATTATTATGGCAAAAGCATTAGTTGCTTGTAGAGCAGGAGTAGGATCAAGTTTGATGTTAAAAATCAAAGTACTTGAAGTTGTGAAAGAAGAAGGATTTGATTTACAAATTGAACATTCTTCTTTAGATGGTGTACCAGGTTTTGACGGTGAATTATTGATTACATTACCAGATGTGGCACAAGAGTTAACTGAAAAAGGTGTACCACAAAAAGTAGTAGGTATTACAAATATTGTAGATAAAAAAGAAATTAAAGAAAAACTAGAAAAAGCATTAAGCGAATTATAAATCATATGAAGAGAGGGAGAGAGTTATGGATATTTTGATTAGTCTATTAAGTACACCGGCTATTTTATTAGGACTGGTTGCATTTGTTGGTTTACTTGCACAGAAAAAAGGCGGTGTTGAAATTTTAACAGGTACCTTTAAAACGATTATCGGCTTTTTAGTATTTAGTGCCGGAGGATCTATCATTACAGGTGCTCTACAAAAATTTAATACATTATTCCAAACAGGATTTAACATTCAAGGTGTTATCGCTTCTCCAGAAGCAGCAACAGCTTTAGCGCAAAAAGAGTTTGCATTAGTAACATCTTCTACACTTATTTTAGGTTTTGTGATGAACTTAGTATTTGCACGTATCACACCATTTAAAAACATTTTCTTCACAACAGGACACAGTTTATTCTTTGCATGTGTATTGTCACTGATTTTTAAAGCACATGGATTTGATGATGTCTTGGCAATTGTTTTAGGTGGAACATTACTAGGATTTATGTCTGCTTTCTTACCAGCGTTATGTCAACCATTTATGCGTAAAATCACAGGTAGTGATGCAACAGCAATCGGACACTTTAACATGTTTGGCTATGCTTTATCAGGTTATATCGGTAAATTCTTCAGTAAATATGAATCTGAAAGTACAGAAACTATTAAATTTCCTAAATGGTTATCATTCTTTAAAGATTTCTTAATGGGTGTATCTGTTATTATGCTTGTTTTATTCTATGTTGCAACTTTTGCTGCAGGAGAAACAGCAACAAAAGCATTAGCTGGTAGTCAACATTGGTTAGTATTCCCACTTATCCAAGCCTTTACATTTACAGCAGGTATGTCAATTTTAATGACTGGTGTAAGAATGTTCTTAGGTGAAATTACAGCGGCGTTTGTGTCTATTTCAGAAAAATTCATTCCAAATTCAAGACCTGCATTAGACGTACCAACAGTATTCCCATTTGCACCAACAGCAGTTATTGTTGGTTTCCTTTCAAGCTATGCGGCAGGATTGTTAGCTGTGTTTATTATGATTTTATTTAAATTCCCAATCGTAATTATTCCAGCAGCACACATTTGCTTCTTCTCAGGAGGAACGGCGGCAGTCTTTGGTAACTCAACAGGTGGTTGGAGAGGTGCGATTGCAGGCTCATTCGTGGCAGGATTATTATTAGCATTCCTACCAGTTGTCTTATTCCCACTATACGGTCAATTAGGCATACAAGGTTCAACATTCCCAAATATTGACTACAATGTGACTGGTATTTTATTAGACGGTATTTTAAGTATCTTTAAATAATATATGCAAAACTCAGTGGGATTTATTCGCTGAGTTTTGTTTTTTAGGAGGTTTTACAATGACATTAGGTGGACTGATTACGGCAATGGTAACACCATTTGATAAAGACAATACAATAAATTGGCAAGCGACTGAAAAGTTAATTGACCATTTAATAAGCAAACAAGTATCGGGTTTATTTATTTTAGGAACAAATGGTGAATTTCATGTCATGACAAAAGAGGAAAAATTAGACTTTGCAAAATATGTTGTGTCATATACAAATAAACGTGTACCTGTTTATGTAGGTGTTGGTGGTAATGATACAAACGAAGTTATTTCTTTAGCAAAAGACATGGAAAGTATTGGAGCAGATGCTTTATCGGTGATTGCCCCTTATTTTGTGAAATTAAAAGAAGAAGAATTGTATGAGCATTTTAAAGCCATTGCCAGAAATGTGACAATTCCAGTTATTTTATATAATATGCCCGGATTAACAGGTAATCCACTAAGTCCTACACTTGTAAAAAAACTAGCTGATATCACAAATATAATTGGGATTAAAGATAGTAGTGGAAACATTGACAATATAAAAGCTTATATTGATGAAACAAAAGAAAAAGATTTTAAAGTATTATCGGGTTCCGATTCTCTTATTTTAAATGCATTAAAGCTAGGCGCTGCCGGAGCTGTTGCTGCTACCTCTAATGTGTTAACAGATATAGATGTCGCCATTGTTCGTGAATATCAAGCAGGTAATCTTGAAAAAGCACAAGACTACCAAAATAGTATCGAAGAATTTAGACGTATCTTAAAATATGGTTCTATTCCATCTGTTTTAAAGTATGCCTTGACGTATGTTGGTCATGATGTTGGAGAGGCTAGACGACCAGTTCTACCAGTTTTAGATGAGTATCAGCAAGATATTAAAGACGTTTTGGACAACTATTTCAAGGAGGAAAACTAAGATGACAAAATTAGAAACATTAAATCGTTTATATCAAACAGCTATTATGGCTATTGTACGTATTGATACGATTCAAAGAGGATTTGAAATTGTAGATGGCTGTTTAGCCGGTGGTGTCGATTGCATGGAAATTAGTTTTACTAATAGTCGTGCACCGGAATTTATTAGAGCAATTCAAGAAAAATATCAAGATAAAATGCTTGTAGGTGCAGGGACAGTTTTAGATAGTGAAACTGCACGTATTGCGATTTTAGCTGGTGCAAAATTTATTATTTCACCTAATTTTAGTAAAGATGTAGCTAAATTATGTAATAGATATCAAGTGCCTTATATGCCAGGATGTACGTCTTATACCGAAGTCATTGAAGCATTAGAATATGGAGCGTCTATGATAAAAGCATTCCCTATTTCTAACTATTATGGTGCAAGTTTAGGAAAAGTGTTTAAAACACCATTACCATATTTACCAATCTTATCATCTGGTGGTGCAACACCTGAAAATATTGGAGAATGGTTGAAAAACGGTATTCAAGTTGTTGGGGTAGGTAGCTTATTAACTACAGGTACCGTAGAAAATATTCGTGAAAATGCAGCACGTTTTGTTGAAGGAGTGACCTTGTTTAGAAACAACTAGAAAATGAGGAGTAGATATGTTAGATAAAAAAGCAACACTCGTTTTGAATAGTATTTTAAAAAATAAAGAAACAGATATCAATCGTATTGAAAGAGAAACGAAATTAACCTTACGTCAAATTGATTATTCTTTAAACAAAATAAATGAATTGCTTGTCGATTATAAATTGATGCCACTTCGTATGAATAGTACACTCATTAGGCTAACAACAGCTCAATTCAGTTTTTTAAGACAATATCCGTCTAGTTCAGATTATTTAACATCATATATTTTAGATAGTGAAGAAAGACGATACTTTATTTTTTTAATATTAGTATCTCAATATTCAGATTATATTGCTGTCAATGATTTTATTGATTTATTAAAAATTTCAAAAACAACATTGATGAATGATTTAAAACAATTAGAGCATGAATTATTAAACTATCGTATCAACCTTTTATATTCTAGAAAAGATGGTTATTATCTATCGGGAGAAGAGTTTGATATACGACGATTTTTAATCCGTCAAATTATGATTGATTTTTCAGAGCATCATGATATTATTTACTCTATTTTTTTTAAACGTTATTTAAAAGAAAATATTGATGAACATGTGCAGGAAATCAAAGAAAAAATTACAGTGATTAGTCAAGAACATCGTATTACATTTGTAGAAAATCGTTTAAATGAATTTGCATATTTTCTACTTATTTTAAAATATCGTATGAAAAAAACAATTCCATTTCAATTTAAGCATTCTCTTGAAGAAGCAAAAGAATATCGTTTGGCAAAAGATATTTTAAGTACATTTGGTTTAGTAGAAAAGAATGAAGTGTTGTACTTAACAGCATGGTTACTCGGACAAACCGTAGGTAATATAGGAGAAACTTCCTTTGATAGAATGCTTATTTTAGATATAGTAGAACGCATTGTATTTCGTTTTGAATTATTGGCAGGTATACAATTTGATGATAAGTTTTCAGTTTTAAAACAGCTATATAGTCATATACGTCCTACTTATTATCGTATGCTTTTTAGATTACCGATTATCAATGGATTGATTCATGAAACAAAACAGCAATACAAAGAAATGTTTTTTATTGTGAAAGAAACGTTATCATCTATTGAATCAGTATTTGGTAGTTCAATTCCCGATGAAGAAATTGCTTTTTTAACCATGCATTTTTCAGCAATGATACAAAATCATTCTAATATCACGATGACACATAAAACAACAGCAATTGTTGTCTGTCCAAATGGTATTGGTAGTTCGGCTATTATTTATACTGAATTGAAAAATATTTTTTCGGATATGACTTTTATTGGTCCAGTTGATTATGACACATACTTTAAACTAGATACAAATACCTACGATATTGTGTTTTCAACAATTCCAAACTATAAATTACTTGAAACATCAAAACCAGTGTTTGTCGTAAATCCTATTATGAGTGTCGATGAAAAATATGATATTATTCGTCAAGTTTATTCAGAAATTGGAAATAAACATTTTAGATTGCCAGGTGTTGAAACAGTGATGAACATTGTTGAAAAATATGCAACTGTTCATAATGCGAAAGCACTAAGAAGAGATTTATTTAAATATTTTTCAAACAATCAAATGTCTTTTGAAACAAAACATGTTTTACGATTATCCGATGTCATAAAACAACAGTATATTCAATTAAACTGTCCTGCAACAACTATACAAGAAGCTATTGAGTATGCAGCACAACCATTGCTTGATGACGGTGTGATTGAAAAACGATATGTGGAACATATTTTAAAGCATATAGAAGAAAGGCAAGATGCGATGCTTATTTCACCAGGGATTTCAATGCCACATACAAAACCTGAAAATGGCTCACATGATGTTGCAATATCCTTTGTGAAACTACAAGAACCGATTATGTTTCAAAGACAAAAAGAACCTATTTCATGCCTGTTTTTCTTAAGTGCCATTGATCACAAAAAGCATATTCATGTCATGGCAGATTTAGTAAAACTTTTATCAGATACAGATTTATTTCAAGAAAAATTAAAACAAATCAATGATTGTAACTCATTTTTAGAATTATTAACATTAAATGAATTGGAGAAAATAGGGTATGAATAAATTAGACTTATTAAAAACAAGTTTAAAAATGGAAAGTGAAGGACTATTAAAAACAGCAAATCGCTTAAATGAGCAAACATTAGAAATTGTCGAAATTGTTGATTCTTGCCAAGGTAAAATTGTATTCACTGGGGTTGGAAAATCCGGACACGTTGGTAAAAAACTTGCAGCAACTTTTTCTAGTGTTGGTATACCTGCTATCTTTGTACATAGCACTGAAGCATTTCATGGCGATTTTGGTATGATACAAACACAAGATATTGTATTTTTGCTATCTAATAGTGGAAGTACACAAGAAGTATTAAGTATGTTACCAACATTAAGAAAAATCGGCTGTATCACGATTGCTTTTACATCAAAAGACCAATCTAGTTTAGCTGATATGTGTGATTATACATTACACTATACGTATGAAAAAGAAGCTGATGTTTTAGGATTAGCCCCAACGACAAGTTCAACAACGATGCTCGCTTTAGGTGACAGCATTGCTGTGGTTGTATCGGCTAGCCGTCAATTTACAAAAGATGATTTTCATTTATTCCACCCCGGTGGTGCCTTAGGGAAACAGTTAGAAAAATAAACTAAAAGAGTGCATTCTTGAGATGCCAATCTCAATCAGATAGGTAATAATATTATAAAATGACTATATTTCTTGTGAAGTATAGTCATTTTTTATGTTTCTTCATGTTGATTCAAATGATTAAAAATGGATAACGGTATCTTTTTTTAAGCAGTAAAAAATGAAGCAGTCGAACGAGGAGAAAAATCGTTCGAATATGACTTTATATAATAAAATTACTCTGTATAAGTAAAAATATAGAAAATAGTATTTATTAAAAATAATAACTGAAAGAAATACTATTATTTTGCATATAGTATTTATAGACAGAATGAAATGTATAAAAAACATATTTTAGCTATATTCGATATAAAAAAGATGATACCTGTACCAGAAAATTGTTATGAAAAATTAGATTTTAAGATGATTCAAGATAAATCCTATTATCATTTAATAAAAAAAGAGTATATTTTTGTTTGAAAAGGAAATAAATGATTTATGATAAGCTAGAAAAACTGTATTTAATGTAGAAAAGTAAGCAAAAAGTTTTCTAACTTATTGCCATTTTTTACATTAGAGAAAGCCATACAAGACTTTCAGCATGATAATCAAGGTATATAAATATTTTTTATATGTTACAAAGAAATGCTCTGATATTGCATATACTAATAATAGAACAAAAAAGAAAAGAGGAAGAATATGCAACAAATCAGTTTAAAACCACAAGAATTAAAAGAACAAGCACGTATTTATGTTCAAGCTAAAGAGGAAATTGAACAATCTATTCAAAGAGTAAATCATATGAATACATCTATTTCACAAGAATGGAAAGGGCAAGCTTTTCAAGCTTATTTGGAACAATACCAGCAATTATATCAATATGTTCAGAAATTTGAACAATTATTGGAAGATATTTTTCAACAATTAAATAGATATGCTACTCTTGTTGAACAGCGTGATAGAGAAGATGCACAGTCCTTTGGGATTTAGTAATAGGTGTATTTATGATTGGTATTACATTAGTAAAAGACAATAAAGAAATTGATCTACTCGTTCCAAGTAAAGTGACCATGCATCAATTAAAAGAACTTATTTATAATATGTTTGAGCATCATGGTATTGCACTGAAATATCCTTTTCAACTCGTTGTAAAAAATAAATGTATACATATTGGAGAATATGATGTATTAGAAGATTATGGTATTGCAACGGGAGATAAATTTGAAATGATTGTTGATGATACGCATGACAGGAAATAGTCAGTCTTTGCTATGTCAAGAGTTTGGGGACAAATTGATAGTTAGCTTAAATAAAAGTCAATATACGTGTGAGCATTTATCTATTATTAAATTATATTATACTATTGTAATAAAAGAAGAGATGCTCATTTGTGAATATGATATTAAAGATAGAGGATTTTCTTTAGAATCGTATAGAAATAATAAATTAAGTTATTTAGAAAAAATATGTATTGCTAAAAATATTGTCACCTACATCAAACAAATGGATATGTATACAGTACCTTATATTCATCCTAAAAACATTTATATTGCTGATGATATAACTATTCATATATGCCATGTTGGCATGCCTCATCTTGTCTATCCATATAAAGATTACCCAATGATGCAATATGTCAAAGCAATTTTATTATGGCTATTACATCCTAAATATTCTTTTGAACAATTACAATATGGGCAGTTTACACTTTCTGATACTTTTTCAAATCATTTACATCAAATAGAATCAATAGAGCAACTTGACACATATTTACAAGCAGAATATCAAAAAGAAATAAAGAAACAAAGAAAACAAAAAAAGTATGTTTCAAAGTATCTTTATGTTTTTTATAAAGTAGGATTTTTAGTTATGTCGGTTATTTTTGGGATGAATATTATAACAAAACCAATTTATGATACTATAGAATATCAATTACAAACAGCTTTTTTGAAAGGAGATTATGACTTTATCCAAGAGCAGTTAAAAGGAGAAAGTTTAGATAATTTATCACAAATCAAACGCTATTTATTAGCTTATGCAAGTATACAGCGACAAGATAGTAAATATATTCAAAAAATAGATGCATTAAAGACAATTTCTTTATCGTCATCATCACATGTATTAAATTTTTGGATTTATTTAGGAAAAAAAGATTATCAACAGGCACTTGAAGTGGCCAAAATAAATCAAGATAAACAAATGTTACTTTTAGCTTACTTACATCTATATGATACAACAAAAAAGACAGTTGAACTATCCGATACGCAAGAGCAATTATTAACGGAGTATAAAAAAGAAATTGACTATTTGTATCATGAATTGGATAAAAAAGAGGGTAAAAATGAGTAGTCATTCTTATTATGAAGTATATATATTTGATATATTATTAACAAAATTATCCATTCACAGACAAAATCCTATGATAAAACATGATGGTATTGTGTTTAGTTTAGTGAATAATAAGCTAATGATTGACGGAGAATATGTGGGTATAGGATTACATACAATAAAGCAATATTCATTGTTAGTCATAAAAAGTGAGAATGTTCATGATTTCTATTTTACATTGAGATCTGATATTGTTTTAACAATCGGAAAAGATGATTATAATGTTATAAAAATAGAAGAAGATATACACATACTTATCAATAACACACATGTGTGTATAGTGACACAAAATGATGTTCTCTATTATCAAAATAAATTGGTACAAGAAAATATGTATCCGATAATGGATAATATGCAGATGATGACAAAAAGTTTTCGATTAGAAAAGACAAATAATCAATGGCATATCATTCTCTTTTCCAATAAAGTTGTATGTCGTGATGATGCGATTTATAGACAACCACATATCTCATATAAACAGTCTGATTTTCCAAAATATTATCGGCATGTAAACATACATTTTGATAAACCACATCAGCGTTTTGTATTAAAATCAAAAGATAGTAAAAAAAGTAAACAATTAAGTCATGCTAAATCTTTTATCATTCCTTTTCTCACAACAATAAGTACTAGTTTATTTGGAAATGTATCTATTGTTTTAGTTGGTTTGTTTCTTAACATGTTGATATTGATAAGCCAATATGTATATAACAGATATAAAAATAAAAAATATATTGAACAAGAAAATAAAAATAAAGAAAAAGACTTCATGTATGCAGCATCTTGTATTGCTCAATCTTATCAAAAAGAACGAGAGATACTACAACAGAATTTTCCGTTTCCAAGTGAACTAGTACGATTGATGTCTGTATATGATACACGAATTTATGAAAGAGCTTATTATCATGACTATTTTTTAACCGTATCTTTAGGATTAGGAAGTGTTTCATCTAAACTGTCTATTGATATACAAAATGATGAGGATAAATTATTAAAAAAGCGATTTAGTAGACATGAACGTAGTCCTATTTCACTTTCGTTAAAAGAAAGTTACGTTGGTGTTGTCGGTACATATCAAAATATGATGTGTTTTTTAGAACATATATTGATACAATTAACTTTTTTCCATTCATATTTAGATGTGCAATTTGTCTGTCTTATATCAAAAGATGAATATAATAAAATATGGAGAAAATGGCGGTTTTTAAAGCATTTTTATATAAATGATTGTTGTATGAGAGGACTATGGTATCAAGAAGAACACAGACAAAAAGGATTAGATGCATTATATAATGTATTGTTAAAACGGAAAGATAAACTAAAAAAAGGGCATGTGTTTTTACCACATTATCTATTCATTGTAACAGACTATAAATATATAATAGAACATCCTATCTATCATTTATTAGAGAAATATCCCAATCAACTAGGTATGACTGTCATATTTATAAGTATTTCAAAATTGATGCTTCCACATATTGTAAAAGAAACAATCTTATTACACACTGAAGAAAAAGGACAAGTGCTGTCTGCTCAGTATGACTCTCATTTTTTTCTATATCCACCGACTCAACATATTGAAAATGGAATTAGATGTTTGTCAAATTTGATACATATTGATACGAAGAAACCGATGATGTCTACTTCTTTAAACTTTTTAGAGCAGTATCAAATATCGCAAGTATCCGAACTATCAATTTTACATCGCTGGCAAACAGCAAAAAGCTATCAATCTTTAAAAGTAACCATTGGCATCTCAGATAAAAATAATCGGGTTTATTGGGATTTACACGAATCAGAGCACGGTGCTCATGCGTTAATTGCAGGAATGACCGGTTCAGGAAAATCTCAATTTCTTATAACGTATTTATTAAGTCTTGCAGTTTCTTACTCACCAGAAGATATTTCGATGTTTATTATTGATTGGAAAGGTGGAGAAATTGTCTATGCGTTAGAAAAATTACCTCATATTGTTGGAGTAGTAACAAATTTAGATGAAAATCATGTATTACGTGCAATTCAAAGTTTAAAAGCAGAGATAAAGAAAAGGCAAGAAGCATTTGTTTATTATAGAGTATTTAATCTTAATGAGTATATCAAACGATATAAGGCACATAAACAATGTACCTCTGTATCTACAATGGAGCCACTTCCACATCTGTTTTTAATTTGTGATGAATTTGCCGAATTAAAAACATACGCTCCAGAATTTTTAATAGAATTAACATCAATCGCAAGGATTGGACGTTCTTTAGGCATTCATTTAATATTAGCTACACAAAAACCAAGTGGTATTATTAATGAACAAATGGAAAGTAATATTCAATCAAAAATTGTGTTAAAAGTAAATAGTGAGCAAGACTCTAATGAATTATTAAAAACACCAGATGCTGCTTATATTACAACGAGAGGAAGAGGATACTTAAAAATTGGACAAAAGAGTCAGATACTTTTTCAAAGTGGGTATACAGGTTGTTCAAATATGACAAAACAAGATATAGCTCTCACGATTTATAAAATAGATGATTTAGGGCAATCAATAAATGTATTGCCAACCGTACAGACAACAAAAGCAATGACTCAATTAGAAGCAATCATTTCAGAAATAGTATATGTACATAAAATGAGTTCTTTTAAAAAAGTACAAAAGGTACTTATACCACCTTTAGAAGAAAGCATCCTTATGCCGATTTTACAACATCATACTATGCCAGATATGTGTGCACCATTAGGTATTATTGATTTACCATTTTATCAAAAGCAAGAAATATATTTTTTTAATGTATGGCAGCAGTCCCATACTATTGTTTTTGGAAGTAAAGGGTATGGTAAAACAAGTACAATTTTGACAATGATATTATCTTTGACAATGTATCATTCTCCAGAATGGTTATACATATACATGGTAGATTTTGATTATTATCACTTATCTGCCTTTTTAGATTTACCACATGTATTAGAGTATGTATCTTACGATGAACAAGAAAAATTAAATCAGATGATACAACATATATATAGTATATTTACACAACGGAAAAAGATGAAACATATGAAAAAATATCCGACTATTTTAATATTTATAGATGATTATGATAGTTCTATGAGTTGTGAAAAATTAGAAGAGTGTTTATATCAAGTGATAAAAGAGGGAGCAGCGTTTTCCATATATGTTATCATGACTGTAAGTACAATGAACAATGTGCGTATGGCTTTATTAAATATGTTTCGTACAAAAATAGTATTGCATTTAAAGGAAAAGCAAGATGCTTTATATTTGCTTGGGAAATCTACTCTAATACCAAAAGCTATTAAAGGACGAGGATATATTATTCAAGAAGAACCGATATTGTGTCAAATATATACAGTCGAAAATATATGTGAACGTATAGAGTATATTTATCAATATTGGTGTAAACATCATATAACAAAAAAGTTAGAAAGTGTATATCAACATTAGTAAAAAGGCTTGAAATCAATGTTTTCAAGCCTTTTTCAGACTGTTGACAATAGCGATAAAAAATCCAACATATTTTTTAAAAATTGAAAAATATGTTGGATTTTGAATTTTAAAATACTAAATGAAGAATAATATCTCAAAAAATGGCTATCTCTCGTGAGTAGAATTGCCATTTTTTTCATATTTTGGGCAGCACAAGATAACCAAGTATAATCTTGCATCTTGGCTACTCCTCTATATTGTGCAAACCGATACCCATGATTTTGTTTAGAGTCTGCAAAACTACGCTCAATCGTTTCTTTCCGTCGTTTATATAGTGCTTTCCCAAATGTAGATAATCGACGTTCACGACATCTATCGTATACATCAGCATCTATCGCTCGACGTAGTATCCGTTTATTACTGTTATCGCTTATACGATACTGCTTATATCCTTGTCTATCAATGTTTCTGTAGGTGTAAATTTCTCCCGTACGTGTATCCGTAAAACAATCTCTAGATGAATCATATCGAAAAAACTTATGGTCAGGATTGCGATGAAAACGTCTATACCCAATCACAGAAAATATCTTTTTCTCTTCTAAAAATTTTAAAATGTCTTTTTTATAATACCCGCTATCTAACGCGACACAATTGACATCAAATTTAAATTTTTCCATCACATACGTTAATCGCGACACATACGGTACGCTATCATGCACGTTCCCCGGTGTAATAAAGCAGTCCACAATAAAGTTATGTTTACCATCGACACTACGATGGTCTAAGTACATAAATCCTTTTTCTTTATTATCCCGATGGTAATATCCGCTTTCTTTATCAGTCGTACTTTCTTTTATGTTTTTAGAGATGATTTTATCTGTGTAGCTAAAAGGCTTTTTTCCAATAGCTTCTCGTTCGGCGTTGATTTCGTTTTCTAAATCTCGCTTACGTTCTTGAACGGTTTCCATAACGGCGTTTCTAAATTTATTTTTATTGGCGTTTGCTTTAATGTGTGTGGAATCTGTGAATAATGCTGTCCCACTAATTAAATGATGTGAGATAGCTTGGTGTACAATAGTATTAAATATATCTTCAAACACAGACGTCCCTTGAAAACGGCGAATATAATTTTGAGAGAAAGTAGAATAATGTGGGGTAGGTTTAGAGAAAGGGAGGTTTAAAAACCATCTAAACGCTACATCCGTTTCGACACGTTTAATGGTTTCTCGCATGGATTTAATGCCATAAATATCTTTTAAAAAGACCAATTTAAATAAAACAACAGGGTCTAAACTATTGCGACCATTCGTATGGCTATAATAAGGAGAAGTAATCTCATAAATAAAATTGAAATCAATTGATTTATCAATTTTACGTAGTAAATGGTCTTTTGGTACTAATTCGGACAATGTGTTTAATATGATTTCGTCATTTGGGTGAGTTTCTTTATAAAACATAGATTTTTCCCTCCTTTTTCTTATCTCTATTATACCACTTTTAAGCGTTATTATCGTATCAGACGTTGTGGTACGAATGGCTTCGTTCTCGCACATGGTAGAGAACGAGCGATGTATCGTGTACATCGTGGTAAGCCGTACAACTTAACGTCTGATACGAAAAAAGACTGTCGACATTTTAATTTGTCAACAGTCTGAAAAAGGCTTGAAATCAATGTTTTCAAGCCTTTTTGAGTATTGTTAAATAAATAGTGACTAATCATGATCAATCTCAAGAACTTTTAATGTTGCATTATCAACTTTAACTTCTTTTTTCTGGTTGGCACTATATAGTTCTACTTCCCAATAAGTGATACCTAATTCTTGATCCAGACTGATTTTTGTGACAGTATCTACTGCTAATGTTTGTTTCACAGCATTCAAAACATTTGTGATGCTAGATAAAGAACTTGTGTTGATTGCTTCTTTTTGACGTTCAACACCATTTCTTTCATCACTGTCTAACATCTCTTCCTTTAAAATGACTTTATCTTTTGTTTGTGTATTTACTTGAATTGTTTTTTCTGAATCATTACCAATTAAGTCTACTTCAAATAAAGGAGTAGGGACATTTAATGTTAAACTGATACTTTCAATGTCAAAATCAGGAAAATCTTTTTTTACTAATGCTACAATCTCATTGACGTCATAATCAACTGTTGATGATGTTTGTGTAGAAGATTGTTTCATTATTGTCTGCTGCGCAGTTGTTTGTTGTGTTGTCGTTGTTGTGACAGAATGTGATATATTTTGTTGTGATTGATTTGAGCAAGCACACAAAATAAAAGTAGATAAAAATATCACTGTTTTTGAAAAATTTTTCTGCATAAAAATTACCTCCATTTTTATATCATTTAGAGATTATAGGAGATAGATTTTCATAAGTCAAATTTTTTAGAGCTTTTCAGAAGTATTCTTTGCAAGTCTTTTTATTGCTTGATATAATAGTTTTATATGAATTTTTCATGAGCCTTGGATAAAGGAGTTTTATATGTCTAAAAAAATAGTATTTATGGGAACACCTGAATTTTCTGTTCCCATTTTAAGAGCATTAGTTGAAAGTGAATATGAGGTTATTGGTGTTGTGACACAACCAGATAGATTGGTTGGGCGAAAAAAAGTATTAACTCCTTCTCCTGTAAAACGTGAAGCGTTGCTACATGGCATTGATGTGTATCAACCAGAGAAATTGGTTGGTTCGCAAGAGTTAGAAACACTTTTATCTTTAGATATTGATTTAATTGTCACAGCAGCTTACGGACAATTTTTACCGTCTGTTTTATTAAATCATCCAACATATCGTGCAATCAATGTACATGCTTCTTTGTTACCGAAATATAGAGGAGGAGCTCCTGTCCAATATGCCATTATGAATGGAGAAACACAAACGGGTGTAAGTATTATGTATATGGAACCAAAAATGGATGCTGGAGATATATTAAATCAAAAAGCTATTGATATTTTAGAAACAGACACTGTAGAAACGTTATTTGATTCATTAAGCTTATTAGGTAGAGAATTATTGATCGAAACTTTACCATGTTTATTTGAAGACACTATACAACCAATCAAACAAGATGAGTCAAAAGTGATTTTTTCACCAAATATTTCAAGAGAACAAGAAAAAATAAATTGGCATCAAACTGCCACTGACATCAATCGTCAAGTTAGAGCTATGAATAGTTGGCCGGGTGCTTATACATTATTGCACGGTGAACGGTTTAAAATATGGGAGGCTATTCCTGTTCAAGAACAGACGAATGAACCAGTTGGAACAATGATAAATATAACAGATACAGAAATTTTTGTCGCTTGTGGAGAGCACACAGTATTATCACTAAAAGTAGTACAACCGTCTGGGAAATCAAAAATGTCTATTGCTGATTTTTGTCGTGGTAGTGGTGCTCGATTAGAAAAAGGAGATTGTTTTGAAAAATAAGTCAATCGAATTAACAAAAGCACAACGTAAAAAAACAGTACGATATTTAGCCATGAAAATTTTAGTAGATGTCGAACAAAATCAAGCTTATGTCAATTTAAAGTTAGATGCTGTCTTAAAAGAAGTACCTTTATCTACAATAGATGCTAATTTATTAACAGAGATTGTTTACGGCGTCACACAAAGACGATTGACATTGGATTATCTACTAGAACCTTATGTAAAAAAAGCAATTCCTTTATGGTTACGAACAATTTTACGATTATCTACTTTTCAAATGATATTTCTCGATAAAATTCCTGCATATGCTATTTTGAATGAAGCGAGTGAAATTACAAAAATCAAAGCTGGTCAAAGTATTGTTAATTTTGTGAATGGTGTGTTGCGAAATATTGATAGAAATGGGAAAGAACGTTTATCTCATTTAATGATGCAACCAAGAACAAAAGAAGTTGTGTCACTACGTACGAGTTTGCCTATGTGGCTAGTGACGTATTTTGATACACTTTATGGTTTAGAAGAAACAGAAAAAATAGGATACTCATTACTCGAGAAACCTTATCTATCTGTTCGAGCATATGATGTAGATAAAGCAATAAATCAATTAAGTCAGACATTTATGTGTGAAAAAAGTCCATTGGCACCAAATGGTATACGTATACATTCGGGGCATGTTGCGCAAACATCTTTATTTTTACAAGGAGATATTACGATTCAAGATGAAAGTTCAATGCTTGTTGCATTGTGTGGAGCCTTGGAGGAAAGTGATAAAGTATTAGATGCATGTGCGGCACCAGGTGGAAAAACAACACATATCGCTCATTTTTTAAATAAAGAAAAGGGTGGTATAGTCTATGCATTGGATTTATACGAACATAAAATCAAATTGATTGAAGAAAATGCAAAACGACTTCACGTAGATGATGTTGTGGAGGCTATGATAAAAGATGCTCGAGATGTGTCGTCTTTTTCAGATAATTATTTTGATAAGGTGTTTGTAGATGCTCCGTGCTCCGGTTTAGGATTGATGCGGCGTAAACCAGATATTAAATATAGTAAAGTGTTTGATACAATTTCCTCACTTTCTGCTATACAAGAGGATATTCTTGAAAGTGTCTTTCCTAAAGTTGCCGTTGGAGGACGTTTAATTTATAGTACGTGTACCGTGACTTTGGAAGAAAACGAAAAACGAATGGCACAATTTTTAAAAACACATACTAATTTTGAGAGAGTGCCATTATATGATTTAAAATTACCAAAAGAATGTTATACTGAATACGGAGAAATTAGTATATTACCACATATGTTCGGCACAGATGGGTTTTATATTTGTTGTTTGAAACGTATAAAATAGAATGGAGGTGTACCAATGAAAATAGCTTTTCAAACAGATGTAGGTATGAAACGTGTCATAAATGAAGACGCCGTTGACGTTTTTCAAAATAAAGACGGTTTATATTTATGTGTTTTATGCGACGGTGTTGGGGGACATCAATCTGGAGAAGTTGCAAGCAAAACAGCTTTAACATATATGGGAGATATGTGGAAACAAGAAAAAGACATCACTATGGATACTATTTCCCATTGGTTAACATCACGAATAGAAGAAGTTAATGAGCTAATATTTAATCAAGCAAATCGTTTCTCAGATTTAAAAGGTATGTCAACAACGATTGTCTGTGCGATTATGATAGATGATAAATTGATTACAGCACATGTGGGAGATAGTCGTGTGTATGTTTATCGACACGGGGCTATTAAACAAGTAACGTATGATCATACACTTGTGAATGATTTGTTAGCTTTAGGTGGTTTAAATGAAGAAGAAGCTAAAAATCATCCGATGAAGCATGTCATTACAAGAGCTGTTGGTAATAAAAAAACAGTACAAATAGATGTTACAACAGTGACTTTGATAGATAATGACGGTATATTGATTTGTTCCGACGGATTAACAGACATGCTCTCAGATGAAGAAATTGCATCATCATTTAAAGAATATCCAGCAGTTGATGATCGTGTCAAAGGATTGATACAGAAAGCCAATGTCGCTGGAGGACGAGATAATATTAGTGTATTGATTATGAAATATGAAGAACAAAATGAAAGGAGAGGGTAATAATGGTAGCAGTTGGAGATGTTCTAAGTCAACGTTATAAACTTGAACGTTTTATTGGTAGCGGTGGTACGGCAACAGTCTATTTAGCGAAAGATTTAATTTTGGATAGACAAGTCGCTGTTAAAATTTTACGCTACGATTTTTATAATGATGAAAAAACATTAAAAAGATTTCAACGTGAAGCACGTGCAGTCAGTGAACTTGTTCATGAAAATATTGTAGAGTTATACGACGTAGACGATGATGGGCAAAATAGATATTTAGTTATGGAACATGTTGACGGAACTGATTTGAAGCAGTATATTCGTGAACATTATCCACTATCATTGGTTGAAGTTGTCAACATTATGACACAAGTCGTCAATGCTGTTTCTGTTGCGCATCATAAAGGGATTATTCACCGTGACTTAAAAACACAAAATATTTTAATCAGAAAAGACGGAGTGATTAAAATTACTGATTTTGGTATTGCGATCGGATTGAGTGATACAGCCGTTACACAAACTAATACTCTGGTAGGCTCTATTCATTACCTTTCACCTGAACAATCTAGAGGCGGCTCAGCTACGAATCAATCTGATATTTATGCTTTAGGGATTATTTTGTATGAATTGATTATGGGAGAAGTGCCATTTAATGGAGATTCAGCTGTATCTATTGCCATGAAACATTTCCAAAGTCCAATGCCGAGTATTGTTGAAAATGCTGTTCAAACAGTACCGCAAAGTTTAGAAAATGTTTTATTAAGAGCGACTACTAAAAATCCAAAATATCGTTATCCGTCATGTACGAGCATGTTACAAGATTTAAGAACCTGTCTAAAATTAAGTCGACAAAATGAAAAGAAATTTATAGAACCTAGCGGTAAACCAGTTGTGAAACAGCCTAGTAATGTGAGTGGCAATGTTGTCGTAAAACCTAAGACTCCCCCGTCCAAGCCAACATTTAAACCGCAAAAGAAAAAGAGTAAAAAAGGTTTTGTTTTGTTTGCGATGTTATTTGCTGCCTTGCTCGTTATTGGTGCAGGAACAATGTTTTTACTAGCTAATAGACCTAAAGATGTCCAAGTGCCAGAGGTTGTTGGAAAAACAGAAGTAGATGCTACTAAATTGTTAGCAGATATTGGGTTAATTGTTGAAAAAGTAGAAAAAGAAAAAAGTGATACTGTCAAAGAAGGTATGGCAATTAAGACAGATCCAAAAAGTAATACTGTGGTGAAACAAAATAGCAAAGTGATTTTATATGTGAGTTCAGGAGAAAATATGGAAACATTTGAGGACTACACGAATAAAGAATACAGTGCTATTTATACAGAACTGATAAAAAAAGGATATATCATTGAACGTAAAACAGAAGCGAGTGCAACGGTTAAAGCGGGATATATCATATCGCAAAGTATCCAAAGTGGTACGAAAGTGACACCAAAAGGAACCGTTGTTACTTTTACAGTAAGTTCGGGAGAAATTACTTTTGAAAATTATACTAACCAATTATTTGAAACAGTCAAAGGGAAATTGGTTTCTGAAGGATTTAATGTCACAAAAGAAGAGGTTCATAGTAATACAGTTAAAGAAGGCTATATTGTCGATCAGTCCATTACAGCTGGAACAAAAGTAAACCCAACACAAACGAGTGTGAAATTTTTTGTGAGTATTGGTAAAAAAGAAATTACAATGCCAAATCTATACGGCTCTAGTAAAGAATTTGTTGAAAATCAATTAAGTGACTTAGGTGTGACATATATTCTAAAACAAGAGTATTCTGAAAATCCAGTTGGTACTGTGATCCAACAATCTATTCCTGCAGGGTCAGTAATTAAAGAGGGTGTTGAAGTAACGATTACCATTTCAAGAGGAAAACAAAATCAAACAACGACAACTGAAACAACTACAGAAACGACGAGAAGAAGATACTAAAAATAAAAGGTAGTGAATGGTTATTCTCATTCACTACCTTTTTCTATCGTTGAAAAGACTATTAAATACATTGACTAGTACACTTTATTATAGAACTTGAAAATTTTGGATAAATATGGTGAAAAATACCTCCAAAATAAATATGGAAACGTATATAAATAAGATTGCAACAGAAAAAAAATGTGTTATACTATGTAGTGTAGTAAGAGTTATCATACTATTGCAAATTACATTTTTCACAATAGAAAGGTTGGATAAACAGATGAGTAAAATTGTTGTTGTCGGAGCAAACCATGCCGGTACAGCGTGTATCAATACAATCTTAGGAAATTATGGCGATCAAAATGAAGTTGTTGTATTTGACCAAAACTCAAATATTTCATTTTTAGGTTGCGGAATGGCTTTATGGATTGGGAAACAAATTGCAGGTCCAGAAGGATTATTCTATTCAGACAAACAAAAATTAGAAGCTGCTGGTGCAAAAGTTTATATGAATTCACCAGTTGAATCAATTGATTTTGATAAAAAAGAAGTTCACGTACTGATTAACGGTACTGAAAAACATGTTGAATCATACGAAAAATTGATTTTAGCAACAGGTTCACAACCAATTATTCCACCAATTAAAGGTGTTGAATTAGTACCAGGTACACGTGAATTTAAAGCAACTTTAGAAAACTTACAATTTGTTAAATTGTACCAAAACTCTGAAGAAGTGATTGAAAAATTAAAAAATAAAGACATCAAACGTGTTGCAGTTGTTGGTGCGGGTTATATTGGTGTAGAACTTGCTGAAGCATTTGAACGCTTAGGTAAAGAAGTTACTTTAGTAGATGTTGCTGAAACATGTTTAGGTGGATACTATGACAAAGATTTCACAGAATTGATGAGCCAAAACTTAAAAGATCACAATATTAAATTAGCATTTGGTCAAACAGTACAAGCTGTTGAAGGAAATGGTAAAGTTGAACGCTTAGTAACAGATAAAGAAACATTTGATGTTGATATGGTTATTTTAGCTGTTGGTTTCCGTCCAAATACAGCATTAGGAAATGGTCGATTAGAATTATTCAGAAATGGTGCATTCTTAGTTAACAAATCTCAAGAAACAAGCATGAAAGATGTTTATGCGATTGGTGACTGTGCAACAGTTTATGATAACTCAATTAACGATACAAGTTACATTGCATTAGCAACAAATGCTGTTCGTTCAGGTTTAGTTGCTGCACACAATGTAGCTGGTAAACATTTAGAATCAATTGGTGTACAAGGTTCAAACGGTATTTGTATTTATGATCTAAAAATGGTATCAACAGGTTTAACATTAGAAAAAGCAAAACGTGCTGGATATAATGCTGTTGTTACAGAATTTTCTGATTTACAAAAACCAGAATTTATTGAACATGACAACCATGAAGTAAAAATCAAAATCGTTTACGACAAAGACACTCGTGTTGTCTTAGGTTGCCAAATGGCATCTAAAGAAGATATGTCAATGGGTATTCATATGTTCTCATTAGCTATTCAAGAAAAAGTAACAATTGAAAGATTAGCTTTATTAGACATCTTCTTCTTACCACACTTCAACAAACCTTATAACTATATTACAATGGCTGCTTTAACAGCTAAAGATTAGTTTATTTATCAAAAGGTATAGCCTTTTAGGTGTTGATAGCCTTCCGAAAGGAAGCTATCAACACCTTTTAAATTAGGCTCTATAATAAATCATGTTGGTGGATAGCTCCACCAACATGATTTATTTATAGACTAATAGATGTATCATTTTATGTATTATGATAAAAAGTTTATTTCGATTTATATCGTTTTCTTTTTCTTGAAAAATTTAAATGATATTAAAAGATCTAATTATATCAATGAAAATGAGTGTTTTTCGATAAATTATTTTCTTTCGTAAAACGTAATAAAGTCTATTTTTATATTGATATTCAAATCTTAATGATGTAGAATATAGTTGTAAATAGAAGTGTTTACGATTGTTTACTTTAAAGAAAGGATGATGAGTATCGTTTTAATATGAAGAAAGTTATTTGGAAAAGATTGATACAACTTGTTTTTGTGATGTTTGGCATATCTTTCATAACTTTTTCACTGATGAATGTCATTGCATCAGATCCTATTACAATGAAGTATGAAAACATGCAACAACAAGTAGATAAGTCAGTTATTGAAAAAGAGAAAGAAAAATTAGGTTTAAATAAATCTTTTTTAGAACAGTATATTAGTTGGTTATCGAATATTTCTAAAGGTGATTTAGGAATGTCTTATCGTTATCAAAAACCAGTATCAGACAAATTAAAGGAAACAATTCCGAATACGCTTGTATTAGTTTCAGCAACTACGTTTGTTTCTGCAATATCTAGTCTATTTTTGGGGATAGTATCTGCTATTTATGAAAGAAAATGGATAGATTATCTGATACGTTTTTTTTCGTTTTTGGGTGTTGCGATGCCTAGTTTTTGGGTAGCACTCATTTTGATTTATACATTTTCTGTGTCCTTTCAATTATTACCTGTGTCAGGATATGGTACGTTTAGACATCTTATTTTGCCTATGTTGACCTTATCTATATGGATGATTGCTGTTTATACAAGGCAGATTCGCAATCAAATATTAGAAGAACATCAAAAAGATTATGTAAAAGGTTTGAAATCATTAGGTTTTTCTTATCGACATATTATGTTAAAAGAGATTTTACCCAATGCGTTATTACCAGTTCTAACAAATTTTGGGATGACCATTGGTGCTTTATTAGGTGGTACCGTCATTATTGAAACGATTTTTGGTTGGCAAGGCGTCGGTCGTTTAGTCATGGAAGCTATTAAAAATAGAGATTATCCAATTATTCAAGGCTATGTATTGTGGATGTCGATTATTTTTGTCAGTATCAATTTAATCGTTGATTTATTGTATCATGTATTAAATCCTCGTGTTCGATTGGAGGATATTTAATGTATATTAAAAGAGCCTTAAAGAATAAACAATTTATTATATGTATTAGTGGTATTATCTGCTTATTCGGTATTATTTGTTTAGCTCCATACATAGCACCTTATAGTCCATATGATTTGTTTTATGAACATATTTTACAATCGCCAAACACATCATTTTTAATGGGAACAGATCATTTAGGTAGAGATGTTTTTTCTCGTGTTTTGTATGGTGGGATGACGTCATTAGTGACAGCCATTGCGATTGTGTGTTTTGTTGCTGTAATAGGTATGTTACTAGGGGTTATATGTGCTTTATCATATAAATGGGTAGATACCGTTGTGATGCGATTATCTGATATGATTTTAGCATTTCCAAGTATGATTTTTACGATTGTGATTGTTAGTGTATTAGGAACAGGTACAGTCAATATTATTGTGGCAATTAGTGTGACGGGGTGGGTAGCTTATGCTCGTGTTGTACGTGCTATGATTTTATCTTTAAAACATGCTGAATTTATTGAAGAAGCTAAATTAGGAGGTGCCAAAACACCAAAATTGTTTTTCACCTACTTATTACCTAATATTATGCCGCATATACTTGTTTTATTAACACAAGATTTTAGTGAGAAATTACTCACTCTATCAAGTTTATCTTTATTAGGGTTAGGAGCACAACCTCCTCATCCAGAGTGGGGATATATGTTGAGTGAAGGAAAACCATATATTCAACATGCACCGTGGCTATTAGTCTTTCCCGGATTAGCCATTTTTATAAGTGTAATTTTATTTAGTTTATTGGGAGATAGTTTAAGAGAAATTCTTGATCCAAAAGAAAATATAAAAGAAAAAAGGAAGAAAAAAATGTCATTGAAAAAATTTACATCTAAATGGAGTATCTTGATTGCTTTATTATTCGTTTTAGTAGGGTGTGGAACATCTAAAATGGAAGAAAAAGCCGAAACAAAAGAAGCAAAACATTTAACAGCAGCACTATATTGGTTTGGAGATGATTTAGATCCAGCAAATGGATGGAATGCGTGGACTTTATCTCGTATTGGTGCAGCAGAAACATTAGTGACAGTCAATGAACACATGAAATTTGAGCCACAACTAGCAGATAAATGGGAAGTTGTGAATGAGAAAACTTGGAAATTCCACATTCGACAAGGTGTTAAATTTAGTAATGGAAAAGTAATGACACCAGAAGATGTGAAGAAAAGTATTGAACGTGTTATTTCAAAAGATGAGCGTGCAAAAAGTAATGCCAAATTAGATAAGATTGAAGTTGACGGAGAATATGTACTTTATCATACAACAGAGCCTTATGGTTCATTGTTAGCAAACTTAACAGAGCCATTGTTTACGATTATTGATACATCTCAACCAGAAGAAAGCATCGCAACAAAACCAGTGACAACTGGACCTTATGCTGTTAAAGAATTGAAAAAAGAAGAACAAATTGAATTAGTTGCGAATGAACATTATTGGAATGGTAAACCGGGATTAGATACATTAACTGTTCGTAATATTGAAGATGACGATACACGTTTATTAGCATTACAATCAGGAGATGTTCAAATTGCTCAAAAAATAAGTGGCGTTGGTTTGGAACAATTATCTAAAAATGCTGACTTCCAAATTTTAGAAGTTCCGTCATTACGCGTTTATTATATGGCATTAAATCATAAAAATGCGTTTTTAAAAGATAAAGAGATTCGACAAGCAATGGCGTATGCGATTGATAGAGAAAAATTAGCCAAAATTGTACGCGGAGAAGCTGTTGGAGCAGCTTTCCCACGAAGCGCAGGTTATGGATACGATAAAATTGATAAACAATCGTATGATTCTGAAAAAGCAAAAGATTTATTAGCAAAAGCTGGTTTTGTTGCAGGATCAGATGGCATTTTAGAAAAAGATGGTAAAAAATTAGCCTTTACATTGTCCCTTGCGCAAGCATCGCCTTTGGCAGAAGTTTTACAATCACAATTAAAAGAAGTGGGTATTGCATTGAATATTAACTTAACAGAAAACATCAATGAATCTAAAGTTGCGAAAGACTTTGATATTTTCTTGTTCAGTTACATTACAGCAACAACTGGTGATTCAAAACGCTTTATGGAACAAAACTACTCAACACATGGAACAGACAATTTTGGAAGTTACTCTAATCCAGAATTTGATAAAATTGTTGAAGAATTGGTAACAGAATTTGATCAACAAAAACGTGTTGAATTAACCATTCAAGGTCAACAAATTTTAAATAAAGATGTTGCGAATATTTATTTAACAACAGGTATTACAAATTCAGTTGCTACTAAAAAAGTGAAAAATGTTGTGTCTTTCCCAATTGATTATTACTTCATTACGAAAGATTTAACAGTTGAATAAATAATAGGGCTGAGATTCTCAGCTCTATTCTATTATTAGAGGGATATTATGTGTAAAAATGTTATGTCAATAGAAAATCTGTCTATTTACTATGGTGAAAAATGTGTCGTACAGCATGTGAATTTATCGTTGAAAAAAGGAGAGATTTTAACAGTCGTTGGTGAAAGTGGTAGTGGTAAAAGCACTTTATTAAGTGCGATTTCCGGTTTATTAAATTCAACGGCTACAATAGAAACGGGCACGATTTATTTAGAAGAAACACCTCTCCATGAAAATAAAACAATGTATCGTGTGAATCGAAAAGATATGACGATGATTTTTCAAAATCCGGGTGCTTTTTTCAATCCGATGAAAAAAATAGGTAAACAATATGAACAATATTTATGTTTGCACGGTGTAATAGATAAACAAGAGCAAAAACACATACAGAAAATGATGTTAGAAAAAGTACATTTATGCGATGTAGATAGAGTATTAAATGCTTATCCATTTGAATTAAGTGGAGGCATGCAGCAACGTGTGTCTATTGCTATGGCAACAACATTTAAACCAAAATTATTATTGGCAGATGAACCAACGAGTGCCTTAGATGTAACGACACAAGCAGATATTGTGAAACATTTTATTCAATTATCCAAAGAGGAAACAGCTATTTTAATGGTCACGCATAATATGAGTGTTGCGTCTTATTTGAGTGATAAAATAGCTGTGATGAAAGACGGACGAATTATCGAGTATGGAAATAGAGATGATATTATTTATCGACCAAAAGAAGCGTATACGAAAGCTTTAATTGAGGCAACACCAAGTTTGAGTGAGGTAGAGAATGGATAAAGATATGATTTTACGTGTTGAAAATGTTGATAAAATATTTAAAAACAAACAGGATTATACCGCTTTAAAACAAATATCTTTTTCTTTACATCAAAATGAATGTCTAGGAATTGTTGGTGAAAGTGGCAGTGGTAAAAGTACATTGGCAAAAGTGCTACTCGGTTTACATTCAGTGACAAAAGGACAAATATGGTATAAGAATAAAGATGTGACAACGTTTAATGCTAAACAAATGCGAGAGTATCGTCAACATATTCAAATGGTTTTTCAAAATCCTTTAGCTGCATTTAGTCCAAGAATGCGTATTGGTACATTTCTATCTGAAAGTTTAGTCAATTATGGTATTCAAACCCGAGAAGAAGCAAAGCAAACAGCAAAGACATTATTAACCTCTGTTGGATTAGATGAATCCTATTTAGAGGCATTTCCTCATGAACTTAGTGGAGGACAGCTCCAAAGAGTTGTGATTGCTAGAGCTATTTCTATTCATCCAGATATTGTTATTTATGATGAGGCAACGAGTGCTTTAGATGTTTCTGTTCAAAAGAATATTTTAGATTTACTCAAACAACTGCATCAAATGTATCAAATGGCAAGTATTTTTATTAGTCATGATTTAGCTGTTGTGAAACAAATGACAGATAGAATACTTGTGATGTATCAAGGTGAGATTGTGGAAATTTTAAAGAGTAGTGAATTACATTTAGCACAACATCCTTATACAAAGACTTTACTAGATGCAACATTTTCTGTGTATCAGCATAAATCAGAGTAAGTATCAATAAAAAATAGTGTTAGTTGATATGAACTATAGATATATTTTTTGTGGAATATTATTTACTATCTATACATTTTATCTAAAAAGATATATAGTACTGTTATATTATATCATTTATAAATATTCAAAATTTATCTAAAGTATGTGTATCTATTATATGAGGTGAATATAAATGGAAAATAAATTTAAAAATAATTTTATATCAATATATGGTGAACGTGTTTGGAAAGATTTTTTTAATACAACAAGACAAATACCTGGTAGTGATGTCATTAAATTGAAATTTTATATAGAAAAAATTGATAGAGTAAGTAATTTTTATAAAATAAAGAACAAACGTTTTACAAGATTTGTTCTAATTACACTTGAAAAATATTATGGTAATGCAACAATAGATTTTAGTGAAATATTAAAATCAGATTCTAATGCATATAAATGGGAAATAGAACATATTGTTTCTAAAGCTAAGAAAAAGGATAATCGTTTATCTAATTTGACGATAATATCTAGGGATTTAAATGGATTAGAGGAATATAAAATAGCGGAATTTTCTAAAAAGAGAGAACTAATGAAAAAAAATAAAGAATATTATTTTTATTTAAATGAAATATTTAGAAATCCATCTGAAAATGTTGATGAATATTTTGAAAGTAGAGGACAACAATTAAAAGATGATTTTAAGAAAGTATTTTGTGATGAAAATTATACAGAGTATTTATTGAAAATATTGAATATATCTGATAATGATGTGAATAGATGATTTCTAACTCAATTAATATATTTACTATTTTATATGTAATATATTTTTTGTTGACAGATAGATTATTTTTTAATATACTTTGAACATCAAATAACTTTGAGTTTCAAAGTATTTGGTATGATATATCATGAGTAAAGGAGTATTTGAGTTGACTGAAACAGATGTAATCAATAGTTATCTTGTCAAAGTCTTTAATGAAATTTTAAACATTGAAGAAACGGCATTAAAAACGAGCCAATTTTCAGATTTATCCATTAAAGAAATGCATACCATTGAAGCAATTACATTATATGATGAACCAACATCTACGGAAGTAGCTAATAAACTCAATATTACGGTTGGGACGTTAACAGTGGCCATTCATGCACTAGTAAGAAAAGGCTATGTGGAGCGTATTCGACGTGATAAAGATAAACGCATTGTTCGTTTAGGTTTAACAAAAAAAGGTAAGTTGCTTTATCGTTTACACGACAAATTTCATCGTGAAATGGTAAAAGAAACATTAAAAGGTATGAATTCAGAAGATGTCAAAATCTTAAAAATGGGACTTGAAAACTTACATCACTTTTTACAAAACAAGCAACAAGAACAGTTACACTCAAAAAAATAATATGGGAACAAGACTTATTGCAACAGGTTCCTATTTACCAAAAACAAGTTTATCAAATGACGATTTGACAAACTTTCTTGATACAAGTGATGAATGGATTTATAAGCGAACAGGTATTCAAAAACGACATATTGCAACAGATGAGAACACATCAGATTTAGGAGCTAAAGCTGCTCTTAACGCTTTGGAAAAAGTAGATATTTCACCTGAAGAGATTGGATTTATTATTGTTGCGACAATGAGCCCTGATTTTATAAGTCCAAGTACAGCCTGTTTAATTCAAGAAAAAATAGGTGCTATCAATGCATTTGCTTTTGATGTAAGTGCAGCGTGCAGTGGATTTATTTATGCACTCACGATTGCAGACAGTATGTTTCATACACAATCTTGTGAATATGGTATGGTCATTGGAGCAGAAGTGATGTCTAAAATGGTCGATTGGTCTGATAGAAAAACGAGTGTTCTATTTGGTGACGGTGCAGGCTGTGTGATTTTGAAAAAAGACAGTCAAAATAGTATTATGTACGCCTCCTTAAATAGTGATGGCTCACATTATAAAGCACTAACAGCAAAAGAGCAGCCTGTGCAAAATGCGTTATGTACGATTGACAGTAAACATCATGCACTAGATATGGACGGAAGAGCTATTTTTAATTTTGCAACGAAACAAGTTCCAATAGAGATGCTAGATGCATTACAACAAACGTCTTTAAAGCCAGACATGATTGATTATTATGTGTGTCATCAAGCGAATGCACGAATGATTGACATATTTGCAAAAAAATTAAAACAACCCATTGAAAAATTTCCAATGAATATTTCCCGTCTTGGTAATACATCTTCGGCAAGTATTCCGATTTTATTAGATGAATTATGTCAAACTAGACATATTTGTTTAGACGGTACGAAAACAGTTATGATGACTGGTTTTGGTGGAGGTTTAACATGGGGAACACTTATTATAAATATATAAATTTGGAGGAATACATTATGACAACAACATTTGAAAAAATTCAAGATATTATTGTGGAGCAATTAGATAAAGAAAAAGATGAAGTAACATTAGAAACAAACTTTAAATCAGATTTAGATGCAGATAGTTTAGATTTATTCCAAGTTATCAACGATATTGAAGACACATTTGATGTTAAAATTGATACAGATGAAAATATTGAAACAGTATCTGATTTAGTTGCTTATGTTGAAGAACAATTAAATAACTAATAAGTTCTTTGTTATATCGTGTTATTTGACGATAATACAAGAATTTTTATACAGATACTTTGAATATCAAAATATATGGAGCGTTATATGCAAAGTCATTTATGCAAACTTTTAAATATTCAATATCCTATTTTTCAAGGTGCAATGGCTTGGGTAGCTGATGCTGATTTAGCGAGTGCTGTATCAAATGCAGGAGGATTGGGCATTGTTGGAACAGGACATGATACCCCTGAGATTGTTGCCGAAAAAATAGCTGATATAAAAGCAAAAACGACAAAACCATTTGGTGTGAACATTATGTTATTAAATCCTCATGTACAAGAGGTTGTTGATGTGGTATGTCAATCTGGTGTAAAAGTTGTCACAACAGGAGCAGGTAGTCCTGGAAAATATATGGATAAATTTAAAGCTGCGGGTATTATTGTTATTCCAGTTGTTGCGTCTGTTGCACTTGCTAGACGTATGGAAAACGACGGAGCAGATGCTATTATCGTTGAAGGAATGGAAGCAGGTGGCCATATTGGAAAATCGACAACAATGGCACTATTACCACAAGTTGTCGATGCTGTGAGTGTACCAGTCATTGCTGCTGGAGGTATTGGCGACGGTAGAGGTATGGCAGCAGCCTACATGTTAGGAGCAAGTGGTATACAAGTTGGAACACGATTTGTTGTCGCAAAAGAATCGAATGCTCATGCCAATTTTAAGCAAGCCATTTTAAAAGCAAAAGATATTGATACAGTTATTACAGGGCAATTAACGGGACATCCTGTTCGTGTGTTACGTAATAAATTAACAAGAGAATATTTACAAGCAGAAAAAGAAGAAACAAGCAAAGAGAGTCCTGACTTTGAACGTTTAGAAAATATGGCACGAGGTGCACTAAGACGTGCTGTTGTAGAGGGAGATAAAATAAGAGGATCTATGATGGCAGGGCAAATTGCTGGTCTAATTTCTAAAGAACAGACATGTCATGATATTATTCAAGATTATATGCGGGAATGTTCAGAAACTATTCAAAAACAAATTGAGTATTGGAGTAAATAATATGACATTAGCATTTGTTTTTAGTGGACAAGGAGCTCAATATGAAAAAATGGGATCTACCTTATATGAAAAATATCCACAAGTAAAAGAAATATATGATAAAGCTAAAGACTTATTAGGTTATGATATTTTATCTTTAACAAAAGAACAATTAAATCAAACCTATTATACACAACCAGCAATTTTCACAATGAGTGTTGCAATAACACACTTATTCTCTAGTCACGGTATTCAACCAAATATCGTTGCAGGACTAAGTTTAGGTGAATACAGTGCTTTAGTTTGTGCGAATACTTTATCATTTGAAAAGGCATTGTTACTTTTACAAAAAAGAGCTCAATTTATGGAGCAAGTCAGTCAACAAACAGTGTCTAAAATGCTTGCCGTAATGAATATGCCACGTGAAGAACTTGAAGCACTATGCAAACAAGTTTGTGACACAAGTACCTATTATGTTGCTCCGGCAAATTATAATATGCCAGGACAAATTGTTATTTCTGGAGAAGAAAAAGGTATTCTACTTATGGAACAACTTTTAACGGAAAGAGGGATGAAATACTTACCTTTATCTGTGAGTGGTGCATTCCATACAAAACTGATGCATGAAGCCTCTGTTTTATTACGCCCATTTTTAGAAAAAGAAGTATTTCATGAACCGATTATACCAGTTATTTGTAATACGTATGCTAAAGATATACGTTCTTTCTCTATTCCAGATGTTTTAACAAAACAAATAGAAAATCCTGTTTATTTTCAAGACTCCATTCAAGAAATGATACGTTTAGGTGCGACAACATTTGTGGAAATTGGTCCTAAAAAAATATTAAGTAAATTTATTAAAAAAATTGATAAAAATGTTCATGTGATGAATGTTGAAGATGTATTATCATTTGAACATGCTATTCATGCGTTAGAGGAGTGAAGTCATTGAAAGGAAAAACAGTATTTATTACAGGTAGTTCACGAGGAATTGGTAAAGAAATTGCCATTTCTTTTGCAAAAGAAGGTGCTAATATTATTTTGAATGCACGTTCTCATGTATCGGAGGATGTTATTTCAGAAATAACGTCTTACGGTGTTCAATGTGCCGTTGTATTAGGAGATGTAAGCCAATTTGATCAAGCAAAAGAAATGATAAAAACAGCTCATGAAACATTTGGTTCATTAGATGTTTTAGTGAATAATGCAGGAATTACAAAAGACCAGTTATTATTACGTATGAGTGAAGAAGACTTTGATAATGTATTAAATATCAATTTAAAAGGTACCTTCAATATGATAAGACATGCTGTACCAATTTTATTAAAGCAACGTTCTGGTAGTATTATCAATGTTTCTAGCGTTGTTGGATTAGCAGGTAATATTGGACAAGTAAATTATGCAGCATCAAAAGCAGGTATTATTGGTTTGTCTAAAGCTGTTGCTAAAGAAGTAGCACCTCGTGGTATTACATGTAATGTAATTGCTCCCGGTTATATTGATACAGATATGACAGATATTTTAAATGAAGATGTAAAAAAAGCAATGATAGATACTATTCCGTTAAAACGAATTGGACAAGCACAAGAAGTTGCACAAGCTGCTGTTTATTTAGCTAAAGCAAGTTATGTAACTGGACAAGTGTTATCCGTTAATGGCGGTATGTACATGTAATACAATTAAATACTTTGAATATCAAAGGAAATAGGAGAAGGAATATGAATCGAGTTGTAGTCACTGGTCTAGGGGCAATTACACCCCTAGGAAATGATGTGGAAACGTATTGGGGAAATTTAAAAGAGGGAAAACATGGGATTGCACCTATTACAAAATTTGATGCGAGTCAAACAGGTGTTACATTAGCTGCAGAAGTGAAAGCATTTGATCCTAGTTTAACAATGGATAGAAAAGAATATAAACGTATGGCTCTTTTTTCTCAATATGCGATTGCGGCAACTGCAGAAGCATTATCTAGTGCAGGTTTAAGCGATTTATCACAACAAACGAATGTTGATAGAGTAGGTGTTATGATTAGTTCTGGTATTGGTGGATTAGATGACATGGAAGCAGGCATTATTAAAATGCATGAAAAAGGTGCTAAACGTGTTCCACCATTATTCGTTCCACTAACAATTGGCAATATGGCTTCAGGAAATGTTGCTATAAAATATGGTGCTAAAGGAATCTGCTTAGATATTGTTACAGCATGTGCATCTTCAACAAATGCTATTGGTGAAGCATACCGTCATATTAAACATGGATATTCGGATATTATCATTGCTGGTGGTAGTGAAGGAACAATTTGTGAAATTGGGATTGCAGGTTTTGCGGCTTTAACAGCTTTATCAACAAGTGAAAATCCAGATAGAGCATCTATACCTTTTGATAAAGAAAGAAACGGTTTCATTATGGGAGAAGGAGCCGGCATTTTAATATTAGAAAGTTTAGAGCATGCTCAAAAACGTGGCGCAACTATCTATGCTGAAGTGGTTGGATATGGTAGCAATGCAGATGCTTATCACATGACGGCGCCAACACCTGACGGTAGTGGTGCTGGAAAAGCAATGTTATTAGCAATAGAAGAAGCCGGTATTCAACCTTGTGATATCGACTATGTAAATGCGCATGGAACAAGTACACCGACAAATGATAGTGCTGAAACCACGGCTATTAAATATGCTTTTAAAGAGCATGCCTATAAATTGGCGATTTCAAGTACAAAAAGTATGACAGGACATTTACTAGGGGGAGCTGGTGCTGTGGAAGCCATCGCATGTGTCAAAGCATTGCAAGAAGGTATATTGCCACCAACAGCTAATTATCAAGAAGCAGATGCATTATGCGATTTAGACTATATTCCAAATAAGGCACGTGCATGTGATGCACACTATGCTATCAGTAACTCATTAGGTTTTGGTGGACATAATGCCGTATTGTGTTTTAAAAAGTGGGAGATAAAATAAAAGCATCGGAGAGTATTCATGATGAGTTTTGAAAAGATAAAAGAGTTAATTCAATTAGTGAATCAATCAGAGATGATGTATGTTGACATCAAAACAGACGATATGCACATCACTTTATCTAAAAGAGAGCAAGCAGATTTAGTACATGCACCATTGTCACATAGTCAAACACAAACTGATAGCAAACAAGAAATATCTGTGGTGACAAATGATGAAACGATACCAACACAAGCTATTTCTCAAGGAAATATTATTGAAAGTCCATTAGTCGGTGTTGCTTATTTATCTCCAGCACCAGATTTATCCCCTTTTAAACAAGTTGGTGATACAGTTGCTGTTGGTGATGTATTGTGTATCGTTGAAGCAATGAAAATTATGAATGAAATTAAAAGTGACGTTGCAGGTGTTGTCACAGAGATAATGGTAGATAATCAACAAATTGTTGAATTTGGGCAACCTCTATTTAGAATTTTATAAGGAGTAAGAATATGACAGTCTTAACAGCACAAGAAGTAATGGATATTATTCCAAATCGTTTTCCTATTTTTTTCATTGATCGTGTTGATGAACTTATTCCAGGAGAACGTGTTGTTTGTACAAAAAATGTAACAATAAATGAACAAGTTTTTCAAGGGCATTTTCCAGGAGAACCTGTTTTACCGGGTGTCTTCATTGTAGAAGCATTGGCACAAGCTGGGTCAATTCCGCTATTACAAAAAGAGGAATTTAAAGGACAAACAGCTTATTTAGGTGGGTTAAATAAAGTCAAATTTAGACAAAAAGTTGTACCAGGTGACGTGTTGCGTCTACAAGTAGATATTGTTAAATTAAAATCTTACGCAGGTATTGGCTTTGGACAAGCCTTTGTTGGCGATAAAAAAGTATGTGAAGCAGAAATGACATTTATTATTGGACGGTAAGGTATGATAAAAAAAGTATTGATTGCCAATCGTGGTGAAATTGCTGTACGAATTATCCGTGCTTGCCATGAACTAGGTATTGAAACAGTTGCGATTTACTCAAAAGCAGATACAGATGCCTTACATGTTATGTTGGCAAATGAAGCAATTTGTGTGGGAAATGCAAAATCTAGTGAATCTTATTTAAATAAAGTAGCCATTTTGAGTGCGGCGATTGTCACTGGTGCAGATGCCATTCATCCAGGTTTTGGATTTTTGTCTGAAAATGCTGATTTTGCTAAAATGTGTCAAGAATTGAATATTGTTTTTATTGGTCCAGCAGCATCGGTTATTGACTTAATGGGGAATAAAGCAAATGCTAGAGAAGCAATGCAAAAAGCAGGTGTTCCTGTTATTCCGGGTAGTCCAAAATCTTTAGTGAATACTGAGGATGCACTTCATTGGGCAAATGAAATTGGCTATCCTATTATGCTAAAAGCTGTTTCAGGCGGTGGTGGAAAAGGAATGCGTAAAGTGTATACATCTGATGAATTAGTTTCAGCATTTCAAACAGCACAAGCAGAAGCTCTTGCTGCGTTTGGCGATAATCGAATGTACCTTGAAAAAATTATTTCTCCAGCTAGACATATAGAAATTCAGATTTTAGCTGATAAACATGGACATGTCATTCATTTAGGAGAGCGTGATTGTTCCTTACAACGTCATCATCAAAAAGTATTAGAAGAAAGTCCGTCACCTTATTTAGACGCTATGCTTCGAGAAAAAATGGGTGAAAGTGCTGTGAAAGCTGCTACTTATGTTGGCTATGAGAATGCGGGAACCATTGAATTTTTAGTAGATGAAGAAAAAAATTATTATTTTATGGAAATGAATACGCGCATTCAAGTGGAACATCCTGTTACTGAAATGGCAACAGATATAGATATTGTTAAATGGCAATTACGTATTGCAGGTGGAGAGATGTTAACTGTCCAACAAAAAGATGTTGCATTGACAGGACATACGATTGAGTGTCGTATCAATGCTGAAAATCCGAGTAAACATTTTATGCCAAGTTGTGGTACTTTAACTTTTTTAAACCTTCCAAGTGGATGCAATGGATTGCGTGTTGAAACAGCGATGTATCAAGAGTATACAATTCCACCATTTTATGATGCCATGGTTGCTAAAATTATCGTAAAAGATGATACGAGAGAAAAAGCTATTCGAAAAATGCAGCGTGCATTAAGTGAATTATTTATTGAAGGTATTGATACAAACATTACCTTTCAAGAAGCCATTTTACAAGATGAAGCATTTTTAGAAAACCGCTTTGATATAGAGTATTTGGAACGTTCATTTTTGGAAACTTTCCATAAAAAGCACTCTATACAAAAGTCACAATAGGAGTAGTCTATGAAACCATTTAGAAAACGAGCATATATTTCTATTCCGTCTAAACAAGATATTGAAAAAAGACAGATGAGTATTCCTGACGGTATGTGGGGAAAATGCCCACATTGTCATCATATTTTTTATTTGCCGGATATAGAACCTTTTAAATGTTGTCAACAATGTCACTATCCATTTCGCTTATCTGCTTTTGAAAGATTGGCGTTAACCGTTGATTTAAATAGTTTTTGTGAATGGTTGCCAAAACTTTCTATTCAAAATCCACTTGATTTTCCTGCTTATGAGGAAAAAATAGAAACATTACAAGAAAAAACAGCACTCGACGAGGCAGTGCTTATAGGGCAGGCATGTATCAATGAATTGCCAGTTGCTATTGGTATTATGGATACCCATTTCATTATGGGTAGTATGGGAAGTAATGTTGGTGAAAAGATTACATATCTTTTTGAACAAGCACTTGAAAAAAATCTTCCTGTCATTTTATTTTGTGCATCTGGTGGTGCTAGAATGCAAGAAGGTATTTTATCTTTAATGCAGATGGCAAAGGTGAGTGTAGCGGTATCCAATCATGGACAAGCTGGTTTGTTTTATATGGCTGTATTAACAGATCCAACAACAGGTGGTGTTACAGCAAGTTTTGCTATGGAAGCAGATATGATTGTTGCTGAACCAAAAGCAACGGTTGGATTTGCTGGTAAACGTGTCATTGAACAAACAATCAAAGAGAAACTTCCAGATGATTTTCAATCTGCTGAACAAGTGCAAAAGAATGGCTTTATTGATTGTATTGTCAAAAGAGAAGCATTGCGTTCTTTTTTAGGTACTGTTTTGTCTATACATACGAGTATGGGAGGTTGTCATGAAAAAAGCAAGTGATATTGTTAAATTAGCTCGAGATACACAAAAAATGACCACAAAAGAGTGGATAGCAGCATTGTTTCATCAGTTTATTGAATTAAAAGGTGATAGATACTATGCCGATGATCAAGCCATTGTGGGAGGCATTGCTTTTTTTGATGAGCAACCTGTGACTATTATTGGGACACAAAAAGGACATGATTTAGCAAGTAATATGGCATGTAATTTTGGTTCACCTTTACCAGAAGGTTATCGAAAAGCGTATCGGTTAATGGAACAAGCTGAAAAATTTCAAAGACCGATTATTACATTTGTCAATACAGCAGGAGCTTATTGTAGTTCAGAATCAGAAAGTAGAGGTATTGGTGAAGCTATCGCACAAAATTTGGTGCTGATGAGTCAATTAACGGTTCCAATTATAACGATTATTATCGGAGAAGGTGGAAGCGGAGGAGCGTTGGCTTTAGCCATGGGTAATAAAGTATACATGTTAGAACATAGTATGTATTCGGTACTTTCTCCGGAAGGTTTTGCTGCTATTTTATGGAAAGATGCATCTAAAAGTGCAGAAGCAGCAGATATGATGAAATTAACACCGGATAGTCTACTTGATTTAAATATTATTGACGGTATTTTCCAAGAAACGCTAGGAAAAGCCAAACGCCGTTTAAGACCAAAAGAACAAGTGATTGAAGACGTGCGTTCTGAAATAAAACAGGTACTAACTTTTTATGAAAAGTTAACACCTGAAGAAATTAAACAAGATAGACAAAAAAGATTTAGAAAATATTAGACATTCTTCTCAATTAGTGATAGAATAATCCCAACTAAAAGAAATCTTTTTAAAGTAGTCCAGAGAGACTAACAAGAGATGAACAATGAACTGATTTTTCGGTGTTTTTGTACACCCATTTTGTCATACCTTGTGGTCTTAATGACTACAAGGTATTTTTTGGTGCTTATATAAAAATAAAAAGGAGCTGTCAACACATGAAAAATTTAGTTACAATGGAAACATTATCCAATGAAGAAGTATTTGCACTTGTCAAACGTGCTATTGAATTAAAAAATGGTGCGCCTGTTTTACAAAGACCTGATTTATACGTTTCTAATTTATTTTTTGAAAATTCAACTCGAACAAAAGTTAGTTTTGAAGTGGCAGAAAGAGAAGTTGGTCTTAAAGTTGTTCCTTTTGAAGTAAGTACATCATCTGTTCAAAAAGGGGAAACACTATATGACACATGTAAAACTCTTGAAATGATTGGATGCCATTTATTAGTGATTCGACATAGTGAAAATGAATATTATAAACAATTAGAAAATTTATCTATTCCTGTCATTAGTGGGGGAGATGGAACGGGGCAACATCCGTCACAATGCTTATTAGATTTAATGACGATTTATGAAGAATTTGGTTATTTTGAAGGGTTAAACATTGTTATTGCTGGAGATATTAAAAATTCTCGTGTGGCGAAAAGTAATGCAGTTGCTTTAAGTCGCTTAGGAGCAAATGTAACCTTTGTTGCACCAGATCATTGGAAAGATGAAACAGTAGGTACTTTTGTTGATATTGACGATGTGATTGAAAAAGTTGATGTATGTATGTTATTACGTGTACAACATGAAAGACATGGACATACTTTATACAATTTTTCTCCAGAAACGTATCATAGAGCATACGGATTAACAATGGAACGCTATGGAAAATTGCAAGAGCATGCCATTGTATTGCATCCAGCACCGGTCAATCGTGATGTTGAAATTGCAGATGAGCTTGTAGAAGCACCAAAATCACGTATTTTTGAACAAATGAGAAATGGTATGTTTATGCGTCAAGCTATTCTGGAAAAAGTGATTACCGAAAACCAATTATAAAAAGGAGTTTGTTATGCTGATTTTAAAAAATGGAACAGTCTTAGAACAAGATACACTTATGTCTTATGATATTGCTATTGAGGGCGGAAAAATTAAAGAAATATCACCAGACATAAAAGTATCTAAAACGGATAAAGTGATTGATGTGAAAGGGTGTTTTATTTCTCCAGGATTTATTGATGTCCATGTGCATTGGAGAGAACCTGGTTTTACACATAAAGAAACCATTTATCATGCTTCCAGAGCAGCAGCAAGAGGTGGATTTACAACGGCAATGCCAATGCCAAATTTAAATCCTGTTCCAGATACATACGAACATTTAAAACAGCAACTAGATATTATTGAAAGAGATTCTGTTATTCGTGCGATACCGTATGGAGCTATTACAAAAAATGAATTAGGACAAGAATATGCAGAGTTTGAAGCATTAGCGCCTTATGTTTTTGCTTTTAGTGATGACGGTAGAGGTGTTCAAGATGCTAATATGATGTTTGAGTCAATGAAGGTAGCAGCATCTCTCAATAAAGCAATTGTGGCACATTGTGAAGATAATTCATTGATTAGAGGTGGTTGTATGCATTGTGGACAAAGAAGCATTGCATTAGGTTTACCAGGCATTCCGTCTGTTTGTGAAAGTGTACAAATCGCAAGAGATATACTTCTTGCTGAAGCAACAGGCTGTCATTATCACGTTTGTCATGTGTCTACAAAAGAGTCTGTTCGATTAGTAAGAGAAGCAAAACAAAATGGTATCCATGTCACATGCGAAGTTTGTCCACATCATTTATTAAGCGATGAGAATGATATTCCATGTGACAATGGATTATGGAAAATGAATCCACCGTTACGTGCAAGAGAAGATAGACAAGCACTAATAGACGGTTTACTAGATGGTACGATTGATATTATTGCCACAGATCACGCACCGCATACGACAGAGGAAAAAGAAGTGTCTATGACACAAGCAGCATTTGGAATTGTTGGTTGCGAAACAGCCTTTAGCCAATTGTATACAGCCTTTGTTAAGACAGGTATTTTCTCTTTATCTTTCTTAGTGGATAAAATGAGTACAAATGTCGCAAAAATTTTTGATTTACCATACGGAACATTGGAGATTGGTTACCCTGCCGATATAACAGTCATTGATTTAAACAAAAAAGAAACGATAGATCCAACAAACTTTTTATCCAAAGGAAGAAATACACCGTATGCAAACGAAGAAATAACGGGTATACCAGTATTGACACTTGTTGAGGGGCGAATTGCCTACAATCGTTTATAGGAGGATTTTATGAATACAACAACATCATTTAAAGATTACACACTGAATAGTTGCTTATTGAATGCTTCAGGCATTCACTGTTTAACAGTAGAGGACTTAAATGCTTTAAGTCAAAGTCAAGCGGGTGCTTTTGTAACAAAAACAGCTACATTGCATGAAAGAGAAGGAAATCCAACACCACGCTATTTTGATACACCACTAGGTAGTATTAACTCTATGGGATTACCTAACTTAGGTGTTGATGTCTATTTAAATTATGTTATTGAGTACGAAAAATCACATCCTGAAAAACCATGTTTTTTATCTGTCGTGGGAATGAGTTATGAAGAAACAATTTCTATTTTGAAAAAAGTTCAAGAAAGTGATTATCAAGGCATGACAGAATTTAATTTATCGTGTCCAAACTTACCCGGAAAACCTCAAATTGCTTATGATTTTGAATTGACACATCAATTATTATCAGATGTTTTCTCATTTTTTACAAAGCCACTAGGTGTCAAATTACCACCTTATTTTGATATGGCACATTTTGATGCCATTTCTACAATTTTAAATCAATTTCCCTTAGCTTATGTAAACACCATTAACAGCATAGGGAATGGCTTATACATTGATGTGGATAGTGAATCTGTTGTCATTAAACCAAAAAGTGGTTTTGGAGGAATTGGTGGGGCGTATGTCAAACCAACCGCTTTAGCGAATGTGCGTGCCTTGTGTACACGCTTAAATCCAAGCATTCAAATTATTGGAACAGGTGGAGTATTAACAGGACAAGATGTTTTTGAACACTTATTATGTGGAGCAAGTCTTGTTGCTGTTGGCACACAATTATACAAAGAAGGTTTAGGTGTTTTTGATAGACTAAACCGAGAATTAAGTATTATTATGAAGAAAAAAGGTTACACATCTATTGAACAATTCAGAGGAAAATTAAAGGATATGTAAGCTATTAGCAAGAGGTACCCTAACATTTTTAGATGTTAAGGTACCTCTTCTTTGTAAAAACCAAAAAGTGACTTTTGGGTACAATATGCAGTATGTTGAAAGTGAAACTGTTCAGAATTTCTAATGGTCTTTCCTAATATAATCTTTTTAAGATATTGTCAATATGCACATGTTATTTAATATGTAGAATAAAAAGTCCTCCAATTGTAAAGTAAAGTGCAAAAAAACAGATAATTACTTTCTCTTTTGCGGGGTTAATAACCAAACAATAAAAACAAAGGTTTTCTAGTCAAGGCGAAAAACAAAGTGTGCCTTGACGGGAAACCTGTTTTTATTAAACTATTAATCTACCCGCAATAAAAATAACTCTGCAGGTGTACGATAACCTAATTTACGCCGTATTTTCTGATTTAAGCAGGATTCTATTTTACGAATAGTTGACTTTTTAACGGTATTGATAGATTTACCCTTAGGTAAAAACTCCCGTATCTGTCCGTTATGATTTTCGTTAGTACCACGCTCATAAGATGAATAAGGGTGTGCATAGTAAATGCTTAAATATGTCGATTCTAATTCAGATAACGAGGCGAATTCTGACCCATTATCAGATGTAATACTCTTGAAGGTTGATTTCCTATATTGTTTAAAAATATTCTTTAATGTCCGTAAGACACATTGTGCTGTTTTATCATTCATTTTACGTATAATTGTATAACGTGTTTGTCGTTCTACTAACGTTAATAATAGTGCTTCATTTTTTGTCTTCTTAAATAAGACTAAATCAATTTCCCAATGTCCAAATTCTGTACGATTATTCGCTACGTCTGGTCGATTTTCGATAGATGTACCCATATTTTTCTTGTATGTTTTGGTGTTCTCTTTTTTCGGTCGTTTTCTAATGCTTACCATTTTGGGTAAATCAATTGGTTTGATAGGGATAATACCTTGATGAACAAACGTATAAACCGTTTTCGTACAAGGGACTTTTTCATTAGGATGATTTTGCCGATACCAATGTACAAAGGTATCAATACTATGGGTTCTATATTTTTCAGTAACTACCTGTTGTAAGTCTTTGAAAAATTGTTGACTAAATTTTTCAGTTAAATCATGATGATATTTATTTTGTTGCTTAGCTTTATAGATGTAATGGCTTGTTTCAGCGTAATATTTTAATTCGTCACGTTGGATACCATTTCGATTAACAATTTGATTAACGCTTCCTCGTTTAATTTCTCTATAAATTGTGGATACATTTCTTCCGAGTCGTTCAGCGATATATCGTATTGGCTTTTTTTCGTTTAATAACGTTTCAATTTTTGTACGTTCAACCAATGATAGCTGTTTATATTGTTTTTTTGTGTTATAATTTGTTTTAGACATGATAATGACCTTTCTAATTTTGTGGTGAATCTTAGTAAGTTAATTATCTGTCTTTTTTTGTTTTTATAACACTATTTTGCTTTTGCACTTTATTTTACAACTCGGCAGAATAAAAAGTCTACTTTTTAATGCTATTCATAAAAAATATCTACTTATATGAATATTTTTCGTGAATTTTTGTATGTGTTTTTTCATGTTATTTTAAGGAATGACGTGTATAATAGATTATAGAAAGAAAATGGGAGGGTACGAAAAATGAAAATACTTGTTGTAGAAGATGAAAAAAGATTGGCTGATACGATTGTCCAAATTTTAAAGCAAGAAAAGCATTTAGTTGATGTTGTATATGATGGACAAGATGCATATGATTATATTACTTCGGATACATATGATGCCGTTGTATTGGATATGATGTTGCCAAAATTAAATGGTATTCAAGTATTAAAACTTTTACGTCAAGAACATAATGCTACCCCCATTTTAATGTTAACAGCTAAAGATCAAGTGGAAGATAAAGTAAGAGGACTAGATAGTGGTGCTGATGATTATTTAACAAAACCATTTGAAAAAGAAGAATTACTTGCACGTATTCGTGCTATTTCCAGACGTAAAGGAGATATTATTAACGATGATATTTCCTTTGTCGATATTACATTATCACAAAAAACGCAAGTATTAGAATGTGGTAGTAAATCAGTACGTTTAGGTCCAAAAGAATTTGATATTTTACGTCTATTACTCATCAATCAAAATCAAATTATGCCAAAAGAAGACTTAATTTCTCGTGTGTGGGGATTTGATTCTGATGCCGAAGATAATAATGTTGAAGTCTATATTTCTTTTTTAAGAAAAAAATTACAATTTCTATCTAGCCGTGTGACAATTTCAACAGCTAGAAAAGTAGGTTATTTTTTAGAAGAAAAAGAATGAGAGTAAAAAAAGATGCTTAAAAAATTAAAGTACAAATTTATTTTTTATACGATGAGTATTTTCAGTATTATCGTAACAGTTGTTATCGGAGGACTTTATTATAGTGTTTCAAATCAATTAAATGAACGTGTTCACGATGCGTTGAAAAAATCATTGGATTCACCATTAGGTATCAACATTATGAAAACGGATGGATTACTAACATTTAAAATTAGTAATGACGGAAGAACTATTATTGCGTCTACTTATAATGCTGAAGAACAAATCGTTAATTTTAGTGAAATCATGTCGGTTGCCCAAGAAAGTAAGGGAGATATTGTTTTTGAAAATCATCATATTCGTTATATGAAAAATAACGGATATACCGCATTTGCTTTTATTACACATGAAATTGAAAATAATCAAAAAACATTAGTAACAGCTATGAAGATAGGTACGATTGCTTTACTATTTGTTTTTATAAGTAGTACCGTTTTATCGAGTATGGCAATGCGCCCAGTTGAAGAAACGTGGCAAAAACAAAAAGATTTCATATCAGATGCTTCACATGAATTACGAACACCAATAGCCGTTATTTTAGCGAATGCTGCGATTTTAAAAGATTATCCAAATGATACCATACAATCAAAAATGAAATGGATTGACTATATTCAAGATGAATCAAGGCGAATGACCGAATTGATTGAACGCCTGTTATTTCTAGCTAAAAATGACCAAACAAAAGAAAAACCTGTTTTTCAATCACTTTCATTATCCGATTTAGTGTATGAAGTGGTATTGCCTTTAGAATCTGTGGCGTTTGAACAAGAAAAAGAATTAGTATTATCTATTTCAGAAGATGTTTCTATTGTGGGAGAAGCTTCTCATTTAAAACAACTCATTGTCATTTTATTAGATAATGCGATTAAATATTCTCCAAAAGGAGAGGAAATAAGGATCACTGTGACAAAGCAAGGCGTTTTAAGTGTACAAAATAAAGGAGATGTCATTCCGCAAGACAAATTAAAACGTTTATTTGAACGTTTTTACCGTATTGATGACTCTAGACAACGTGAAACACACGGATATGGTTTAGGTTTATCCATTGCCGATACGATTGCTAAGATGCACCATACGAAAATTAGTGTGACAAGTAATGAAAAAGATGGAACAACTTTTAAAATTGATTTATCAAAATTGAAAGGATAAAATCAAGCCAAAAATAGAATGAAAAGATGACTCAAAAAGAGGCTTGAAAACAACTTGTTGAACAGGTTGTTTTCAAGCCTTTTTATTATTTTAAAAATGTTGATTATTTTGTTTTAGCTCTTTTTAAATCGGCTCTATAATAAATCGTGTTGGTGGGAATAATCCACCAACACGATTTTGTATATAAAAGTGGACAAAAAAAGAGAAATACCTGTATGATTAAATCACCACAATTAAACAAGGAGGTATTTCTCATGGATTATTATACAAAAAAATTATTGACATTAACAGATAAATCTTTCATAGCTGATGAACATTGGTTAGAAGAAAAAACAATAAATGGTATTCCACACCACTTTATTAAAGGCACTTGGACAAAGCCTTGCCACACCTGTCCACATTGTCATGCTAAAACACTCATCAAACATGGGACATATCAAACGAAAATATTATTACCAAAGTTTAGACAAATCAAAACTGTTTTACTTCTTAAAAGAACCCGTTATCGCTGTAAAACGTGTCTAAAAACCTGTTCTTCTTCGTGTTCTTTAGTCGATAAACATTGTTGTATTTCTAAAGAATTAAAACAACTTATCGCACTTGATTTAACGAAAAATATTTCAAGAAAACATATCTGCCAAGACCACTTTGTATCTGATGTGACCGTACAACGTGTCTTAGATAAATATACAAAACAAGTTAAACCGTTTTTTCATTATCTACCTAAGGTATTATGTATCGACGAATTTAAGTCTGTGACATCTCATTTAGGGAAGATGAGTTTTATCTGTGTAGACGGGCTGACGCACCGTATTATTGATGTGTTACCTAGTCGCCAATTAGACCATTTAATCACTTATTTTAAACAATTTTCTAAAAAAGCAAGACATAGCGTTCGCTATCTTGTTATGGATATGAATGCCAATTATGGCAAACTTATTCAGAAGGTTTTTCCTAATGCCGTTATTGTAACAGATAGATTTCATATCATACAACATATACATCGGAATTTAAATACACTACGTATAAAAGAAATGAACACCTTTAAAAAAGAAGAAAAGGCTTATAAACACTTAAAGAAATACTGGAAATTATTATTAAAAGATGCCTTTGATGTAAATGATACAGACTATCATTATCACCAATCCTTTAAAACATATCTGACACACGCACAAATCCTTGATAGATTATTAGACTATAGTCCTGTTTTAAAACAAGCATATGAGTTTGTACAAGAGCTGAGATATGCTTATAGACAGCGAGATTTTGATTTATTTATGGAGGTTATTCATCATATTGACCCGTCATTACCAGAGTGGTTTAGAAAGAAATTTGATATTTTTAAAACCTATCAGAATGGTATTTATCAAGCTTTTACCACACCTTATTCAAACGGTATCACAGAAGCTATCAACAATCATATTAAAGTCATCAAACGGATTGCCTATGGCTACAGACGTTTTTCCTATTTTAGATTACGTATTTTAATCATACAACACCATTCCCAATGGCAGAAAAAGAATGTGAAAAAGGTAGTGAATGGTTAATGCCATTCACTACCAACATACTCACTATTTCTCTCCACCAACACAATTTGACGAAGAGCCTTTAAATCATGATAAGAATTTTATCAAAAAAATAAGTTTTTTGCATATAGTATGTGTGGAGGGATTTCATGAGAAAGAAGATGATGAAACAGTTACCGATTGATGAACAACCTAGAGAACGGCTACTTTTATACGGTGAACAATCGCTAGCGACCCATGAATTATTAGCGATTTTATTAAGAACAGGCACAAAGGATGAAACTGTTTTACAAGTAGCACGTGATATGTTATGCCATTTTGAAGATTTATATCAATTAAAATCAGCAACTATTGAAGAATTAAAAGAAATCAATGGGATTGGATTCGTAAAAGCGATTGAAATAAAAGCAGCTATTGAACTAGGATTTAGACTTGTTACAGCACAACAATTAAAATTAGGAAAAATCATTTCTAGTCAAACAGCGGCGGATTATTTTATGCATCATATGAATGGATTAACGCAAGAACATCTTGCTGTTTTATTTTTAAATACGAAGCATGAAATTATTCAAAAGAAAAATATTTTTATTGGTTCAGCAGATAGAAGTATTGCTAATCCAAGAGATATTTATGCATTGGCATTAAAATATGGAGCAACATGTATTCTGATTGCACATAATCACCCAAGTGGACATCCAGAACCATCTCATGAAGATATTTTGTTTACGAAAAGATTGGTTTCAGCTGGAGAGATGATTGGTGTATCAGTTTTAGATCACTTAATTATTGGGCAAAAAACATATATTAGTTTGAAAGAAAGAGCGATTATTAACTAAGATGATTGTACAAAAAGAAAGAAAAATATATTACAAAAAACAAGTGATATTAGGGATAGTCGTTTTTATGATATGCTTTTTATGTATTAAAGGAATGAGTGTGAAAGACAAATGTATCAATCAATTTATCATAGCAAATCATTTGATACATCAGTATGACATGATTAAAAAAATCGAATTTATCCATTATGCGTATGATTGGAAAGTAGGATATATCTATACGGAAATAAAAATTAATGATACTTATACAGTATGTGTAGAGTTTAGTCCGGATAGAAAAAAGATTGATAGTTTATTTTATAAAAAAGATTTTAATTTGCCATTTAAGACATTATCGTCCCAACAGCAAATCCCTCAAATTATTTATTATTTAGGAGAGTAAAGATGGTACCAGATAGTGATTTTAGAAGTTTGGCAGATATTGTTTATCATGTTGATAAAAGAAAAAAAGGTAGAAAGCGTGTTGATATAGGAGATATGCTAATACTTCATCAAACTTATCAAGTGTTAGACATACAGGATAATCAAGAAAATGGTATGCAAGCGATGGCTGTTTCTCCATTAAATGACTATGAGCGTATTGTCATTGCTTATGCAGGTACAAATACTGATGATATACACGATACAAATACTGATGTACAAAGCTTTATCAACGGTAATGATGCACTATTGGTAACGCATCAAAAAGATCAGCATTATCCCTATGTTACCACTAGTCAATTTCAAACGGCACTTTCTTTTCAACAGCGTATCAAAGAACATTTTCCAAATGCGACAATAACAACGACAGGACATTCGTTGGGGCAGTCTTTAGCGATGTATGTTGCTTTAAAATGTGGGTATATGAACATTGGTTTTAATGGACCAGATATTAGTCCACTTATTTCAAAACAAGAGATTGCATATATGAGAATGTATAAAGAACAGTTTAAAAATTATCGAAATCCGTATGATGTGATTGGAAATATTACGGGCAATCAAACAGGTACAGCCATCTATATTGATTATGGTATATCAAGTCATGCACATGATTTGAATATGTGGCAATTTAATGATGAAAATCAACTAATTAATAAACAAGGACAGACGATGACCGTTTTTCAAACACCTTATTTACAAGAGTTGATACATTTACATGTTTTATCAGGGAAATTTGCACAAAGTGGATTAAGTAGTGATGAATATGTGTTTTTAGATACTCAACAGGCAAGTATTATTGCTAAAGGAATAAAGAATATTGTACAAGAAGCGTATATGGGAATCGAGATGTTAACACGACGATATGAGCAAAGAGTTGTTGATGAGTGGCATGGTCTATTGTCAAAATCATTCCGTCATGGTTTATCATATGACGAGGTTGTAGAATGTTATCAAGAAAATGGTGTTACTTATCAAACGATTGTGGAGGATTTAAGTATGTTTTTTAAAAATAAACAAATACAATACCAACGGTTTCAAGAAGAGTATGTATTATTAGAGCATGCGATACAAAAAGGAATACAAGAAAAAGTGGCACAAGATGCACAATTTACAAGAGTATTTAAGTAGTGGTAGATAACGATACATATTTTCAAGAAAGATTAGCTTGTTTAGACGAAAAAAGAGAACAGATGTTAGCAATTTTAAAGGCTAGAAATTGTGATAAAACTTTTTATCACATGTATCAGTATAAGATTGATGATTTATATACTCTTGAAAAACAACGCTTATATCAACAATGGAATAAAACTAGTGAGCAATAGAAAAAGGAGAATAAAATTGGAAAGTAAATTAGATGTCTTTATTCAACAAAATTTTCAAGACATACATATTACAGATATGACACTTTTTCAAAAAATGTTAGAACGACAGATTATCTCTACGTTTTATATTGATGAAATGTATCACATGAAACAAGCAATAAAGATAGACTATCAATGTGAGTTAGAACAAATATTAGATGATATGGCAAAAAAATTAGTGTTTCTTAGCGATAAAATAGATAAAACAATGAAAGGCATGTGGTCTAAAAAAGTACAAGAAACTCTTTTTGAACAAATTAAAAAATCTCGTCTATAAACAACATTATGGAAAAATATCATATAGTAAAAAGAGTCGAATCTAAAAGTGAAAAGCATGGAAAATTAGTAATTTCATATAAAGAGTTTCTGAATAGAAAAAGACTTGAAACTAATTTCTTAAAAGTGTTCATTTCAAGTCTTTTTGACTAATAAAAACCAGCTGAAACGACACTTCATAGTATCGTTTCAGCTGGTTTCTATTCCAATAGATTATAACCACTCACGGTAACGTTTAATATAGAGTGATTTTACGATTGTTACCAAAGCCATGTATAAAGCAAGAATAACAATGAGTACAATATAATAAGATAGAGGTAGTGGTACTAATTTCAATGGGCCTGCTAATTGTGTGTAAGGTAGTGCTGTTAATGTCAATGCAGCGACAAGTGAGGTAATTAACACTGATAAAGCAGGTTTTGATTGGATAAATGGCAATTTAGGTGAACGTAGCATATAAATAACCATTGTTTGTGACCACATAGATTCAATAAACCAACCTGTTTGGAAAATGAGAATGAATAATGTTGGATTTGTCAATTCATGGTAGGAAAAGCCAGTCATGGTTGGTGCAATGACATAAAAGAGTAGTATAAATGTTAAACAGTCAAAAATAGAACTAACTGGTCCAATCCATGCCATAAATTTAGTAATTGATTTTGCACTCCATGTATGTGGTTGTTTTAAAAATGATGTATCAACATTATCAAATGGTAATGCGATACAGCTTAAATCATAGATTAAATTTAGAACGATTAAATGAATGGGTGCCATTGGTAGAAATGGTAAAAAGACACTTGCAAATAAAAGTGAGAAAATATTACCAAAGTTTGAACTAACAGTCATTTTAATATATTTTGTCATATTCGCATAGACTTTACGTCCCTCAATTAGTCCTTTTTCAAGAACTAATAAATCTTTATCTAATAAGATAACATCAGCCACTTCTTTGGCGATATCAACAGCGGTATCAACAGAAATACCCACATCGGCAACTTTCATAGATAAAGCATCATTGATACCATCTCCCATGTAGCCTACTTTATGATTTTTTTCTTTAAGCAAGCGAATAATACGTGCTTTTTGTTCAGGAGATAATTTAGCAAAAATCGTTGTTTCTTCAACTAAGCCTGCTAATGTAGCGTCGTCCATTTGTTCGATTTGTGAACCAAGCAGAATATGATTGACATCAAGTCCTACTTTTTCACAAACTGTTTTGGTTACTTTTTCATTATCACCTGTTAAAATTTTTGTTGTAACTCCATGCTCGCGCAATGCTTGAATAGCAGGAGCAGCAGATTGTTTTGGTGGATCAAGAAAAGCTAAGTAACCCATTAACACCATATTTGATTCATCTTCTGTTGTGAAAGCATGAATATCTTCATAAGATTTATAGGCAACTCCTAAAACACGTAGACCTTGCTCATTTAACTTATCGACTTCATTTAAAATTGTTTCACGTACGTTTTCTGTTAAAGGAATAATGTTTTCACTATCTTGTACATAAGAAGAAATGGATAACATTTCTTCTAAAGCGCCTTTTGTTACCATACGAATATGTTCTTTTTTGTCTTTAACAATAACGCTCATACGACGACGCTCAAAGTCAAAAGGTAATTCATCAATTTTGGCATAGTAAGTGTTTAAATTTTGTAAATGTTCGTGTGTTAATGATTCTTTTTCAGTTCGCTGAATAATGGCATGATCTAGTAAATTTTTTAATCCTGTTTGATAGTAACTATTTAAATAGGCTTGTTCTAAGACGTCTAAATCTAATTCAGCATGAATATTTAAAGGATATTCTAAAATAATTTCATCTTGTGTTAATGTTCCTGTTTTATCTGTACATAAAATATCAATAGCACCTAAGTCTTGAATGGCATTTAGTTTTTTGATGATAACTTTTTCTTTTGCCATAATTATAGACCCTTTAGCTAAACTAGCTGTAATAATCATTGGCAACATCTCAGGAGTTAGTCCTACACCAACACTTAACGCAAAGACACCTGCTTCAATCCAATCTCCATCTGTTAGCCCATTTATGACAAAGACAACCGGAACAAGAACAAGCATCAATCGAATAAGTAACCAAGAAATACTATTCATTTCTTTTTCAAAACTTGTTGGTTCATCAATATTTTGTAATGTTTGTTCAACACTTCCAATCATTGTGTCATTTCCGGTCGCTAAAATCAAAGCAGTAGCACTTCCACTGACAACATTTGTTCCCATAAATGCTAAATGCTCTATTTCCAGTAACGAAGTATCAACGGTATCCATAGGAGAGAGGAGAGCACGTTTTTCAATCGCATCACTTTCACCAGTTAGACTAGATTGTTGCACAAAGAAATCTCTTGTTTCTAATAATAAAACGTCAGCAGGCAGCATATCTCCAGCACTTAATTTGATGATGTCACCCACAACTAAATCATCAATCGGTATTTCTAATTGTTTCCCATTTCTGATAACAGTAGCTGTATTGATAATGAGCTGAGATAAATTACTAGATGCTTTATCACTTTTGAGTTCTTGAATAAAGCGAATAGCACCTGATAACAGCACAAGTAAAATAATGATGATAAATGTTGTTGGATCTTTTTCTCCACTTGGTGCAAGCCATACATTCGTCACAAGTGAGACAAACGCAATCACTAAAAGGATAATCGTAAACGGATTGATAATAGATTCGTATATTTTCTTCCATAAAGGTGTTTCATTTGTCTTTGTAATAATATTACTACCATATTCTTCGCGATTGTTTTCTATTTGTGTGTCCGTCAATCCAGTAGACGTTGTGTCAAATAAACGATAAACCTCTTGAATAGGTTGTGTTAATGCTAGAAGCATTCTTTCTTTAATTGTTTGCATTTTTTCACCTCAATATAGTCTATTTTAGTTTTAATGCTTACAAAATGGCAGGAAAATGCCATTTTATGTAGGCACCTAAAAACATCATCTTGCTTGTTGTATGCATCATCTGGCATTTTCCTCACCTCCTTAAAAAATAAAAAAATCTTATTATCGAACGACAATAAGATGACAAATAGCGCCATATTCATCGTTCAAGCTTTAACATCACAGGGCAATGAAATTACATTAGTCATCGCCTTAACGACAATCACTGCTGACCAACGAATAGTGTCTCCACTATTTTGCGGTAGTAATCCGTATCCCTGTGGTAGTCTCACCTACCGATACTTTATATAAATAAGTATACCTTATAACATCAAAAAGTCAAAGAAAAACGCTTTATTTTTTGCAAAACGGAATTTTTATGAAATGTAACGTTTTATATTGAAATGATTACTATTTTATAGTAGAATAAAAGAGCACAACGATGTGTTTTCAACTTATCATAATAGCGATGAGGCTACAAAAATGCTACCATTCCTGATCTTTGTAGTCTTTTTGCTGTTTTCTGATCAGTATCGTTGTTTTAAAGTACGATGACTTTAAAATAACGATTTTTTATTGAAAACATCACGTCAGTATGTAGTAAAGGAGGTAATAAAAGATATGCCAATATACGATTGTGGTAGGTGTGGATTTATTTATAATTCATTCGAAGGAGATACAAAAAATGGAGTGCCTAAGCATACTGAATTAAACGATTTAAAATCAACGCTTTGCTCAATGTGTGGCATGAGTGAAAAAAAACGCTATATCCGACCTGCAACAGATTATAAAGGTTTAGAAGCACAGTGTTACTATTTATTTTCTGGTAAGTCCTCACCACTTAAATATGAGATAGATGAATTAGAAAATAAATATATCCTTGATGTCGGTGCAGGTTTTGGACGTGTCGGTGTACCATTTTTAGAATATGGCTCACATGTCACATTACTTGAAAAGAGTAAAGAAATGCTTGAAAAAATACCCCAACATATTCTTGATAAAGTAACCGTTATTCAAGAGGATATTTTAAAAGTAGATTTACCAAAAGAGCAGTACGATGTCATCATTGCTGCTGACGGATTTCTTCAACATTTTACACCAAAGCAACAATGTATTATTGTTGAAAAATTAATGTACTCGCTTAAAAAGCAAGGGCAACTCATTTTAGAAGTGTTTATTCCAAATGATATGGCTATTTCTGTTGAAAAAGTCAAAGAGGCAAAACAAGGATTGTATTTTTTTTATCGAGCAAAAGCAACCTTACATTTACCAACAAAAGAAATACAAACAGATATTTCTATTCAAGAATGTATGGATAATGAAGTCATCAATCAATACCGTTTCATTCGCTTATTGTATTTGATTTTACCTGATGATATTCCGTGCTTATTAGAAAGAGCAGGTATTACGTATACAAGTTTAGTCAAAGAAAGATTTGATACGGCAGGATTGATACAAGAGAATTTAATCAATGCGAGTGGTATTGAGAAGAAAATAAAAAAAGATTGGATACAGGGTGGATATCCATTCTCAACAAGTGATACCAATCAAGTGAATTGGTTTAGATTTACCATTGAAAAATAGAGGAGATAATGATGAAAAAATTTGTAAAATTAACAACAACTTTAGCTTTAGTAGCCTTATTAGGTGCATGTCAACAAAATGGAGAAAGTGCTAGAAAAAATGCATCGGAAATTCAAAAAGAAAATACCGTGCAAAATGCAAATACAAAAGCAAGTATGGGAGAAGGAAAAACACAGTATCCATTAACAATTAAAACATGGGGATCAGATGGAAGTGAATTGGAAACAGTGTATACAAAATCTCCAGAGAAAGTATTAGCTGTTTATCAAGGAAGTATCGAAACATTACTTGCTTTAGGGTTAGAAGACAGAATTGTCGCTGCATCTGGATTAGATAATGCTGTACCAGAAAATCAAAAAGCAGGTTTCTCTAAATTGAATTACTTAACAGAATTTGCACCATCTCTTGAAAAAGCAACTTCTTTAGAACCAGATATGATTTTTTCATGGGGGTCTTTATTCGGTGAAAAAACATTAGGAAATGCAAAAGACTGGGTAGACAAAAAAGTAAATATTTACGTTAACAGCAATACACGTCGTGTGAAAGACGGTGAAAAACGTATTAGTACATTAGAAAATGAATACACAGATATTTTAAATATCGGTAAAATTTTTGATGTACAATCAAAAGCAGAAGCAATTGTAAAAGATATGCAAGATACAATTAAAAAAGTGATTGATAAAACAAAAGACATGAAAGAAAAACCAAGTGTTTTAGTACTTGAAAATGAAAAAGATGCATTTAGAAACTACGGTAGTAATACACTAGGTGGAGATATGGTGACTAAATTAGGTGGTCAATTAAAAAATGCTGATGTTGCAAAATTAGGAAAAGAAGACTTAATTGCTGCTAACCCAGATGTGATTTTTGTTGTTTACATGCCTTATGAAGGAGATGACGCAGAAAAAGTAAAACAAGAGAATTTAGATAAAATCTTAAAAGATGAATCATTAGCAAGTTTAAATGCCATTAAAAATAAACGTGTTGTTCCAATCTTTTTAAGTGAAATGTATGCAAGTGCAACAAGAACAAAAGACGGTATTATCTCTTTTGCTAAAGGATTATATCCAAGTATTGACTTAGGAATGGATAAATAATCTATGAACAAACAAAAACGATTAGCAAAACCAATTCTATGGGCAATCATTTTATTTGTGGGCCTAATTGTTTCGATTTTAACAGCTATCACATTCGGAAATGCTGATTTATCCATTTCCGATGTGTATAGCGTAATAGGTTATGAGTTATTTCACTTTGAACAATTTCAAGCATTTGCTACAGGTGCAACGCACGACATTGTTTGGCTCATTCGTTTTCCAAGGGTTATACTCGCTCTAACGATTGGTATGGGACTTTCAGTATGTGGCGTGGTCATGCAATCTGTTGTGAAAAATCCTCTAGCAGATCCTTATATTTTAGGGATTTCATCAGGAGCCTCTTTTGGTGCAACACTCGCTATACTATTTGGTATTGGGTCTGTATTCGGTGCAAATGCAGTTGGTGTTATGGCATTTATTGGAGCGTTGATTACCTCTCTTCTTGTGTTGCTACTAGCAAACTTAGGAGGTCGAACAAATTTAACAAAAATCATTTTATCAGGATTAGCTGTCAGTGCGATTTGTTCGGCATTTTCTAATTTTGTGATTTATATTGCCAATGACAAAAGTGCCACTGTTCAAATTATGTTTTGGCTTATGGGTAGTATGGCAAGTGCAAAATGGCACATCATTGCAGTGGTGCTGCCTATTATGTTAGTAGGTACACTTGTTTTTTGGTCTCAGTACCGACAATTAAATGTTATGCTATTAGGAGATGACACCGCCATTACATTGGGAATGAACACACAGCAATTAAGACGCTGGTATATTATTTTATCTTCTTTAATGGTGGGATTTGCTGTATATGCAGCAGGGGTTATTGGATTTGTAGGATTAGTCATTCCACATGCTGTACGTCTAGTATTTGGTAGCGACCATAAATACGTTATTCCGTTCAGTGCATTAGTCGGCTCTATTTTTGTGATATGGGCAGATGTTATGTCACGGATTGTATTAAGAAACTCTGAAATGCCTATTGGTATTTTGATTTCATTGATAGGTGCACCTTGCTTTATTTTTCTCATGATACGCCATACACATCGTGCAGGAGGTAAATAAAATGCAAGTACAAACAGACAAAGTAAATGTTATCTATGATAAAACGCCCATTTTACACGACATTACATTACAAGCAAAAGAAAATCAATTTATCGGATTGATTGGTCCAAATGGTAGTGGTAAATCCACACTGCTCAAATGCATTTATCGTACATTGGATGTCAATAGTGGCACGATTTTGTTAGATGGCACACCTATTCATCAATTCAGTTATAAAGAAACTGCAAAAAAAATGGCTGTTGTGGCACAACACAATCAATACCAATTCGATTTTACAGTACAAGACATCGTGTTAATGGGAAGAACACCTTATAAGAGTATGTTTGACAAAGAAACTGAAGAAGATTATCGTATTATGGAGCATGCACTAACACTTGTGGACATGTTAGCGTATAAAGACCGAGAATTTTCAACATTATCAGGCGGCGAACAACAACGTGTTATTTTAGCAAGAGCCTTAACACAACAACCATCATGTTTAATTTTAGATGAACCAACTAATCACTTGGATATCAAACATCAACTCATGCTATTACAAACGGTCAAAAAATTAGATATGACTGTTATTGCAGCTATACACGACTTGAATATGGCTGCAATGTATTGTGACATTATTTACGTCCTTTATCAAGGACGTATCGTAGCTGTGGGCACTCCAAAAGAGGTACTAACAAAAGAGTTAATTAAAGACGTTTATCAAGTAAATACAGATATAATCACTGATAAAAACGGACATTTACACATTTTATTTTTAGATGATTAAAATAAACACTCCAAACAGACTGTTTGGGGTGTTTTTGAGCATATATATGTCTACGCCTGATTTTTAAAAGGATAGAATCGGTTTGATTTTATTCTCACGTATCTTATGATAAAATATCCTTAGAGGTGAAAAAAATGAATATTGGTTTTATTGGATTAGGTGTTATGGGTAAATCAATCGTATCCCATTTGTTAAATGCAGAGCATCATGTTGTGGTGTATACACGCACAAAAGAAAGTGCACAAGAGGCATTGGATAAAGGTGCTGTTTGGACAGAAACTCCTGCTCAAGTGACAAAGCAAGTTGATATTGTCATGACAATGGTGGGGTATCCAAGTGATGTTGAGGAAGTATATTTTGGCGGAAACGGTATTTTTTCTGTTGATATAACAGGAAAAATTTTAATTGATTTAACAACTAGTACACCACGACTCGCAAAAAGAATTTATGAAGAAGCTGTTAAAAGAAGTGCAAATGCATTAGATGCACCTGTTTCAGGAGGAGATATTGGTGCAAAAAATGGCACACTGACGACAATGGTTGGAGGCGATCAAGAAGTCTTTGAAAAAGTGGAATTATTGTTAGGTGTTTTTTCAAGTAAAGTACGTTTACAAGGAGAATCTGGTGCCGGACAACATACAAAAATGGCAAATCAAATTATGATTGCAGGTACAATGACAGGTATGACAGAACTACTGGTATATGCAAAAGCAGCAGGATTAAGTCTTGAGCAAGTACTAGATACAGTTGGAGCAGGCAGTGCTGCAAACTGGTCTTTAACCAACTACGCACCTCGAGTTTTAAAAGACGATTTTGCAGCAGGGTTTTATGCGAAGCACTTTTTAAAAGACTTGCGTATTGCTTTAGATGAGGCAAATGAAATGGGGGTTGACTTACCTGCGACTCAAACAGCGGAACGTGTTTATGCACAATTAGTTGAAGCAGGATACGGTGATTTAGGCACACAAAGTCTTATTAAAATGTATACAAATCATGCGTAAATAAGTAAATTTATTTTTTTATAAAAAAAATAGTATTAAATCAAGTCATTTTCTGTTAAAATAAGTCTAGTCAGTTAGTGATATGATATAAATGAAATATTGGTTAAGAAAGCAATATTTGAAAGAGGAGTGAACAGAATATGAAGTCATCACAACTAGCAGCGATTATTCGTCGCTTGGAAGCAATGGTTGAGGATACATCTGATGTCGAAACAAGACGTTTTGAAAAAGACGGTGTTGAAAAATGTGTTGTACGTTATAATCATGAAACAGAAAGCTTTGAATTAGAAGAAACAGGAACAAATCAACCTTATCAGTTTGATGAATTAGATTTAGTAGCGATTGAAATTTTTGAATTATTACAAGACGCATAATCATAAAAAAAGTAAGAGGTACAGACATCATTTATAGAAATTTATTTTTAAAATGTCTATACCTCTTTTTGTATACCTTCTTTTAATAAGTTAATATATAAAAAGTGTTTAGTAAAATAAACATATCATAAAGAAAAGTGAGTGAGTTATGAAAAAAAACGAGATGATGGATAGGCCAATTGTACAATCTAATATCGTTACCTATATGAGAGAAAAACAAAGAAAATTTACTGGAATTGTTGGAGAAATAGAAGCGTATGCCAATGAACGACGTATTCCGATTATTCCACACGAAACAGCTGTTTTTTTAGATTTTTTATTAGGGCAACTAAAACCTGAAAAGATTTTAGAAATTGGAGCAGCGATTGGATTTTCAGGCTTGTTAATGGCACAGCATCTATCACCAAATGGGCATTTGACAACGATTGATAGATTTGACGTCATGATTGAGCGAGCAAAAGCAAATTTTGAGCGTTCGGATATGTCTGATAAAATTACGTTATTGGAAGGCGATGCAGAACACGTTTTACCAACGCTAACAGAACAATACGATGTGATTTTTATGGATAGTGCTAAATCAAAATATTATGATTTTCTTCCACATTGTATCCGATTGTTAAAAGTCGGAGGTGTTTTAATTGTAGATGATATTTTTCAAGGTGGTACGATTTTAGATGATATTGAAACTATTCCTCGTCGTGTTAGAAAAATTCATCGTCGCTTAAATCAATTTTTAGATTTGGTACAAACACATCCAGATTTAAAATCAACTTTACTTCCATTGGGAGATGGTATTGTTTTAATTGAAAAAAAATCAGAGGTTCATATTGAATTGGAAAAGGAATAACTATAAAGTTAAGTTTCATTGAAATCAATCAGTGGATACAATTTCACGAAATAAATAGCGTTAATATAAAGAAATTTAGTCGTTTTTGAGTTTGAAATTATTATGAAAGCATGTTGTTTATTCAAATCATTATCAAATGCGAAGATGTAAAATTATCAAAATATAATCATTTTGGAAGAAAGTTTAAAGATGATTTAACTTGTATATTAAATGATTATATCAGATACAATGTATATGTTTTTAGACATATTTTATAGCAATAACGATTTGATTGGGTTAAACTTTGATGGCAGTATTTCTGTTTGATAAATATTTTAACATGATAATGTGAATAAGTGTGGCAAGGGGGTATCTAAATTCCTTTAATGAAGTGTTTAGAACTCCCTTTGTTTTTTCTTCTTATTACTTATCGTTGTACTGATTGTTGTCTATAAAATATTTATCTGTTAATGTTCATCATTTTCTTGTATAATCATTCGTGAGAAATATCTCCTTTTTTAATTGCAGTCATTCAAACAGATGTTTCTCTTTTTTGTCGATTGTTATACACAAAATGATGTTGGTGGATTTACCTCTACAAACACAATTATTTTGGAACAAAGTAAATAGTACATTATGTAACTTTGAGTAAAATGAAAGGAATAGAAAAGAATATGAAAGAATTTTATAGGCGGGTTAGCCGCTTTTCAATACGAAAACTCTCAATAGGTGTAGCTTCTGTTTTATTGGGGACGAGTTTTTTAGCTGCTGCATCACCAGAAATGGTACATGCAGAGGAAACAATAAAGTCAAAAATCACGTATCATTATGTTAGTGAGGAAGAATTAACTGATGATGAGAAAGCTTTGATTATTAGTGCTTTGCCGTCTGATAAAGTGACGGGAGATACGACTTATTACATGGTTTATCGTCCGGATACAAATAGAACTCTGCCAAATACAGGTGAAGAATGGTCAACACTTGTGGCGGGAGCAGGGGTCACATTGTTGGTGTGTGCCTTAACTTTTCTTCGTAAGAAGAAAAAATGGGTCGTGACAGTATTGTTAGTTACTACCTTAGGACAAGTTGTTGTAGTGCCAAATGCATCTGCATTGACTCACAATTTATTTGCAAATCTTACACAAGAGTTTAGCTTGCCAAATGGTGCGCTTTTACCTGAAACAGTTCGTGACATTGAAGGTTATCGCTTTATCGGTTATATCATTGACAAAAATTCTAAAGTAGATAGAGAAACATTAGAGCAGACGAATGTGGCTATCTCAGAAGAAACGGTCACTCAAGATACAGTAAATACGACTGAAATACCAAAAGTACCTAAGAATCCAGAAATAGTGAATACCCCTGAAGTCCCAACACAACCGGAAATTTCAGAAGAAGAAACACCGACTAGTTCAGAAACTTCGACGGATACGCCAACGGAAACGGAAGTACCAAATGAGTCAACTACTGGAGAAACAGAAAGTTCAGATACAGGTAATGCACCTGTAACACCAACGCAACCAGAAAATCCGAAAGAAGAAAAACCAACTGGTACAGAAACTACAACAGAAACGCCAACGGAAACGGAAGTACCAAATGAGTCAACTACTGGAGAAACAGAAAGTCCAGAAACAGATAATGCACCTGTAACACCAACGCAACCAGAAAATCCGGAAGAAGAAATGCCGACTGGTACAGAAACTACAACAGAAACGCCAACAGAAACAGAAGTGCCAAATGGGTCAACTACTGGAGAAACAGAAAGTCCAGATACAGATAGTGTACCGACAACACCAACTCAACCAGAAAATTCGGAAGAAGAAACAACGACTGGTACAGAAACTACAACAGAAACGCCAACGGAAACAGAAGTGCCAAATGGGTCAACTACTGGAGAAACAGAAAGTTCAGATACAGGTAATGCACCTGTAACACCAACGCAACCAGAAAATTCGGAAGAAGAAACACCAACTGGTACAGAAACTACAACAGATACGCCAACAGAAATGCCAGAACCAGAGAAACATCATGATGTTTTAGGGGGAGAGGTGCTGACAGTTACGAAGCCTTTGGCGCCAATTGAGTTAATGGTTTCAGTAGATAAATTAGACAAAGGTCTACAAAAAGAAGTTGATACAACGAAAAAAACACCAACAAGTATTGCTGCCTATGAGACTGCAAAACAAAATGCACTACGAATCTTGGAAGAGGCAAATGCTAAAATTGTAGATCCAACAACCAGTGCAGAAGCCATTGCCGAGGAAAAACTGAAAGTAGAAGAAGCATTTAGAAAACTGGAGGAAGCAGAAGCTGCTTTAGAAAATGTATCGCTTACGAAGCCAGTCTTAGAATTGCAGACATTAGATAAGCAAGAAAAAGACAAGTCGATTCGAGTGCAGTATCAATTAACAGATCCTGATGCTACTTTTATTTCTGCTACTGCTCAAATTTATTCGGAAGATAAGTTGGTGAAAGAAGTTCAACTTTCAGAAAGAGATTTAGCTGGAGTTGATATTTCAGGATTAGACTATTATGTGGATTACAAATTAAAAACGACTTTTGAGTATGCAACATTAGCTGAAAATGCGCGTGAAACACTTTCAAATATTGAATCCTTTGTCTTAGAACGTAAGCAGATTGAATTAAAAAATTTACGTGACTTATCACTATATACTTACCGAAATGGTATCAAAACAAAAGTTATTAGTTTATCAGAAATTGGTCCTATAGATGAATATTTTGCAAGCTTTATATCAGAAAGTGGTAAGGAAGTTCAATTACCAATCAAGGAAATTATAGCTCAAGATAATGGCTTTAAAGTGGTAGCGACTCACCCTGAACTTGTGAAACTTAATGAAACAGATGAGTATGAAGATAATTACAGTTTTATTGTTAGTCGATTGGCACCAGCGAAAAATGATATCTATACTTCTTTTAAAGATTTGATTACCTCAATCAACGCTAATCCAAGTGGAGTATTTACTTTAGGAGCTGATTTGAGTGCTGGAGAGATGGAAGTTCCAGTTTCTAGTTACGTGACGGTTCCGTTTACAGGTACTTTAAATGGATTGTATGACGGTAAAAATTACACGATTTATGACTTGAAGGCATCTCTGTTTGAAACAACTATGAATGCCACTTTACAAAATCTTAATTTATCTAATGTTAACATTCAATCACCAAAAGCAAATGTAGGTGCTCTTGTTAATCAAGCAACTAGCACGCAGATTGAAAATGTAGCGATTGAGGGCAGCATTACAGCTCCTTATAATGTTGCTGGATTGGTTTATTCAGCACAATCGAATACAAATATCCGTAATGTAGATCTTAACATGAAAATCACTACAACAGCGACTGATACAGAAATGAAATCGGGTGGTCTTGTAGGACAAATTGGTAACAGTAACATTCAAAAAGTACATGCAAATGTCATGATTGATACTAAAGTAAAAGCAGCACAAGACTTTGGTGGAGTTCTAGGTATTGCTACAAACAATGTGAATGTATCAGATGTCTATGTCGAAGGAGCATTGGAAAATAAAGGTGGTGGCCGAGTTGGAGCGATTAGTGGAAGTGCAGGTCGTGCAGTCTTTAATCGAATCGTATCGGCAATTCCTGTAACAAATGGTTCTACTTTAAATGGATCGGGCGATGGTATCAATGCAACAGAGATTTATGGCGTTGAAGGGAAATCGACTGCCAATGTTAAGTCTGGAAAAGTAAATTTAATTTCTCCAGAAGCCGCAGCAGAAAAAGTGAACGAAATGGGAATAACAGCTACTTTATCTGATAAAGAAACTTTGGTTGGGCAAAGTTCTAAAATGATCGATTATAGTAACTTACCTCATTATGAATCGGCACGAGAGATGGCTTATCGTAATACCGAAAAACTTTTACCGTTTTATAATCGTGAGTATATTGTGAAGCAAGGGAATAAGATTGATACATCAAGTAAGTTGTATACAACAAAACTAGTGTCGATTGTCCCAATGAAAGATAATGAAGTCATTGCTAACCTTTATAAAAATAAGGAAGGAATCAATCGTTTGCTTTTAAACTATGCAGACGGTACAGTAGAATACTTAGATATTACTCCAGGTTCAGCTTTTGCAGCTAATACGATTCAAGAATATGGAATCAATGGAACTGAATTGCTCTATACACCAGAACAATTTATAATATCCCCAGCAGAAGTTATTGAAACAGCAATGAAACGAGTAGAGGGATTAACGTATTTCTCAGATGATGTTTGGAAAGTAACTCAAGGTCATCCAGAAAGAGTGTCTGATAGTCCAAGTCTTGAACCACTTGAAAAATATCAAAATGATATTTTAGAAGTACTATATTTAAAAGATGTCTTTAAGAAAGTGAATGACCGTGCACAAGATATTTTTGAAGCAGCACTTTCTCAAAGTGTAGCTGGAGATTTTACTTCAATACCGTTAAAAGAACAGATGAAGGATTATATGAAAAAGAATGCTGTTGCAATTCTTGTAGGAGCAAGTTACCTCAATCGACTCTATAATATTCAATTTGACGAGATGAATGTTGGAGAATTGGTAACTTTCTATCAAAATTTCTTCGGTACGCAAGTAAATAGTTTAGAATGGCTAGCAAATCTTGGCCGTATGGGAAATGATGCACTCGATATTAAGAATAATCCGGTAACGTATACAAAATGGATTGCCCCAGTATCTGGATATGAGAATCTTCGTGATTATCTAAGTGCTTATCGTACACGTTTTACGAAGCTTAATGAAAATGATTGGTTTAAGTCTGCGACAAAAGCGTATATCGTAGAAGTACAATCAAAAGAAGTACCAAATCAAATGTATCAAGTATACGACCAGCTTAATCGTATAGATCATCCTCGTATGATTTTGCCACTCTTAAACTTGACATCTGAAGGAATTTATATCATGAGTAATATGACAACTTTATCTTTTGGTATGTATGATCGTTATATGGATATGTCGCTTAAAGAAACGAATCCTGATAAATATGCAAGTGAATTAAAACGTGTCAACAATCTGGTGGATTATTTTGCTAAAATACAAGGAGATCATTTTGATTTCTGGTATCGAATGGCTAGACCAGAAGTTAAAGCACTTATGTATAGTAGAAGTAATATGCCAATTCCGTCATGGGACGGTTACTCTATTCCTCGATTCGATAACAAGCCAGCTTATTGGATGCCGAAGTTTGGAGAAGGAGCATCAAGCCGTATGACAGACTTCTTTGCACCAATTGGTAAACACTATATGCCAAACGGTGTTGGTGCATATGCAACCGGTAGCTTAGTTCACTATGTAATTGATAATATGCTTAGCCAGTATGGTCAATCTGTCTTCACTCATGAAATGACTCATAATATGGATGGGACGGTTTATCTTGGTGGATATGGGCGTAGAGAATTCTTTGGTGCAGAAGTTTATGCTCAAGGACTTCTACAATCGACAACATCAGCAACTAATCCGATTTTTGCACTCAATACAAATATAGACTTCTCTATTGCAGAAGATGGAAAATATGCAAACAATCGTGTTCATAACTTATCACCAGAACGTTTCCAAACCCAAGCAGACTTGAAAGAATACCTTCAAGGTCGTATGGATGTGATTTATACTCTTGAAGCTTTGGAAGGAAATGCTTTAGTGAAATTAGCCAAAGAAGACCAAGCATTGTTCTATAAGAAAATTGAACGTATCAATGACATCGGGGAGTCGAGAATCCGTCAACTAAGTGTAGAAGATTTAGAATCTCTCACTTTAGAAAGTGTTGATAATTTGGTAGAAAATGATATTCTGCTTGGTGTTCATGGACTTCATGGTAATAAAGAGAAGATTAGTAAAAATGGTTATGACATCGAACATTTATTTGCTGCGAACTATAGTGGTTTGACGAATCCAAATGGATCTTCAGATACTTTGAGTATTAAACGTTTGAGTAACGAATTACTAGCTGAAACAGGTTATGAAGGCTTTGTTGCTTATTTATCGAATCAATACCGTGCTGAAGCTCGAGCTGCAGGTAAAGTATTTAATGATGAGTATATTCTTAAGAAAATTACCAATGATGAGTTTTCAAATTTCCATGACTTTAAAAAAGCAATGTACAAACGTCGTCTAGATAAAGTTAATCAGCTGAAACCAGTTACCTTTACGTATAATCAGAAAACTTATACAGCAGATGAAGCAACATTAAATAAATTGATAAATGATGCTATTCAAGCGGATTTGGTCGCATTAAAGGCTCAGAAAGCAACACCAAATCTACTTGCACTTAAAGAAGCGATTTTCAAAGCGTATCTTTTAGATACGAATGACTTTAGAGATTCGATTTATCAAAACTCTAATTAAGTCAGTGAATTTTTGCAAAATAGATAAGTTAAAATATGGCTCTATGTCAAATAGGGTTGATAGCTCATAAAGATAGTGATTTAACAGATGTTAAGTCACTATCTTTTTATTTTAAGTCACAATGATGTACGGCCTCTACAATATGAAAAGAAGCAATACTGATACGTGCGTTAGGAAATACATGCTGAGATAACTGAATATAAGGTAAAATATATCAATCATGATAGTTTTAGTAGAGTTTTATATGAAATTAGGGTTGCTAGATTATGCCATCAACCCTAAAAATATATAATCATTAAATATCCTATGAGATGCTTTTTTGTATCACTGGTTAACTTAATTCAATAATTTACTATAGTTGAGATTTTAATAGTTATTTATTGGCAACCAAAAAAGAATTTGGTAATATAAAACTAACCAAAAGAGAATAACTTAGAAAAAGACACTTATTTATGAACAATAGAATAGCAGAATTTAGAAAATTATTAGGTTTATCACAGCACAGACTTGCAAAATTAGTAGGACTAAAAAGGCACTCGATAATGTCATATGAAAATAAAACAAAAATACCAAACATAAAAGTAGCTTATGAAATTAGTAAAATTTTAAATAAAGATATTAAGGAAGTGTTTATTTTTGAATAAAAATTTTAGGAGATGTGTTGAAAAGAAAATGTTTATTTTAAAATATAAATCTACAATAGGAGTATTTTTTGCAACTTTGATTTTTGTTTTTTTAAAACGTTTGATGCTTATAGATTCTTTTGCAATCACTTTTTTTACATTTTTATTTGAACTTTTTTTTAATTCTAAAAAAAAATAGCATAAGATGCATAATGAATATTTAGTTGATACGTAATATTAAGTGAGATTATTGCTTTAATAATAAATTATATAATTAAGTTAGCCACCTCAGGTAAATCATAAGGACATACATAGTTAAATAATTTACGTGGATAACGATTTATTCATTGTTCAACAGCCGTTACTTCGTTAGGAGTAACGGTTGTTGTGCCTTTTGGGAACCATCGTCTAATCAATCGATTTGCATTTTCGTTACTACCTCGTTCATAAGAAGAGAATGGATGTGCATCATAAATAGGACAAGTGATGGCTTCGTCTAATCTTAAAAATTCAGAACCATTATCAGCTGTTAAAGACCGGATTAAATAGTCTTGTTGAATAGACGTCAAAGCGGTGTTCACACTTTGAGCCGTTTTATCAAGAATCAGACGAATGATTTCATAGCGTGTTTTTCTGTCTGTTAATGTCAATAATTGTTGTCCACGTTTCTTGTTTAAAATCACTAAATCTATTTCAAAATGCCCAATTTCTTTTCTCTCATTAATGTTTTGTGGTCGCTATTCGATAGAGAGGGCATTAGTCTTTCTTGGTGGTCGTTTTTCAGTTGATATTATCGGTTTATGTTTTCTAGGATAAAGTAAATATTTACGCAAAATACCTGTAATCCATCCTTTGTATACCCATGTGTAAATCGTTGTACAAGAGGGCATATCAGGTAGTTGACTAATCATTTCAGGGGAATATTTATCCATGATTTTTTCTCTGATGAGGGCTTCTTTTTCTACCGTCCACGTATCTGTTCTACCTATGGCTAAACGCAAACGATGATAATTGTTTTGTGCCGTTTGTGTTATAGTATTCTTGCATCTCTTGGTATCCTTTTTTTGTTGTTACTAAAAGTATATCCTATGAGATACTTTTTTTGTACTACTGGCTAACTTAATTATATAATTTACTAAATAAATATTATTGTTAAATGTTGTATTTTTCTTATTATATTTATGTTATAATAATATAATTAAATCTATGCTTTTTAAGATGAACAAATTTTAAGAAGAAAGGTAACAAGGAGTACTATGAAATAAAAATAATTGTTGTAGAGGTAGTAGAAGTAAAACATCGGAAAGGAGATTATTATGTTTCGTCAAAAAAAATATCGATATTACAATGTTTCACAAACGAAACAACGTTTTACGATTAAAAAATTTAAATTTGGAGTTACGTCTGTACTGCTGGGACTTACTTTTTTAGGTGTCGGAGGATATCAAGTACTCGCGAATGAAAGCGATTCAAAAGTGGAAGCGACACAAAGTAATACATCACCGAATACCACAAGTGTAAATAGTGAAGAATTGCTTAGTACGACTTCAATGACAGAAGAACGAAAACAAGAGACAGACCAAGAATCAGTATTAAACACGGAGAAAATAAATTCATCACTTACTACTTATTCTACAATAGGGTCAGAAGAGTATAATCCTAGACTTTTATTATTATCAAATGGAGTACCATCTGATAATGTTCATTCTCTTGGAGGTGGTGTCGATGTTACACCTTTAGAAGCTAAAAATTTAGGCGATGGCTTTGTTGAATATTCTTATCAAGTTTCTGTTCAAGCGATTGTTAGTAGTGATCATATTCAAACGTCAGGTACTGTTCATGTTGCTCTACCTGGATTTGGACAAGATGTTAAATTTACTCAAATTGGTACCTATGATGGAGAGTTATTAAAAGATAATGCAGAGTTTAGTCCGTTTGAGTTATTACATGCGCGAATGACTGCATCAAAAAACGTTGAGGTTCCATTGGGTATTACCCATTCGATTGAAGCATTTAATAAAACTCAAGAAGAACGGCACGCACAACGCGAAGCAAATAATTATGATTACATCACAGGTTCTTCGCTTGCATTTAATGAGGAAATAGAGTTGCGTAAAGCAAAAGGGATGTTGGATTTGCCAAACGCTGTAATCTTTACTGGGTATACTCAAAGTGGTTTTAATCCAGCGGTTGATGTGTTTGATGATAAAGATAGTTCAAATCCAGCAAAAACTATTGAAGAAAATATTGCTAAATATGAAAATCTGCCGAATACCATCAAGAACTATGTTTTTTCTACATACAGTGGTGGTCATCCGATGGCAGTTAAAGTAAGTTTCAAAGTGAAAGAAGAGCAAGCATTAAAGACACCAAATTTACCATTATGGTCTGCATTAGCGTGGCGAGCATTTAATGAAGGTGGGATTGCATCGTATAAAACTGAGGCTCAAAATCTATATGATTTTGATAATGGAGCAAAAGCTGCAGCATTTGTAGCAAATCCTGAAACGATTAAAGATAATCAATTTGATAAGCATGGACTTTATGGAGCAGATACTGGTGTAACAGCTTACACTGGTGATTGGCGTCTTATTGGAACCGATATTACAAAAGCAAATTTTAACTATGTGTCTAACTTTAACCTTACAAGCAATCTAGCAGTAACCTATTTTGCTCCGCGGACAGAGGATGTAAGAGATATAGCTGTTGTACGCTATGAAACAAAGCCAGATACACAACCACAAGATATTCAACCGAATCCAGACTCAGTTAGCCCTGTAGAGTCTCAGCCGACTGATAATATTCACACACTTGGTGGGGGTGTTGATGTTACACCTCTTGAAGCGAGGGATTTAGGTGACGGCTTTGTTGAATATTCTTATCAAATATCTGTTCAAGCTGTTCAAAGTAGTGACCATATCCAAACGGCAAACACCCTTCATGTTGCACTACCTGGAATTGGGCAAGATGTCACATTTACTCAAATTGGAACTTACAATAAAGATGATCTAGGAATAGATGAGTATGACAAGGATAAATTACGTGAAAGACGTTTGAAAGCTTCAAAAGATGTAGAAGTGCCATTAGGTGTTACGACTTCTATGGCAGAGTTTGAAAAAACACAGGAAGAGAGACTAGCTTTATTAAAAGCAAATAATAAAGAAAATTATTTCCAATATACTTCTTTAGCATGGAATGAAGAAATAGAATTACGTAAGGCTCGAGGTTTGGATACATTGCCAAACGCTATTGTCTTTGCAGGTCTTTCAAAAAATGAATACAATGCAGAAGCCGATAGTCCTAGAGATTATGATAATATTCTAGAATTAGGGACAATCGAGGAACAAATTGAAAAATATGGCGATAGACCAAATATGATAAAAAACTATCTGCTTTCTGCAGAAGGTATAGGTCATCCTTTAGCGTTGAGAATTAGTTTTAAAGTATCTAAGGAGCAAGCTTTAAAAATACGGAATTTACCATTATGGGCTTCAATTGCTTGGCGTTCATTCGCTGAAGGATATATTGGTAGTTATGATAATGGATCACAAAGTCTGTATGATTATCCTGGTGGTAGAATGTCAGCGCAATTTATTTCTTATCCAGAACATATTCATAAAGAACAGTTTGATAAGAATGGACTTTATGGTACGACTGCTGGTGTGACCCGTTATACGGGAGATTGGCGTTTTATTGGTAATGATGTGTCACAAAGTTCGTTTAACTATGCGGCTATTTATAATTTAAGAAGTAATCTTGCTGTGACTTATTTTGCTCCGATTGATGAAGATTTAAGAGATATTGCTGTTGTGCGTTTTGAAGAACAGTCGGAAACCACAGAAGAACCAAATGAAAAGGTGGAAAAACCGACGGAGGATCAGACAGAAACGCCAACGCCAAATGAAACACCTAACGAACCAGTAAAACCAGGTGAAAAGATAGAGCAACCAAAGAATCCAACAGGTAAAACAACATCTAGTGAAGCATTGCCACCAAAACAACCAATGGAACAAAAAGTAGCTCAGTTATTACCAAAAACGGGTGAAACAGAAAATCGATTCTTTAGTGTTGCGATGTTAGCCATTGTGTCTTCAATTAGTTTACTATTTGGAACTAAGAAAAAACAAAATTAGATTTTAAGAAAAATATAATATATCTATAATTACGGGATATTATTATATAAGTTAGCAAAAAATCTAATAATATAGAACTGATTTTAGGTGGTGAATGGCATTAGCCATTCACTGCCTTTTTCTTGTTCTTTAACTCCGTCGAGAATAGAGTTGTAGAATCAAGATGCATAGTCTATAAAATGGCTCTTCGTCAAATTGTGTTGGTGGAGAGAAATAGTGAGTATGTTGGTAGTGAATGGCATTAACCATTCACTACCTTTTTCACATTCTTTTTCTGCCACTGAGAATGGTGTTGTATGATTAAAATACGCAATCTAAAATAAGAAAAACGTCTGTAGCCATAGGCAATCCGTTTGATGACTTTAATATGATTGTTGATAGCTTCTGTGATACCGTTTGAATAAGGTGTGGTAAAAGCTTGATAAATACCATTCTGATAGGTTTTAAAAATATCAAATTTCTTTCTAAACCACTCTGGTAATGACGGGTCAATATGATGAATAACCTCCATAAATGACTCAAAATCTCGCTGTCTATAAGCATATCTCAACTCTTGTACAAACTCATATGCTTGTTTTAAAACAGGACTATAGTCTAATAATCTATCCAGGATTTGTGCGTGTGTCAGATATGTTTTAAAGGATTGGTGATAGTGATAGTCTGTATCATTTACATCAAAGGCATCTTTTAATAATAATTTCCAGTATTTCTTTAAGTGTTTATAAGCCTTTTCTTCTTTTTTAAAGGTGTTCATTTCTTTTATACGTAGTGTATTTAAATTCCGATGTATATGTTGTATGATATGAAATCTATCTGTGACAATAACGGCATTAGGAAAAACCTTCTGAATAAGTTTGCCATAATTGGCATTCATATCCATAACAAGATAGCGAACGCTATGTCTTGCTTTTTTAGAAAATTGTTTAAAATAAGTGATTAAATGGTCTAATTGGCGACTAGGTAACACATCAATAATACGGTGCGTCAATCCGTCTACACAGATAAAACTCATCTTCCCTAAATGAGATGTCACAGACTTAAATTCGTCGATACATAGTACCTTAGGTAGATAATGAAAAGACGGTTTAACTTGTTTTGTATATTTATCTAAGACACGTTGTACGGTCACATCAGATACAAAGTGGTCTTGGCAGATATGTTTTCTTGAAATATTTTTCGTTAAATCAAGTGCAATAAGTTGTTTTAATTCTTTAGAAATACAACAATGTTTATCGACTAAAGAACACGAAGAAGAACAGGTTTTTAGACACGTTTTACAGCGATAACGGGTTCTTTTAAGAAGTAAAACAGTTTTGATTTGTCTAAACTTTGGTAATAATGTTTTCGTTTGATATGTCCCATGTTTGATGAGTGTTTTAGCATGACAATGTGGACAGGTGTGGCAAGGCTTTGTCCAAGTACCTTTAATAAAGTGGTGTGGAATACCATTTATTGTTTTTTCTTCTAACCAATGTTCATCAGCTATGAAAGATTTATCTGTTAATGTCAATAATTTTTTTGTATAATAATCCATGAGAAATACCTCCTTGTTTAATTGTGGTGATTTAATCATACAGGTATTTCTCTTTTTTTGTCCACTTTTATATACAAAATCGTGTTGGTGGATTATTCCCACCAACACGATTTATTATAGAGCCTATAAAATTAAATAATCGAGTTAAAATTCTAGCGTCATAAAAACAAATTGTTTATTTGCCAATCGATAGTTTTTATCGAGTGATCTCTGTTGAAGCCTATTTCAAACATGGTTTTAATATTTGTGGTGTGGTGTTTGATGAATTGCATACATAACCTAATCGAAAACTATTTGACATCATGACCAAAACAGAAAATAGCTCAAGATGGACATCCTGTTTTAAGGTGGAATATGGATAATATTTTTATTCGAATAAATCCGTTAGGAAATATCAAAGCAAACAAAGAAAAAACAACAGAAAAATTGACGGTGCGATTGCGACTATTATAGCACTTGATAGAGCGATTCGTTGTGGCAATCAGAAGTTTATGACAATCGTAGATTTTTATCTATATGATGATATAATAAATGTATTATTTTAGTAGAGGTGATGTATATGTTAAAAAATCCATGGAAAGATATTGTTGAAGAAATTAATGATTCAGGTAATAAGCAAATATTTGCTGCTGACGATAAAACTTTTTTAGATAATTTAAGGTCTAGGGAAGAATATGAAAAATTGAATGACAAGTATAAATTGAATCTCAATGTTTATCCCCTACATTATATTGGTGATATTAAAAAAGCTAAAATACTAGTTTTAGGCTTGAATCCTGGTGTTAATGATGAATATATTGAATTTTATAATACATTTGACGAGTCTTATCAAAAAAAAATAAAAAGGAATTTAGACTTTTCTGAACCTCGTTTTTTTGAGTTTGATTCTTATAAAGATAAACAAGGGTATTGGAAGAAATTACGAACATTATTTCCAGAAGAATATGCTCAGAAAATAGAATTTATGAAAAATTCATTAGATACTTCAAAAATAGATGGTTTTTTTAATAAAAATATTGCAGTGGTTGAGTTTTTTCCTTATCATTCAGAAGCATATAATAATAAGGAGGGATTAGAACCGTTAGTAAATAAAGTTATAAAAGAAAAGGGATATTTACCAACACAAAAATTTGTATTTGAAATAATTTCTGAAAGATTAAAGAAAAAAGATGTGGTTATAATAATATATAGAGCTGTTAGTAAGTGGATGGATGCTGTAGAGGGACTTTCCGATTATGATAAAGTCTTTGTTACTACTAATCCACAAAAGCCATCATTAAAAATTGAAAAATTGGTAAAAGCTAATTATGGAAAAGAAATTTTAGAGGTAATAGAAAGATAAAAGTATCACATATAGAGGTGTTTTTTAATATCTAAAATTAGGAGGAATGTATGAAACTATTTAGTGGACTTTTTAAATCAAGAGATAAACCAGAAAACAAACTCAACAATAATAGTTACTCCTTTTTCATTGGGCACTCCTCTAGTGGTAAAGGTGTGAATAAACAACCGGTTATAGCCGGTTGTCTATTCGTATGTTCGAATATTATCGGAAATATTGTCAAGTCTACAAATCTATGTCTATGAGATAATCGATGTGAAAAACAGAAAAAGTCACAACAAGTAATCGGGAAATGACAACAGGTTTATTTCTCTTGCGTTGTGTTGAAATTGGTATAGTTATACAAGAACTCGACTTACTAACAATTGGGTTAGTACTTGATATTTGGAGTGAAAAAACAAATGATGACGTGACATATAGCAAGGTTTCATGACAAAGTGAGTTTGATACGTTCTAATATAACACCTTAACTTTTTTTGGTATAATAGGAGCAGTAAATAAAAGATAAATTAGAATTTGTGAGGGACAGAATGTATAAAGAAAATAATAAAATAAGTTTCTCGACTAGAGTGAAAGAACTTTTTATAGACTGGTTGGTCATATGTGCATATCTGGTATGTTTATTTATCGTTTGTATTTTATTTTACAAATGGGTATTAAAAGAAATTCCCGCATTTACGTATATGCAGTCTCAGATCATCGCTTTTGTTTCGTCCGTTATTCCGATAATTCTATTTTTTACTTATCTTGATTATAATGGTGGAAGTATTGGAAAAAGAAAGATGGGACTAAAGTTGGCTTATAAAAATAAAAACTATGGTTCTGCTTTAGTTCGAAATATAATAAAGTTTTTACCTTGGCAATTAGGGCATATGAGAACTATCAGGGGGATGTATACTGGCTTCGATACTATTAGTATAGTTTTAGAGGTATTATCAGTTGGACTCATGTTAGTTTTATTTTTAATGGGAACCATAAGAAATGATAAAAGACATTTAGGAGATTTAATCGCTGGAAC